>JBBRKS010000055.1:0-22693 GCA_038231775.1 Rhodobacterales bacterium | reverse complement strand
TGTCACCGATCAGGACAGACCGCGTCACGGTGCCGCCTGCCCGTTCAACGGCGGCACGGTAGGGCATCGGGTCAGGTTTGCGGACCGGGAACGTATCCGCCCCGATCAGGGCACCGAACAGGGGTGCGATGCCAAGGCGGCGGACGAGTTCGACGGCGAGGCTTTCAGGCTTATTGGTGCAAATCGCGGTCGCGTAGCCTTGGGCGCGCAGGGTCTCGACCGCTTGCACCGCACCGGGATACAGACGGGTCTCGCGGTCCAGCACATCGGCGTAGATGGCAAGCAGGCGGGGATATTCGCGGGCGACGTCATCCTCGGTCCAAGCCAGCCCCAGCCGACCGAACCCGACACGCAGCATCGCCCGCCCGCCGTGAAACGCGGTCAGCGTATCGGCGGGGCCCAGTTGCGGCCCGTGGCCAAGGCTTTCAAAACAGGCGTTGGCGGCTGCCAGCAGATCCGCACTCGTATCAGCCAAGGTGCCGTCCAGATCAAAGACCACCGTGCGCATCACTTGCCCCCCCCCAAATTGCCACTTTGTTCACCTGAAACACGGCGTGAGGCTGTGCCCCCTTGCCGTCAGGCCCTTGCGGGGTAAAACGGGGCACTGACAAAGGAAAGAGGCAGATGCAGGTTTCATTGATCGTTTTGGCGGCTGGCATGGGGACGCGGATGAATTCCGACCTGCCCAAGGTGCTTCATCCGCTCGCCGGCGTGCCGATGCTGCATCATGCTTTGGCTGTGGGCCGTGCGCTGGAACCGTCGCGTGTCGTGGTCGTCGTCGGGCACGAGGCGCAGGCGGTGGCCAAAGCTGCCCGGGCGTTTGACGAGGCGACCGACGTGGTGGTGCAGGACCCGCAACTGGGCACAGCGCATGCGGTGGCACAGGCCGCCCCCCTTCTGGCTGACGCCGAGGGTGAGGCGATCGTGCTGTACGGTGACACCCCTTTTGTGCAGCAGGAAACGCTTGAGGCGATGCTGGCGGCGCGCAGCACCCATGCCGTGGTGATCCTTGGCTTTGAAGCGAAAGACCCGGGTCGTTATGGCCGCCTGATCGTTGACGGCGATCAGGTGCTGCGGATCGTGGAATATAAAGAGGCGAACGTGGCAGAGCGCAAGGTCACGCTGTGCAACTCTGGCGTGGTCTGTGCAGATGCCAAGACCCTGTTCCAACTGGTGGCGCTGGTCGGCAATGCCAATGCGGCGGGCGAATATTACCTGACCGACATCGTCGAACTCGCCCGGGCCGAGGGGCTGACAGTCGGCTATGTCACTTGCCCCGAGGCAGAGACTTTGGGCATCAACACCCGCGTGCAACTGGCCGAGGCCGAGGCGGCCTTTCAGACCCGCGCAAGGCTGGCAGCGTTGGAAAACGGCGTGACGCTGACCGCACCGGACACCGTGTTCTTCGCGTTGGACACCTATATCGGCCGGGATGCGACGGTCGGCCCGCATGTCATCTTCGGCCCGGCGGTCACGGTGGAATCGGGGGCCGAAATCAAGGCGTTCTGCCATCTGGAAGGCTGCCACATCTCGCGCGGGGCCGTGGTTGGCCCGTTTGCCCGCCTGCGTCCGGGGGCCGAACTGGCCGAGGATGTTCATGTCGGCAACTTTGTCGAGATCAAGAATGCCGTGCTGGATGAAGGGGTCAAGGTCGGCCATCTGACCTATCTGGGCGATGCCCATATCGGCGAATTCACCAATATCGGGGCGGGCACGGTGACCTGCAACTATGACGGCGTGATGAAACACCGCACAGAGATTGGCAAAAACGTCTTCATCGGGTCCAACACGATGCTGGTGGCCCCGGTAATGGTGGGCGACCGGGCGCTGACCGCCTCTGGTTCGGTGATCACCGACGACGTGCCGGCAGAGGCGCTTGCTTTGGGGCGGGCAAAACAGGTCAACAAACCGGGGCTTGCGACCAAGCTGATGGCGCGGTTGAAGGCGGTCAAGGCCGCGAAGGGAACAGCATAATGTGCGGCATCGTTGGGGTTCTGGGGTCGCATGAAGCGGCACCTTTGCTGGTTGAGGCGCTGAAACGGCTGGAATACCGCGGCTACGATTCGGCCGGGATTGCGACCGTAAACCACGGCGCGCTGGACCGCAGGCGCGCCGTGGGCAAGCTGGTGAACCTGTCAGACCTGTTGGTGCATGACCCTTTGGCGGGCAAATCCGGCATCGGCCACACCCGCTGGGCCACCCACGGCGCTGCCACCGTGCTGAACGCGCACCCGCACAAATCCCTGAAAGTCGCGGTCGTCCACAACGGCATCATCGAAAACTTTCGCGAGTTGCGCGCCGAGGTCGAGGCTGCGGGCTACCGCCACGAATCTGAAACGGATACCGAAACCGTCGCCCTTCTGGTGCAGATGTATCTGGACCTTGGCCGCACCCCGGTTGAGGCGGCGCGTGAGACGCTCAAACACCTGCACGGCGCGTTCGCCCTGTGCTTTCTGTTTGACGGTGAGGATGATCTGATGATCGCGGCCCGCAAAGGCTCGCCCCTCGCCATCGGGCACGGGGTGGGTGAGATGTTTGTCGGCTCAGATGCCATCGCTTTGGCCCCGATGACCGACCGCATCACCTATCTGGAAGAGGGCGACTGGGCGGTGATCACCCGTATGGGGGCGACGATTTTTGATGAGGCCGACCGCCGCGCCAACCGCGCCGAAACCCGCATCCAGATTGAGGCGACGCGGATCGAAAAGGGCGGCTACAAGCATTTCATGGCCAAAGAGATCGCCGAGCAGCCGGTGGTGATTGCCGACGCGTTGGGTCGTTACGTGGCGGACGGTGCGTTGCGGTTGCCGTCTGGCGTCGATTTTACCGGGGTGGACCGGCTGACGCTGGTGGCCTGCGGGACGGCCTCCTATGCCTGCCATGTCGCGAAATACTGGTTTGAACAGATCGCGGGTCTGCCCTGTGACGTTGATATCGCATCCGAATTCCGCTACCGCGAGCCGCCGTTGAGTGACCGGTCATGGGCGCTGTTCGTCAGCCAGTCGGGGGAAACGGCGGACACGCTGGCCGCCCTGCGCTATGCCAAGGACAAGGTTGCCAAGGTGGTGGCGGTGGTGAATGTGACGACCTCGTCCATCGCGCGTGAGGCGGATCTGGCGTTGCCGATCATGGCGGGGGTTGAGGTGGGCGTCGCCTCGACCAAGGCGTTCACCTGTCAGTTGACAACACTGGCGCTGTTGGCGTTGCAGGCGGCGGTGGATCGGGGGCGGCTGGATGCGGCGGGCCTTGCGCGCCATCTGGCCGATCTGGCCGCTTTGCCAGGCCTGATGAGCCACGCCATGGGGCTGTCGGGCGAGATTGCCCGCATTGCCGAAGAACTCGCCGAGGCGCAGGATGTTTTGTTTCTGGGGCGCGGGTCTATGTATCCGCTGGCGTTGGAGGGTGCGCTTAAACTCAAGGAAATCAGCTACATCCACGCCGAAGGCTATGCATCAGGTGAACTGAAGCACGGCCCGATCGCGCTGATTGATGCGCGGGTGCCGGTGATCGTTCTGGCGCCCCGCGATGCCCTGTTCGACAAGACGGTGTCGAACATGCAAGAGGTGATGGCGCGGCATGGCAAGGTGCTGCTGATCTCTGACGCCAAGGGTGTCGCCGAGGCGGGCAAGGGCGTGTGGCGGTCCCTGACGCTGCCCGAAGTGTCCGGCGTGTTCGCGCCCATCCTGTATGCGGTGCCCGCGCAACTGCTGGCCTATCACACCGCGATTGCCAAGGGGACGGACGTGGACCAGCCAAGAAACCTTGCGAAATCTGTGACGGTGGAATGAATGGCCAAGCAATTCGATAAATTTGACGCGGATCATCAAGCCTTTATCGCGGCTCAAGCGATCTACTTTGTGGCCTCTACAGCGCCCGAGGCGCGGATCAACCTGTCGCCAAAGGGCATGGACAGCTTGCGTGTGCTGGGGCCGAACCGGCTGATCTGGCTGAACCTGACAGGCTCTGGCAATGAAACCGCAGCGCATCTTCCGCTTGATCCGCGGATGACGGTGATGTGGTGCAGCTTTGGGCCGCGTCCGCTGATCCTGCGCGCCTATGGCACGGCCCGCACCATCCACCGCACCGCCCCCGATTGGGCTGGCCTTCTTGCGCAATTTGACCCAATTGCCGGGGCGCGGCAAATCTATGACCTTACTGTCGATCTGGTGCAAACCTCTTGCGGATATGCCGTGCCTCTGATGGAAGGGGTGAAGGAACGCCGGACTTTGAAAAGCTGGGCCGAAGACAAGGGTGATACCGGCATTTCCGACTATTGGGACACCCGCAACCGCAGCTCGATTGACGGTCTGCCAACTGGAATCGAGGCTAACTTGTGACCCCGCTTGACGCGATTGGTGCCCTAGAGGCGTTGGGCGATGCGCAAAAGGCCGCAGAGGCTGCGGCTTATCACAAGGCGGATCGGCGGTATCTGGGGGTCACGGTGCCGCAGATCACCGAACTTGCCACCGGCTGGCGGGCCGGGTTGGACGTGGCGGGCCGGGTGGCTTTGGCTGCGGGCCTGTGGGACAGCAATATCCATGAGGGCCGGGTGGCTGCGGCCAAACTGCTGACGCAGGCGCGGATTGCCGATGATGGCGCGGTGTGGGACCTGATCGCCTCCTGGGTGCCGCAGTTTGATGCCTGGGCGATTGCCGACCATGTCTGCGATGCGGGCAGGCGGCGGCTGATGGCTGACCCGTCCCGGCTGGATCAGGTAGAGGCGTGGACCGTGGCCCCCCTGATGTGGCAGCGCCGCGCGGCTTTGGTGATGACGCTGGGCTGGACCAAGCAGAACTTTCCCAAACCGGCAGAGGTGGCCGCCCGCGACCGGGTTCTGGGCTGGGCTGGCCAGTATGTCGAGGACAAGGATTGGTTCATCCAGAAGGCCATCGCGTGGTGGCTGCGCGATTTGTCCAAGCACGATGCGGCGCGGGTGGCGCTGTGGATGGCCGAACATGGCCCCCATATGAAAACCTGGGCCCGCAAAGAGGCGTGCAAATATCTGAAGCAGGATGCCAAACCCGCTGTTAGTGCAGGCGAAACTCCCCAGTGACATTGCGCCACTCCCCCGGCGCAATCAGTTTGCGGTGGGTGAAGCGCACCGAATGCAGCGGGCCGTCCAGTTTGGCCTGCCAGAATTCGACAAACTTGAACAGCGTCGGATAATCCGGCGCAAGATCATAGTCTTGCCAGATGTAGCTGTTCAGAACCGACCGGTAATCCGGCATCCGGTAGAAGAATTCCGCCGTGGTCAGCCCCCAGCCCTTCAGCATCAGTTCCGTCTGAGTGGGACGCATTTTCGCCTCCTGTTCCGAGCGATGGACTCAGTCTGCCACAGACGCATTAATTTACAATGAAAACAGTATGTTGGCACTCCGGTTCAATGGCTGCCAGAACGTGATCCGTCCTTGCACCCAAGGGTCAGGACAGCTAAACTGCCGTCACAAATAATTGACCTTGCACCGAAGGCGCCCCGAACGTGAGCGATACGACTGAACCCCCTGAAAACGCTGAAGATTCTCCAAAGCCCGTCAGCCACGGGCCGCAGGTTGATATCTCTGCGGAAATGAAGACGGCGTATCTGGATTATGCCATGTCGGTGATCGTCAGCCGGGCGATCCCGGACTTGCGCGATGGGCTGAAACCGGTGCACCGCCGCATTCTTTTTGCGATGCACGAGACGACCAACACGCATGACAAACCCTACCGCAAATCGGCGCGCCCGGTCGGTGACACGATGGGCAAGTACCACCCGCACGGCGACAGTGCGATTTACGACGCGCTGGTTCGGATGGCGCAGCCCTTTTCGATGAGCCTGAAGCTGTTGGACGGCCAGGGCAATTTCGGGTCGATGGACGGCGATAACGCGGCTGCGATGCGTTATACCGAAGTGCGGATGGACAAGCCCGCCAGCTTTCTTTTGGCCGATATCGACAAGGATACCGTTGATTTTCAAGACAATTACGACGGCAAGGACCGTGAGCCTACGGTTCTGCCCGCCCGCTATCCCAACATGCTGGTCAACGGGGCAGAGGGCATTGCGGTCGGTATGGCGACGCGTATTCCGCCGCACAACCTTGGCGAAATCATCGACGGCACGCTGGCGCTGATCGACGACCCCGATCTGTCAACCGAGCGCCTGATCGAGATCATTCCCGCCCCCGATTTCCCGACCGGGGCGCTGATCCTCGGCCGTTCAGGGGCACGCAAAGCCTATCTTGAGGGGCGCGGTTCGGTGATCATCCGCGCCAAAACCCATATCGAGGAAATCCGCAAGGACCGCTTTGCCATCATCATCGACGAGGTGCCCTATCAGGTCAACAAATCGCGGATGATCGAGATCATTGCCGAACAGGTGCGCGAAAAGAAAATCGAAGGAATCTCGGGCGTTGCCGACGAATCCGACCGGATCGGCGTGCGCGTGGTGATTGAACTGAAGCGCGATGCGACGCCGGATGTCGTGCTGAACCAGTTGTTCAGGTTTACACCGATGCAAACCTCTTTCGCATGCAACATGCTGGCGTTGAATGGCGGGCGGCCTGAAACCTTGACGCTTCGCGATTTCCTCAGCCATTTCCTGACCTTCCGTGAGGAAGTTGTGGCGCGCCGCACCGCGTTTGAACTGCGCAAAGCCCGCGAACGCAGCCATATCCTGTGCGGTCTGGCAGTTGCCGTGTCGAACGTGGACGAGATTGTGCGCACCATCCGCGCCAGCGCTGATGCGGCTGAAGCGCGCGAAAAGCTGATGACGCGGCGCTGGCCAGCCGTCGATATCGCGCCCTATATCCGGCTGATCGACGACCCCAGCCATACGATGAACGACGACGGCACCTATAATCTTTCAGAAGCCCAGGCCCGCGCCATTCTGGAACTGCGCCTGCAACGCCTGACCGCACTTGGCGTCAAGGAAGTTACCGACGAACTTGAAGAACTGGCGCTAAAGATCAAGGATTACTTGGAAATCCTTGGCAGCCGTGACCGGATCATGGAGATTATTTCCAACGAACTGCGCGAGATAAAGGCGCTGTTCGCCGTGCCGCGCCGTACCGAAATTGTCGACTGGTCGGGCGATATGGAAGACGAAGACCTGATTGAGCGTGAGGATATGGTCGTCACCATCACCTCGGGCGGTTACATCAAGCGCACGCCTTTGGCCGAGTTTCGCCAGCAAAACCGTGGCGGCAAGGGTCTGTCCTCGATGGCGACCAAGGATGATGACGTGGTCACGACCCTGTTTGTCGCGAACACCCACACGCCGCTGTTGTTTTTCACCACTGACGGCATGGTCTACAAGCTGAAGACCTGGCGCCTGCCGCTGGCGGGGCGCACCGCCAAGGGCAAGGCGATGGTCAACATCCTGCCGATTGATCCCGGCGTGTCGATCGCAGCCCTGATGCCGGTCGATGTGCCAGAGGAGGATTGGGCCAGCCTGCAGATCGTCTTTGCCACCTCTGACGGCGATGCGCGCCAGAACGATCTGTCGGATTTCACCAACGTTCAGCGCAACGGCAAGATCGCGATGAAGTTGCCCGACGGGGTGACGCTGGTCAACGCCGCGATCTGCGATGATCAGGATGATGTGATGCTGGTGACGGCATTGGGTCGCGCCATACGGTTTTCAACCACCGAGATTCGCGTGTTCAAATCGCGTGGGTCAACCGGGGTGCGGGGGATTCGTCTGGCTGATGGCGACAAAGTCGTCAGCATGTCGGTGATCCGCCACTTTGAAACCGACCCGGCAGAGCGTGAAGCCTACCTGAAACAACGCCGCCTGATGGCCGGTGTGGTGGATGAGGCCGAGGCGGATGAGGCGGAACCCGAGGTGGATGCAGGTGAGGCCGAAACGGTTGAAGCGGCAACCGCCGACCTCGGCCAACTGTCCCCCGAACGCTATGCCGAACTGTCGGCAGCCGAGGATCTGATCTTGACGATTACCACCTCTGGCACCGGTAAGTTGTCGTCCAGCCACGATTATCCGGTGCGCGGACGCGGCGGCATGGGGGTCAAGGCGATGGACTCCGCGATGCGCGGCGGCGCGCTGATTGCGTCCTTCAAGGTAGAGGTGTCCGATCAGATCATGCTGGCCACCTCTACCGGGCAATCCATCCGCGTGCCGGTGGACCAGATCAGCTTCCGCTCTCGCGGCGCGGGCGGCGTGAAAGTGCTGAACACAGCCACCAGCGGTGAAGAGGTTGTGTCAGTGGCGCGGGTGCCCGAACAGGGGGATGAGTGACCCCCGGCCTTGAAGCGCGGCTGGCCCAGCTGGCCGCGCTGAACGAGACCGTGACCTATGGCGCGTTGGCCAAAGACCTTGGTCTGACCGGCGCTGCCACCATCGCCCGCCTGACCGATGCGCTGGAGCGGTTGATGGAACAGGATGCGGCACTTGGCCTGCCCTTCCGCGCCGCCCTTGTCTGTGGCAGACTGAACCAGAACCTGCCCGCACAGGGCTTTTTTGACAAGGCCAGCGCATTGGGCCGCTACCACGGTGAAGACCCCGCCCCATACGTCGCCAAAGAACGCGCCGCCCTTCACTCCCTTTCTTTCCCAGTCAAAACCTCCTAAATCCCCCGCATGGAACATTTACACATCATCGGCGGCGGCATGGCAGGCTCCGAAGCCGCATGGCAGGCGGCCCAACTTGGCGTCCCGGTCGTGCTGCACGAAATGCGCCCGCAGGTCAAAACCTTCGCCCACCGCACCGGCGATTTTGCCGAAATGGTCTGTTCAAATTCATTCCGCTCGGATGATGACGAACAAAACGCCGTTGGTCTGCTGCATTGGGAAATGCGTGCGGCCAACGGTCTGATCCTGCATGCGGCCGAGGCGCACCGTCTGCCTGCCGGGGGTGCGCTGGCGGTTGACCGTGATCCGTTTGCCGCCCATGTGACCGAAAAGCTGAAGTCCCATCCGCTGATTTCCACGTCGTATGAAGAGGTTACCGAACTTCCTTCATCTGGTCACTGGATCATCGCCACCGGCCCCGCAACCTCGCCTTCCCTTGCCGAATCAATCCGCCGCGAAACCCATGCCGAGGCTTTGGCCTTCTTTGACGCCATCGCCCCCATCGTTTATGCCGATACGGTCGATATGTCGGTGGCCTGGATGCAAAGCCGTTACGACAAGGGCGACACGGTCGAAGAGCAGACCGCCTACATGAACTGCCCGATGAACCGCGATCAGTATTACGCTTTCATCGACGCGCTTCTGGCCGCCGAAAAGACCGAATTTCACGCAGGCGAAACGGCAGGTTACTTCGACGGCTGCCTGCCGATCGAAGTGATGGCCGAACGTGGCCGCGAAACCCTGCGCTTTGGCCCGATGAAGCCGGTTGGTCTGACCAACGCGCACAGCCCGGTCAAACCCTATGCTGTTGTGCAGTTGCGCCGCGACAACAAGCTGGGCACATTGTACAACATCGTAGGCTTTCAGACCAAGATGAAGTACGGCGCGCAACTGGCTGTTTTCAAAATGATTCCCGGACTTGAGGAGGCGAGTTTTGCACGGTTGGGCGGCATTCACCGCAACACTTTCATCAACTCCCCCACCTTGCTCGATGATCAGATGCGCCTGAAATCGCGGCCCAACATCCGCTTTGCGGGTCAGATCACCGGGGTTGAGGGCTATGTCGAATCCGCCGCGATGGGTCTGGTCGCAGGCCGCATGGCCGCCGCCGAAATGAAGGGCCAAACCCTGCCGCCACCGCCGCCTGATACGGCCATGGGGGCGCTGATCACCCACATCACCGGCGGGGCCGAGGCGAAAACCTTTCAGCCGATGAACGTGAATTTCGGCCTGTTCCCATCGATTGACGCCAAAGGCGGGCGCAAGGGTCGCCAAACCCGCTACAAAGCCTATACCGACCGCGCCAAGGCGTCATTCACCCAATGGCTCGTGTAACCCGGTTTGCGCCCTCGCCGACCGGCCCGCTGCATCTGGGCCACGCCTATGCCGCTTTGGTGGCCGCCGAACGCGGTGACCGCTTCCTGATCCGGATCGAGGATATCGACCGCATCCGCTGCAAACCACAGTGGGAGGCGCAGATTTATCAAGACCTGCAATGGCTTGGCCTGACATGGGAAACCCCGGTGATGCGCCAGTCCGACCGGCAGCCCGCGTATGATGCGGCACTGGCGCAGCTGACGGCGCAAGGTCTGACCTACCATTGCACCTGCACCCGCGCTGACATCCGCGCCGCCCTGTCCGCCCCGCAAGAGGGTGCCGATGGCCCGATTTATCCCGGCACCTGCCGCGAGGCTGGTCATCAGCACGGCGCACTGCGCCTGAACCTGACCAAAGCCGCCCACCTGTTGCCCGACCTTGGCTTTACCGAAACCGGCACCCATCCCGGTACGCTTAAATTCAACCCGGCCCAACTCATCCAAACCATCGGCGACGTGATCCTGTCCCGCCGCGATATTGGCGTCGCCTATCACCTGGCCGTCGTGGTCGATGATGCCGCCCAAAACATCACCGAGGTCACCCGGGGCGAAGACCTGTTCGCCGCCACCCCGCTGCATGTCGCTTTGCAGCACCTTCTCGACCTGCCGACGCCCGCCTATCACCACCACCGCCTGATCCGCGATGACCAGGGCAAACGCCTCGCCAAACGCGATGACGCCCGGGCCCTGTCGAAATACCGTGCCGAAGGAGTCACCCCAGACGAAATCCGCGCGATGATCGGCCTGTAAGCGCCTCTTTCGATTGCTCTTTCAGAAATACTCCACAGGGGGTCTGGGGGGTGTGAAACCCCCCAGCCTTGGCGGCAGCATGCCAAAACCTCAGGGCTTTTTCGGACCGTCCAAGTGCTTGCGCAACCGTGAGGGCGTGTTGAACTTGGGGTTCTTGAACGGGTTCTTGTCGCCTTGTGACCGCAGCGTCAGGCGGATCGGTGTGCCGGGCATGTCGAAATGTTCGCGCAAGCCGTTGACCAGATAGCGCCGGTAGCTGTCGGGCATATCCTCGGGATGCGAACACATCACGATAAAGCCCGGCGGACGGGTCTTCACCTGGGTCATATAACGCATGCGGATGCGCTTGCCGCCCGGCGCCGGAGGCGGGTGCGCCTCTGTCATCGCCCCCAGCCAGGTGTTCAGCCGGGCGGTCGGCACGCGGCGGTTCCAGACGGCGTGCGCCTTCAGGATCGCCTCGTGCAGCCGGTCCATCCCGCGCCCGGTCTTGCCAGAGATCGTGACGAGGGGTGCGCCGCGCAACTGCGGCAACAGGCGTTCGAACATCTCTTTCAGTTCGGCCAGCTTGTCCTGCTTTTCATCCTCAAGATCCCATTTGTTGACGGCCACGACCACAGCGCGCCCTTCCGTCTCGGCAAAGTCGCAGATGCGCAAGTCTTGGGTTTCAAACGGAATTTCGACGTCCAGCAGCACGACCACCACTTCGGCAAAACGCACGGCACGCAATCCGTCCGCGACCGACAGCTTTTCCAGCTTTTCGACGACCTTGCCCTTTTTGCGCATACCTGCCGTGTCAAAAATCCGGGTCGGCGTGCCCAGCCATTCGGTTTTGACAGAGATGGCGTCGCGGGTGATGCCCGCCTCTGGCCCGGTCAGCAGGCGGTCAAACCCAAGGATCGTGTTGATCAGCGTTGATTTACCGGCGTTCGGACGACCGATCACTGCGATTTGCAGGGGCTTTTCAAGCGTCGGACGCCACAACACGTCGTCGGGTTCCAACTCCGCCTCTTCTTCAGAGATGTCGACGTCAACCACCGGGGCATCTTCTTCGGCGCGGGCGGCAAATTGCTCTTCATAGGGCTTCAGGGCGTTGTACAGATCGTCAATGCCCTCCCCATGTTCGGCGGACAGGCGGATCGGTTCGCCCAAACCAAGGCTCCACCCCTCCAACGCGCCGGCATCACCGGCCTTGCCTTCGGCCTTGTTGACGCCAAGGATCACCTTGGCCCCCTTTTTGCGCAAAATGTCGGCGAAGGTTTCGTCCGAGGGGGTCACGCCAACCCGGCCATCAATCAAGAACAGCGACACATCGGCCATATCAACGGCGCGTTCGGTCAGGCGGCGCATCCGGCCTTGCAGGCTGTCGTCGGTCACCTCTTCCAAGCCCGCCGTGTCGATCACGGTAAAGCGCAGGTCGAACAGTTTGGCATCCCCCTCGCGCAAATCCCGCGTCACGCCGGGCTGGTCATCGACCAAGGCCAGCTTGCGGCCGACAAGCCGGTTGAACAGGGTGGATTTGCCCACATTGGGGCGGCCCACGATGGCGAGGGTAAAGCTCATGGAAGGTCCTTGCGCTAACAAGCGCTTGCCTTACACCCAACCGCGATCAGCGGAAAGCCAGAAGTTGGCCCTTGGTGTTGACGACGAACAGCAGGCCTTGCGCAAGGGCAACCGGGGTTGCAGCCCCACCGGGCAGCGGGGTTTGCCCCGCAAGACTGCCATCCGTTGCGTTGAACGACCGCAGCACCCCGTCATCAGAGGCCACGATCAGATGGCTTCCCGCCAGAACCGGGCCAAAGCTGGCGGTGATCCGGCTGTTCTTTTTGGCCTTCTGAACCGGAAAATACGGCAGATCAACCGCCCAGATCGTCTGGCCATTGCTGGCATTCATACGCACAAGGCGGCCTTCGTCATTGGCGACAAACACCGAACCGCCGACCACAAGGGGCGGGTTCAAAGCGCCCTCACCCGCGATCCAGACTTGTGCGCCGGTCGATTCAAGGAACGCTCCGGTCTGGCCGCCTTCGGTTCCGACATAGATGATGCCGCCGGTGATGACCGGGTCGCCGGTCACGTCGCCCGACGTGGCATAGGCCCGCCCAAGACGAGTGCCTGACACGGCGGCCGACCAAAGCTGGGTGCCGGTGCCCGCATCGACACCCAGAATAATGCCGCTTGAGAAGGGAAACACCACCGTCTTGCCATCGACCGCAGGTGAGGCACCCGCATCAAACCGGAACGACTCCACATTTGTCGCGCCAGTGGTTTGCCATGCGATGCGCCCGTTGGCGGCGTTCAGCGCCCAGCCAGAGCCATCGTTGCCGACAACAAACACCAGATTGCCCGCAACAGCAGGCGCACCGTTCGCCATGGAGCCAAGGCGCTGACGCCACAGGATCGACCCGTCGGCGGCGTTCATCGCAATCGTCTCGCCGTAGCCGGTGGTGGCGTACAGGCGTGCGCCGTCAACCGCCAGACCGCCGCCTGACAGACCACCGCCATTGTCAAACGCCGCTGTCAGGTCAGCGTGCCACAGCTTGGCCCCCTGCACCGAAACCGCCGTCACACCGGCCAGCGCATCCATGACAAACACCGCACCACCCGACACAACCGGCGCGGCACTGATGCGGTTCTTGTGCGAATTGCCCGCACCGACATCAACACTCCACACCAGTTGCGGGGCGGTACTTAGCGCACCGTTCGGCCCGCTGTGGCGCACCGACCCACCGCGCTGCGGCCAGTCGGCGTTAGAGATTGCACCGGGCAGGGAAATCGGAGCGGACAGGTTGTCGGGCCGGTCAGGCGGTGCCACTGGATCGGGCTGGCCATCGACCGGGATGGACGCGTCCAACGGGGCGCGCACCGGAAAGCGCGTACCTTGCAGGATGACATCCTTTTGGCACGCCACCAGCGTCACGCCTGCGATGACTGCCCACAGGACCGCCTTGCCCAATCCAAAGCCTTGCTGTCGTCTGGCGGTCATTGCTTTTGCCTTAACCCTGAGAGGGAGCTGCAGCGTTTGCCGCAGGTTTCGCTTCTGGCACCGTACCGCCCAGAGCGGTGATCGCCAAGCCCAGACGTTGGCGCAGGCCAGCCGGCGCTTCCTGATCCTGAACCAGCGTGATCAGGGCCTTCAGCGCGTCATCTGTCTTGCCCTCTTCCAAGAGCAGATAGGCCAGTTGTTCTTCGGCCAGCACCCGCAGCGGGCGACCGGCGACATCAAGCGCTGTCAGGGCAGCGCGGCGGTCGGCCAATGGCTGATCGGTCCCGGCAATCACCACGCGCTTCAGCGTGGCAAGGTCGCGGTAAATCTGCGGGCGGGCGGTGTCGGCGGCAAGCGCATCAAGTGCGGCCAGTGACGCCGCCTTGTCAGACGCAGGGTTGGACGCTTTCAGCAGCGCCAGCAGGGCCGCCTGATCACCGTCAGCGGCCACGGCGTTCAGGGCTGTTGCCCGCTCTGCCGGGTCGGTCTTTTCCAAAGCTGCGGTGACCGCATCGCCAAAACCTTCGGCCCGGGCATTGGCCTTGGCCTTTTGCCATTCGTTGAAGGCAGCGCCGCCGACGATCAGCACGACCAGAAGAACGCCGATCCAGCCATATTTGCGAAACCCCGCATAAAGCCTGTCACGCCGCACGGCATCGGTGACCTCATCGACGAAACTGTCTGGCGTGCTCATGGGGACTCCTGATTTGCGACCGTCTTACACGGGATGCGGGGCGGTTGCAAAGCCCTGACGCCCAAGTGGCAGGGCCGCGCCGATCAACCCGGAACGCGGGTGTACCGCCCATCCGCCCGCAGGACAGAGTAGTCGGGGTTTCTGTCCGCTCCGGTTTCCGGGCCAACCCCGGTGACCGTGCTTTCCATCTCTTCCGCCGACTGGCGTTCCCACATCTGGCTGTAGCGCCCGCCCTTGGCCAACAGCATCTCGTGCGAGCCTTGTTCGACCACTTCGCCCTGTTCCAGCACCAGGATCAGGTCGCTGTCGGCGATGGTGGACAGGCGGTGCGCGATGGTGATGACCGAACGGCCCTGCCCCATCAGTTTCAAACTGTCCTGAATGTCACGTTCGGTCTGGGTATCAAGGGCCGAGGTCGCCTCATCCAGAATCAGGATCGGCGGGTTTTTCAGCAGGGTGCGGGCAATGCCGACACGCTGCTTTTCGCCGCCCGACAGTTTCAGGCCACGTTCGCCGACCTTGGCGTTGTAGCCATCGGGCAGCGATATGATGAAGTCGTGAATCTTGGCCGCTTTGGCCGCAGCCTCTACCGCCTCACGCGGGGCGTCGGGGTTGCCGTAAGCGATGTTGTAATAGACCGTGTCGTTGAACAGCACAGTATCCTGCGGCACCACGCCGATGGATTGGTGCAGAGAGGTTTGGGTGACCGACCTGATATCCTGCCCGTCAATCCGGATCGCCCCGCCCGTCACCTCGTAAAACCGGAACAACAGCCGCCCGATGGTCGATTTGCCAGAGCCTGAGGGGCCGACGAGCGCAATCTTTTGCCCCGGCCCGACGCGCAGCGAAATCCCTTTCAGGATCGGTCGGTTGGCGTCATAGGCGAAGGTGACATTGTCAAACACCACCTCACCCTGCGGCACTTTCAGGTCGGGCGCGTTCGGGGCGTCGTTGATTTCGGCCGGTTGTGACAGAAGGCCAAACATCTCACCCATATCGACCAAAGCCTGGCGGATTTCGCGGTACACGGTGCCCAGAAAGCCCAACGGCAATGTGATCTGCATCATATAGGCGTTGACCATGACAAAGTCGCCGACCGTGAAGCGGCCCTGCTGGACGCCAATCGCCGACATCACCATGACGATGATCAGGCCGATGGTGATGATGACGTTCTGCCCGATGTTCAGCACCGAAAGCGATTGCCCGGTGCGCACGGCAAAGCCTTCATACATCGCCATGGCGCGGTCGTAACGGTCAGCCTCACGCGCTTCGGCGTTGAAATACTTGACGGTTTCGTAGTTCAGAAGGGAATCGATCGCCTTTTGGTTGGCATCGGTGTCCTGATCGTTCATCGCCCGGCGGATCTGCACGCGCCATTCGGTGACCTTGAAGGTGTAGGTCACGTACAGCGTGATGGTGGCCAGCACGACCACCATGTAGACCCAGCCGAAATACAGCGCGAAGATCACCGAAACCATGGTCAGTTCCAGGATCAGCGGGATGATCGAAAACAGCATGAAGCGCAAAAGGAAATCGACGCCCTTCACACCGCGTTCGATCACGCGGGACAGGCCGCCGGTCTTGCGGGTGATGTGATAGCGCATCGACAAACGGTGGATGTGGGTGAACGTCTCAAACGCCAGCTTGCGCAAGGCACGCTGGCCGACCCGAACAAAGACCCAGTCGCGCATCTCTCCAAAAAACACAGATCCCATGCGGGCCAGACCGTAGGCCACCGTCATGCCGACAGCGCCCAGCAGCAAGGCCTGCCCCATGTCGGTGCCCGAATGGTTGGTCAGCGCATCGACCGCCTTTTTGTACAGGTAGGGCGTGCAGACCGACACGACCTTTGAGATGAACAGCAGCAAAAGCGCAAAAACCACGCGCTGTTTGACCCAAAGCTCGCCCTTCGGCCACAGGTAAGGGGCGATGCGTTTCATCGTCTGCCAGCCGCTGGCGGGCGTTTTGGTGATGTCGGCGGTGGTGGCGGTTGAGGCAAGGCTGCGCATTCAATGTCCCTTTGCCCGAAGCGCGGAGTGGTCCGGCGGGCACTGCAGACTTGGGGGAGGTTGGGCGATAAGTAAAGGCCTAGGCGCCGGGTTTCCTGCGGAGTGGCGGATGATGTTTGATTGAAAAATGATCGGGCAGGTGTTTCGCGAGTGGCGAATGGCGGGCGGGGAAAGCCGGTTCGTGCTTTTTATGCGGACCGTTCGAAGGATCGGGATGGCGTTTGGCTTGAGCCGCACGCGGTGGATTGTGGTCGCTGCCGGGAGGATAGCAACGGTTGGTCCAGCGCGTTGATACTGGTGTCATGAACCGCGCGATAAGTCCGGCTGCCGACGCTGCGATCTGCGGTGCCGCAGGCTGCGCAGTTCTTTTGATGGCCCGGTCGTCAAGTTCGTTCAGCCACCCGTTCTTGTAATCGCTCCGCCGTCAGCCCTTGGGAACCGTAAAGACCTGGCCCGGATAGATCAGGTCGGGGTTCTTGATCTTGTCCTTGTTGGCCTCGTAGACCTGCACATACAACACGCCGTCGCCGAACTGCCGCTTGGCGATGCCCCAAAGCGTATAGCCGGGTTGAACGGTGACCGTGACAGGCGCAACCGGGGCGATTGGTGTTGCAGCAGTTGTCGACGTGGTTGCGGTTGCGGTGCCGGTTGAAGCTGTCGTGTCTGTGGCCGTCGAATCTGTAGCGGTAGCAACGGCGTCACCAGCGGAGGTTGTAGCCATCGCCTTGGTCGTGTCCGTGCTGGCGGTCGCATTGGCGTCTGGGGCGGCAGGTGCAACCGTGGCGGTGCCGTTGGCTGCGGCCAAAGCCTCGGGTGTTTCGCGTTTGAACGGGGTTTCGTAGCGAGAGGTGACCTTGCCGGTGGCGTCCATCTCGTCCACGCGCAGGGTGTAGATTTTCGGCTCCACCCCGATTTGGGTCTGGTTCCATGACCCGTCCTGTCCAATCGGCGTTGGTTGACCCAAGGGCGCATTGTTCAGGTACAGGCGCACAAAATCACCCGGCTTGCCCCGCCCGCCGAATTGCACATCAGTCGAGGACGGGTAGGCGATGGTGTCGATCGTCACGTTCGCCGCAACCTCTGGCGCGATATCGGTGCCGGTCTGCAGCACCTTGGCACCCTGATCGGTCAAGGCAAGCGCTGTGGTGCCGGTTTGGGCTGGGGCGGTTTGGGCTGGGGCGGTCTGGGCGGTTGCAGTCGCATCGGTTGCCATCGGGGCTGGCGTTGTCGTGGCCTCGGTTGTCGTGGCGGGCGGCGTTGTGCTGGCATCTGCCGTCATGCTGCCGGTATCGGCTGTGCCAGTCGGTGCGGGTGTTGTGGCCTCTGCCGTCGTCGCCGCAGCATTGGTGTCGATCGCACCGGGCAGCGGTGCGGTGGACGCGTCCGCCATGGGTGTCGCATCAGCGATCACCGGCGGCGGTGCTACAGTTGCTGCCAAAGCGACCGAGGTTTGCGAGTCAACCGTGGTGCCGTCCGACAGCGTGGCAACCATGGTCATCAGGCGGCCCGCCCCTGCGGCAGGCAGATCAAACATCGCAACGAACTTGCCCGAGGAGTCGGCAGTGGTATTGGCCACCTCTGCCCCATCAACCAGAACCGAGATTTTTGCCGCCGGGCCGACTTGCCCCGCGATCACGGCAGACCCGGTCGGGTCGATGCGCACGACATCAAAGCTGGGGGCTGGCGCAGGTTCGGGGGTCGCGGCCATTTGGGCGGCTGCGGCAGTCGCATCGGCAGCCGTCCCGGTGGGGTCAGCGGCGGTTGCGGTAGCAGCCTCGACTGCGGCCATCGCTGTGTCAGTTGCCGGAGCGGTTGTCGCAGTACCGGTTGCCGGAGCGGTTGTCGCAGTATCAGCGGTCGCAGTGGCATCAGCCGCGCTGGTTGTATCAGGCGCGGCGGTGGTTGTTGCCGTGGCATCAGGGGCTGCATCTGGCGTGGGGGATGCCGGGACCGTGCTGGCCGCATCTGCTGCCGTGGCGCCTGAGGCGGTGGCATCTGTGGCAGGGGCTGTCGGTGAGGCGTCTGTCGCGGCAGGCTTTGGCATCGCGGGCGCTGTAACCTGCGCTGCGGTTTTATCGGCGGCCGTCGAGACGCCAGCCTCTTTGTCCTTGAAGACCTCATACCCGCCAACGCCGAACAGGATCGCCACAATGGCGATCACCGTGGCTTTGGTGCCAGAGGTCATCTCTTTCCAAGCCGCCATTCCGTCCCCCGAACTTCCCACTCGGAAGCGGGGCTTCTGGAACCGGCCCCTGCTTTCCTTTCGCCACATTCCCCGTTATCCTGATCAAAGCAACTGGTTTTCAGAGATTTTTCCCATATGTCACCGCAGGGTTCCGCTTCATCGGCAGCACAACGGTCGGTTTGCGTGTTTTGTGGCGCTCGGATGGGAACAAACCCGGTACATCGGGCGGCTGCGGCTGCAACAGGCCGGGCCATTGCGCAGGCCAGTTGGCGGCTGGTCTACGGCGCAGGCGATGTCGGCCTGATGGGTGAGGTGGCGCGGGCGGTGCAAACCGCAGGGGCGGCGACCCTTGGCGTGATCCCGACGCATCTGCTGGCGATGGAGGTCGGCAAGCGCGACCTGACCACCTTTGTCATCACCGAAACGATGCATGAACGCAAAAAGGTGATGTTCATGAATGCCGACGCGATTGCGTTGCTGCCGGGCGGCGCTGGCAGTCTGGATGAGTTCTTTGAGGTGCTGACCTGGGCACAGATCGGCCTGCACCGCAAACCGATCTGGCTGATTGATGTTGCGGGCTACTGGCAACCGCTGATCGCCCTTCTTGATCACGTCATCGAACAGGGCTTTGCCGATCCCAGCCTGCGCGGCCATTTCAGCGTGTTGAGCGGGGTAGAGGCACTTTCTGCCCTGCTTGAAACAAACGCGCCTCCACGGGTGATGCCATGAATGACGATGTTATGATGCGGCGTTTACGTTCTGTCGGGATGGCGTGTTTTGTGACCCATCTCGCGCTGTTTTCTGGGGCGCAAAGCCACGGTGACGCTGCCGCCGACTTGCAGTCTTTGACCGGATGGACGTCGGCTGCATGCCGCACCCGGGTCTCTAATGCCCGCGCCCTGATTGCTGCCGGCAAGACGGACGCAATTTTGGATCTCATCATCGCGTCTGACCGCATGTCAGAAGGGACACGCGCAGCCGCACGGGCTGCGCGCGCAGTCTAGTTACATCTTGCCAGCGACGGCTTCCCAGTCCACCAGCTTTTCAAGGAAGTTGCTGATATAGGCCGGGCGCTTGTTGCGGAAGTCGATGTAATACGAATGCTCCCACACGTCGCAGCCCAGAAGGGCGGTCTGGCCGAAGCACAGGGGGTTCACGCCGTTTTCCGTCTTGGTGACCTTCAACGCACCCGACGAATCCTTGACCAGCCACGCCCAGCCAGAGCCGAACTGACCGGCCCCTGCGGCGGCGAAGTCTTCCTTGAACTTGGCAACCGACCCGAACGAGGCGACGATAGCGGTCTCCAGCGCGGTTGGCATGGTCTTGCCCGACGGCCCCATCACTTCCCAGAACAGGTTGTGGTTCCAGTGCTGCGAGGCGTTGTTGAACAGACCGCTTTGCGCCACGGACCCGGCGGCGTAGGTGCCTTTGACGATATCTTCAAGCGATTTGGTGTCCCACTCGGTCCCGGCAATCAGCTTGTTGCCGTTGTCGACATAGGCCTTGTGGTGGATGTCGTGGTGGAATTCGAGGGTTTCCTTCGACATGCCAAGTGCGGCGAGCGCATCGTGGGCATAGGGCAGTTCGGGAAGGGTGAAAGCCATGGCAAACTCCTGTTTTTCGATGATCGGGTGATGGCGCGTAATAAGAAGGGGCGGTGCGGCAAGGTCAAGGGCAGCAACGCAAGAACAACGCGGATCGGCTTAGAACAGTTCCGACCCGGGTTGGGCGGAATGGCTCAACAAGCCCATCATATAGCCCGCCACGGACCGAAAGCACACCAGCGTGTAGCCGTCGTCGTCTTTCCAGAACGCCGCTGCGACCTGTGCGGCGCGTGTGCGGCGCAACTCACCGGGCGCAAGGCCACCGATATCAACGGGACACAGCTTTTTCAGGACCTGATCGGCCTTGGTGCCTTGAATGCGGAACACCGCGCGGGCGTCCGAGACATTGGCCACAAGGTGGTGCTGCCCCGCAAGGCTGGCCGACAGGGTGGCCACCGCGGCGACCACGTCAGCATAGGGGACGATCAGCAGGAATTCATCCGGGCTCATCCAGCCTGCTGCCTTGTCACCCGCAACCGTGATGCGGCGTGGGGCTGGGAGAGTCAGGCCAAGCGCTGCAAACGCCTCTGACAGTCCCGGCACATCAGGTTTGGCGCGCACCGATATCATGCCAAGCGGGCCGATTTCGCGGATATTGGCGAAGCCGTCGTAGTGGGCATTGCCCATCGGTGCCAAAGGCTTACCCATTGTTCTTGCCCTCTTTGTCATAAAACACCGGATCGACGACCCTGGCCTTGATGGGCGGGCTGCCCAGCTTGGTAAACTCTACCACCTCATCCATCCGGGTCAGACCGCCCTTGATCAGCCCCATCGCGATGCCCTTTTTAAGGGTGGGTGAATAATAGGTCGAGGTGACGCGCCCTTGCGTGTTGCCCTGCCCGTTGGCATTCACACCGTCGGCGACGATATAGCTGCCATCCTGGATCACCGACCCGTCCAGCGTTTCAAACCCGGCCAGTTTCCAGCGGTCGGGATTGGCGAGGAAGCTGCGCTCTTGCCCGCGTTTGCCCAGATAATCGGCCTTTTTCTTGGATATCGCCCAGCCAAGGTTCAGGTCTTGCGGGATCACCGTGCCGTCGGTTTCATCGCCGATCATGATGAAACCCTTTTCGGCCCGCATGATGTGCATGGCTTCGGTGCCGTAAGGCATCACGCCAAGGTCAGCGCCCGCCGCCACCAGTTTCTCCCACAGCTCCAACCCATACGACGCCGGAACCGCAAGTTCATAGGACAATTCGCCGGAAAAGCTGATCCGGTAAACGCGGACCGGAAGGCCACCCAATTCCCCATCGGCAAACGCCATGAAGGGCAGCGTTTCGGAACTGACATCCATGCCGCCCAGCTTTTCCAACAGCGCCCGCGATTGCGGGCCAGCGACGGCGATCTGCGCGTATTGTTCGGTCACGTTGGCGATATAGACCTGCCAATCGTACCATTCGCATTGCAGCCAGTCTTCCATATGGCCGTGGATGCGGTCAGCCCCGCCGGTTGTGGTGTGGCACAGCCACGAATCCTCGGTCAGGCGCACGACCACACCGTCATCGGACAGAAAGCCGTTTTCGTTGCACATCAGCCCGTAGCGGCATTTGCCGATGGGAAGTGAGGACATGACGCCGGTGTACAGCATATCAAGAAAGCGGCCCGCATCCGGCCCCTTGACGATCAGCTTGCCAAGGGTCGAGGCATCCAGCAGCCCGACCTTAGCCCGCGTGTTCAAGATCTCACGTTCCACCGCCTGGGCATGGTTCTCGCCGCCGCGCGGAAAGCAATAGGGCCTGCGCCACAGGCCAACGGGTTCGAAATAAGCACCATTGGCCGCGTTCCAGTCGTGGATTGGGCTGCGGCGCAGGGGTTGGAAAATCTCACCCCGGGCCTCACCGGCCAAGGCACCAAAGGTCACCGGCGTATAGGGCGGGCGGAAGGTGGTGGTGCCGACATTGGGGATATCGGCGTTCAAGGCCCCGGCCAGAACCGCCAGCCCGTTGATGTTGGACAGTTTGCCCTGATCGGTCGCCATGCCAAGCGTGGTGAAGCGCTTTGTGTGTTCGACCGACTCGTACCCCTCACGCGCGGCAAGCTGGACGTCAGAGACTTTCACATCGTTCTGATAATCCAACCACATTTTGGACCGCAACTTGTAGCTGGCCCCTTGCGGCATGATCCACACAGGTTCCAGCGGTGCGTCTTGGTGTGCTTCGGCGGTAAAGGCGGTGATCGGGGCGGCCCCTGCGGCAGCGGCGCCAGCAATCGCGGCATCCTTCAGAGCGTCGCCGGCGGTCAGCGCACCGTTGGCGGCCCCGGCAGGGTAGACCATCGGCAGACCGTCATGGCTGATCGGCGGGCGGGTGGCGTCGGGGCGGAACATCGCGTGGGTATTGTCCCATGTCAGCTTGCCGCCACAATGGCTCCACAAATGGACCACAGGCGACCAGCCGCCGGACATCGCGACGGCATCACACTGAATTTCCTCAAGCGCTGCCCCCTCACCGGCCTGCATGCACAGGGTCACGCTGGTGACACGCTTGCTGCCTATGACGCGGGCTATGGCCTTGCCGGTTTCAACACG
>JBBRKS010000054.1:0-23090 GCA_038231775.1 Rhodobacterales bacterium | reverse complement strand
GTTTCCGTTCTCATCGGTCACTGTCTTGGCCGCAAAGGCAGCCGGCGCCCCGGCAGAGGGGCCATAGGCCGAATAGTCAGAAAAGTGCACCTCGGCCTTGGCATCCGCTTTCGCTTGGGCGAAGGCTTTGGCCAGCGGTCCGGCCTTTTCGGGCCCGGTCAGCAGATTGCTGGCAAAATCCGTGCTCTTCATCACCGAATAAATGACGTTGCCATCCAGATCGATCAGCAAGAAATCACGGTAGCCGTGCAGGTCTGTCCATGTCCGGAACGCAGGATGAAACTCGCTGTGCTGCTGGTTGTAGGTGTTTGGCGTCTCTGCCCGCACCAAATCCTTGCGGTGGCCCGCCGGTTGCGGATTGTTTGTTATATAGTCGGAAATCACGGTGCCAGCGGGATCGACAGGATTGGATTTCCAGCCCATCGCAAGGCGGCGGTAGCCTGCCACGGTGTTCGGCGACCGGGATATGTCGTCAATATCCGTGCCCATCTCCATATAATAGTCTTCAACCGCAGCCTTTCCGTCCTTGGCAAGGCTTTCGACCCTTTCGGTCAGAACGCTTTGCGCAAACGTTGCGATCTCGAAATACCCGATAAAGCCGACCATCACGGCCACAAGCAACCCAATGCCGACGAAAACTGCAGGCAGTTTTGTCTTTAGGGGAACGGATCCGAATTTCAGCATTGTGGCCCTCTTTCGTTGGATCCTGCGGCTGGGCCGAGGCAGATTTGGTGTGGATAGTCTGGGCCCCGGGCATTTAAGGTCGACTTAACTTTGACCGTGCCGAAACGGAATTCGAACTCGCAATTGCAGCGTTGTCATGATCGCCCCTCAAAACAGCACCGGGTCCGACGGGGTTTGCACCGCCCCGGGGTCAAATCGACCGTTCAGACGTTGGCGCAGATCGCAAAGCCGCAACCGCGTCAGGGCGGCCTCACAAACCACCGAGCCTACAACGTGATGACGCACCTCTTGCGCCAGATCATCCAGCCAGAAGGACAGATCCTCCAGAGTTTGGCTGAGCAGGTCGATCTTTTGCAAAGGCACCACGCTGGCCCGGAAATTCGCCATTGCATCTGCGTGCGTGCCGCTTTGCATCGGGCGGGACAGCAACGGTGCAATGCTGTCCTCAATTTCAAGCAACAGTCTGGCGCTGTCGGCCAATACGGCGGCAGTTCGTTCCAGCAGGGGAGGTAACGGCTCTGACATAGCTTTCACCGGGTCACAAAGGGCCCACGACGCGTTCGATCGAGGCTTTCATCGTGGCGGTGGTAAAGGGTTTGCGGATCAGGTTGTTCAGACCCAGTTCCTGCCCGATGCGCAGCAGTTCCGGCGTCGGCTGGCCGGTGATCAGGATGAACCCGATGCGGGCCGTGGTTTTGGTGCTGCGCAACGCGTGCAACAGCTCAAGCCCGTTCATCCCGGGCATGTTCATGTCACACAAAGCCAGATGAACCGGGGCGGCCACCAGTTTGCCCAATGCGGCGCGACCGTCATTTTCAGTCTGGTATTTGGTGATGCCCAACTCTTCGAGGGATTGAGTGATCAGCGCCCGGCTGACGGACATATCGTCAATCACCATGATGCGAAGCGTGTCTCGCAAGCTCATTTCGGATGTCCTTCCTGGCGTTTGGAGGGTGTTGCAATGGGTTCGACACCTGCGACTGTGCGCTGGTAAGCGGTGATGCCGACCGCATGCAGCATGTGTTCAGCGGGCCCTGTCACACGCTCGGAATGCCCGATGCAAAGATGACCGCCCGGGGCCAGCAGGTCGCCAAAACGGGCCCACAGCCGGGATTGCGTCGGTTTGTCGAAATAAATCGCCACATTGCGGCAGAAAATCACCTGAAACGGGCCGGTAAGCGGCCAGCTTTCGATCAGATTCAATCGCCCGAACGTGATCAGATTGCGCACGCTTTGGCTGATCGTAAAGCGGTCGTCGCTTAACGGTTCCAGGAACTTGCGCAAGGCCTCCGGAATACTTTTGCGTTCGTCGCCCGGATAGACCGCAGCTTCAGCCTTGGCCAGAATCTCAGCGTCTACATCGGTGGCGAGAATCCGTATGTTCAGCTTTGCAGCCTCTGGGCACAGGTTCAGCAGGGTAAAGGCCAGCGAGTAGGCTTCCTGCCCGGCCGAACATCCGGCCGACCACATCCTGACCCGCCCGCCGTCACGCGCCGCTTTGATCAGCGGTGGCAAAGCGACCTCTGACAACAGCTTGAAATGGTGATCCTCGCGGAAAAAATGCGTGACATTGGTGGTTAGCGCCGACAGCATCGCTGCGCGCTCTTCCTCCCCTTCGGGGCTGCTGACCAGGTCGCAGTAGTCGCTGAAATGCTCAAACCCCAGGATTCGCAGGCGTTTCAGCAGACGGGAATAGACCAGATCGCGTTTCGCCAGCGTCAGATGCAACCCAAAGTCGCGCATTGCAAGATCAGCAATGATCTGAAAATCCGCGTGGGTGAATTGAATCCGCTCTCGGTTGCGATCAAGGTCGCGGGTGGCCGTACTGGCAAAGGGCTGAGCACTCGTCATGCAACCGACCGGCTTGAATGTTGCAGAACCGCGCCAAGGTCGATCACCCGGGTCATCCCGCTTTCAATCGGAATGACGCCCGTGATGCTTTGCCGCGCCATTTCCGACCTTATGTCGGGGGTTTCCTGAATCTGATCGCGTGGTACGGACAAAATCTCGGACACCGCCTCGACCAGCAGGCCGACCGTCTGGCCGCCATGCATAGCCACCACGATCACATTGCGCGGATTTTCTTTGGTTTTGCCCAGACCGAACCGCGCTGCAAGGTCATAGATCGGAATGACCGACCCGCGCAGGTTCATCACACCCAGCACCTCTTGCGGGCAATGGGGCAGGGCGGTCACCGGGCTCCACCTTCTAATCTCACGCACCTGCGTGATTTCGATGCTGAAACTTTGTTCGCCTGCCGAAAAGGTCACGAATTCAACCTGAGATTTCGATGTGTCTTCAAGCATTTGCATGGGCGGTCCTTCCCGCGTGCGAGAGAGGTGTGGGCGTCTGGAAAGCTGGCGTCACCCGGCCGCCGACGATGGCATCGGGGTCAAGGATCAGCGCGATGCGGCCATCGCCCAGCACGGTGGCAGCGGACACGCCCAGTACCTTGCCAAAGTTGCTTTCCAGACTTTTGATCACGACCTGACGCTGATCCTGCACCGATTCGACGACCAGCGCGCATTCACCAAGCGTTTCGGATTCGACCAGTAACAGCAGCGGCGTGCTGCCTTGGTCGGGCGATGCAAAGCCCAGACTGCGCGCCACATCGACGACCGGAATCATCCGCCCGCGTATCGCAAGCAATGTTTCATCTGTGCCGATCCGGTGCAGATCGCCCGGCAGCGGCCGGATCGTTTCAATGATAGAGGTGATCGGCACCACCAGCGTATGGCCGCCAACGGTCACCACCATTCCGTCCATCACGGCCAGCGTCAGGGGCAATATGATGGTGAATTCTGTCCCAAGACCCGGCGTGGTGGCGATAGAAATCCGTCCGCCCAGACCTTGCACCGCGTTGCGCACCACATCCAGACCGACACCGCGACCGGAAAGGTTTGAAATGCTCGACGCCGTTGAAAACCCAGCCATGAACAGAAGTTGGTCAATTTCGGCGTCACTCAGCTCTGCGTCAGCTGCAATCAGGCCTTTGCGTTTGGCAATTTCCAGGATCTTGGGGCGGTTCAGTCCCGCACCGTCATCCTTGACTGTAATGATCACGCTGCCAGACCGATGCGAGGCTGCCATGCGGATCGTCCCCATCGCAGGCTTGCCCGCAGTGGCGCGCTCTTCGCGGCTTTCCAGACCGTGATCAACCGCGTTGCGGATCATGTGGGTCAAGGGATCGGCAAGGCGTTCGACCACGGTTTTATCTACCTCGGTTCCTTCGCCCACCGTGACGAGTTCTGCCAGCTTTCCTGTCGAATCCGCTGCCTCGCGCACGATGCGGGACATGCGCTGGAACAGGGATTTCACCGGCTGGGCGCGGATCGCCATCACGCCTTCCTGGATGTCGCGGGCCAGCAGGCGGTAATCCTCGATGTGCATGACAAGGTCGTCATCGCGGGTCGCGGTCATGTCCTGCAGGCGCTGGGCGATCATCGCCTGATTGATAATCAACTCCCCAACGGCGTTGATCAGCCGGTCCACCCGGTCAAGGTCGACCCGCAACGTGGCTTTGGGGGATTTGGCGTCCAAAGTCTGTTCACCACGGTCCGCCTTTGGTTTCGGCGAAGGTGCGAGGGTAGCGGTCAAAGGTGGGGCCGGAGCGGTGACCGGCGTGCTGGACGAGTCAGCGGAATGCACAGGCAGAGCGGCCAAAACGGACGTGATTTCAACCACTTCCGCCTGAACAGCCGCCGCGTCGGCAGTCTCAACCGGCATCGGGCCCAGCAGCGGGGCAATCGAGAGGTCGCACAGGCCGTAGACGAATTCGAAAACGTCCTGCACCGCCAGTTCGCTTTCATCGGTGCGCAGGTCGATTGTCCAGCTTAGCCTTTGATCTTCCGGATCAAAGCTGGCCCAGTCGGCAAGCTGCGACAGGTCGATCTGCGGGGTGATCTGGCCAAGGTCGGCCAATGCGGTGAACAGCAGAGCGGGCTCATGCCCGTTGCTGAAAAGCACGGCATGCGGGCGAAAATTGATTCGAAACCCAACGCGCACCAGGTCCTGATCTGGCATTTCGGTCGGGCCAACCGCAGTTTCGGCAGGCGCATCAATCTCGGTCAAGGGCGAAAGATCCAAGGTGACGGCGGCAAATTCAAAATTGTCCCAGGCATCGACCGCTTCAATCTCGCCCTCGCCCAGGCAGGCCTCTAGTGCTGTCAGAAAGCCAGCCGTCACCTCTTCGGGAACCGTCCGGCCAGAGCGTGCGGCGTCCACCAGATCGGCCAGACAATCCGCCGACCGCATAAGGGTGTGCATGATCTGCGGCGTCAGGTCCAAGCCGCCCGACCTGACCGCATCCATCACCGTTTCAAACGAATGCGCAAAGCTGACCAGCGCTGTCAGCTTGAACGCCCCGGCCCCGCCCTTGATCGAATGCACCGCGCGAAACACCGAATTGACAGTTTCCTTGTCAAACTCTGCCCCTTGCATCGACTCCAATCCCTCGGCGAGCGCTTCAAGAAGCTCCTCCGTTTCTTCAAAGAAGGTGTCGAGGATCGGGTTGCTCATCTCAGGTCACCAGACCTGTCACCCGGCGAATGACCGAAACGAGCGAAACATCATCAAACGGCTTGACGATCCAGCCGGTTGCCCCGGCATCGCGGGCACGGGCCTTCAGTTTGTCACCGCTTTCGGTGGTCAGCACCAGTATAGGCACCCGGTTGTCGATTACGCCTTTCCGGATCGCGTCGATCACGCCGTAGCCGTCCATTTTGGGCATGTTGATGTCGGTGATCACCACATCGGGGCGCACCTCGGCATAGCGTTCGACACCTTCGATGCCGTCGCAGGCTGACGAAAAATCAAACCCCGCCTCCTCCATCACCGACCGCAAAAGTTCGCGGATCGTCTTGGAATCGTCGATGGCAAGCACTTTCAGGGTCATTTCAATCCACTCCAGCCAGTGTTTTCGGCGGTCAGTCCCAGACGTGTAAAATCCTGCACCAGACGGGGAGGCAGGTCAGACACATCAAACCCGAGATTGCGGCTCTTCCAGGCGCGTGCCGCCGTCAAAAGCACCTGCAGCACGCGGGAATCCGGTCGACTTTGATGCCGCATAGAGATTCGGACTGCATCGGGTGACCCGTTCAGAAAGGTCATCAGCGGGTCGCCGGGTGCGACGGTCAGCCGGTCTTGTGGTTCAAAAATCCTGCAATCCTGCGGCATGGGCATCTTTCAATAACCAGTCATGTTCATGGCCTGCGATCCGGCTTCATCAGGGATAGCCCGGCACGCTTAACAATTGGTTTCGCCAAAACGACTGCGCCCCGGACCAGCCTTTTCAGGGCTGACGGGGCGCAGGGTTATTGGTTAAAAGGTTAGGCTTTGGTCAGTCGCGTGTCAGTTTCAGGCTGCGAATCGCAAAGGGGCCGATGGAATCGCCCGCCTCTGTCGGCTCTTCCAAGAGGTTGACCGCACCGCCGACCTGCCAGCCCGCAGCCGCCCGAATCTGCGGGGCAACCGTGCCGCCCGCCGGTTCATAGACCCGCAGCACCAGGCCGTCGCCCGTCTCGGTCGGTTTCAGCGCCGAAAGCGCCAGCCCTTCGGCACCCGAAACCGCCTGCCAGCTGCCCTCGGTGACCATGGCGGCCTGCACGAACAGCGGTTGGTTCAGATCCTGCGCCTCGGCCAGCACGCCGCCGTCCAGCCAATCCCCGGCAAACGGCAGCATCGCATACGTAAACGCTTGGCTGCCCTCATCCGCCAACAGGTCGGGAAACACCGGCGACCGCAGCAAACTGATCCCCAGTTCATTGCCCAGCGCGTGATGCCCGTATTTGCCATCATTCAACAGCGCCACGCCAAAGCCGCGCTCTGCCATCAGGGCAAAGCGATGTGCGGCCACCTCATACTTGGTTTCATCCCACGGCGTGTTGCGATGGGTCGGCCGGGAAATCACCCCGCACGCGCATTCGAACAGGGCCTGATCCGCCTGCACCGCCAACGGAAAGCGCGCCTTCAGCAGAACCCGCCTGTCATGCCAATCCAGTTCGGTATGAAACTCCACCCGGGCAGAGTTTGCCCAAAGCCGCACATGCTGCACAATCGTACTGGCGCCAAACCGTCGGCGAATGCGCAGCGCCACCCGGTGCGGCCCGGTTTCCGCAACTTCAACCGCCTCTGCCAGCACTTCGCGGCCCGAGGCGGTATAGTCCTCCTCAATATCCCAGGCGTCAAAGAACCGCGGTTTGTCGACATAGGCCCAGATCTGGTTGCCGCGCCCCGCCAGACATTCCCGCCCGCTCCGCTTGTCGATCACACTCGACAGCGTGCCGTCGGCGGCAACGCTGACCCTGACAAAGGCATTCTCCAGACCAGAGGTTGCCACCGTCAACGGCCCCGGCTCTGCCAGCCCGACAAATGCCGTCACCGAAAGCCCGGCCACCGCCGCAGGCGCGCTTAGCACAAAGCCGCCCTCAACCGCCTGCCCGCCCGGCAAGTCCTGATCCGAGGTAGCGCGCAGCACCCGTGGCTGCAAATCCGGGTTCACCACCACGATCCCCGCCTGCGGCCCCGCCACACTGGTGACCAAAGCCGCCATCGCTGCGTCTTGCCCGGCCTTGCCCGCCGCAATCACGCCGGCCAGTTCCGCCTCTGCGACCTGATACACCTCACGGATAGAGGTGCCCGGCAGAATGTCGTGAAACTCATTGCGCAGCAAAACTTGCCAGTCGGTCTGCGACGACCCGGCCAAAGCCCCGCCCCGCAACGCCACCATGGCCCCTAAAATCTCTGCCCCAACCAAGGCCCGCTCGGCCCGCCGATGCAGAAACTTGGTGCGCCCTTGAGTGGTCAGTGTGCCCCGGTGGTATTCCAGATAAATCTCACCCACCCATTTTGGCAGCGGCGCGGTCAACCGCCCGGCGATGCCCTTGAACCAGTCAGTCACGTTCACATGGCGCATTTTCGGCACCAGCGGAAAATCCGCCAACTGCAGGATGCGCAGCACATCCTCGTCGGTCGGCCCACCGCCGCCATCGCCGCGCCCATAGCACAACAGCGACTCGCCGATCAGCGCCTTGTCCTGATAATTCGCCCAGGTGCCCAACCCCGCCCTCGGCCCCATCTCGGCATTGTAGCCGTTGGCCGGGTTTTCAAACGTGTGCATCGTCACCTCAGACCCGTCCAACCCCCGCCAGGTGAACAGATTATGCGGCAGCCGGTTCTTTTCCGACCAGTTGGATTTGATGGTGAACACCGACGTCATCCCCGCCCCGCGCAACACTTGCGGCAGGACTGGTGAAAAGCCGAACGTATCCGGCAACCAGCACACCGTAGACCGTTTGTCGGCACCGAATTGCCGGTCAAAGAACCCGATGCCGTACAGCAACTGCCGGATCAGGGACTCACCACACGGCATGTTGGTGTCAGGCTCCACCCACATGGCCCCCAACGGCTCCCACTGACCCAAGGCGACCTTTGCCCGGATCGCCTCCAGCAAGGCCGGATCGTCCTGTCCGACAAAGTCATAAAGCTGCGCGGTGGAGTGATTGAAGCGGAACTCCGGGAACTGATCCGCCATCTGCACCACGGTGTGAAACGTCCGAACTCCCTTCCGGCGCGTCTCAACCATTGGCCACAACCATGCCAGGTCAATATGCGCGTGGCCGGTCAAGGCGATCGACCCCTCCTGCGGGAAGCGCACCTGCAACGCCCGCAACCCCGCCCGCAAATGATCCCGCGCCATCAGAACTGACGCGCGCGCCGCCTGTGGCAAAGCCGCCGTCCCGCCCGCCAAATCTGGCAACCGCCAAACCGACTGACTCTCCGCCGTCCCGGAAATCCGCAGCAGATAGGATTGCGTCTCTGTCGGCCAGTCCAGCAGATGAAACGCCGCCTCCGCCAGATCCATCATCGGCGCGCAAACGGCGTGTGGGTCGTTATGGTCGGGATGCGGGCGGCGCGGGAACCATTCCGGCACCGGCCAGCCTTCAACCTCGTGCCCACCCAAGGTGCGCACCATTTCAATGACCTGGCGCTGCATCCGGATGAAATCGTCCAGATCCGTCTCAAGCCAGACCAGCTCGGTGCGCCCCAAAGTCGCGTCGCGGTTTGGCACCCCTTGCTCCAACCGCGCCACACAATCGGCCTCAATCCGGAACGCCCGCTCGGTCAGCCGGAAATCCATATGCGGTGGGTTCAGCCCATATGAGGTGACCTTCTCCCCGACCAACCGCACCAAACCCTCACCACCCAGCCACAGATGCAGCCGGGCCTCGGCCAGCGGCCAGTGGTCCGGCACCGCCACCAAAGGATGCGCAAACGCAAGCGGTGCACCGGTGTCCTGCCAGTGTGTCCACGCTGCAATCGGCTGGCCCTCTAACGTCCAACCGGACAAGGGCACCACGTCACGCGCCACCCACTGCGCCAGTTCATCCAGCCGCTTGTTCATCCGGCGCAGGCGCATTTCAAGATTCAGATAGCTTGCCATCATATCCCCAAGGGCTTCATGTCCGCGCCGACCATGCTGCGACGATCCCCCCAAGTCCAGCACGCCGCTGCGCCCAAAACACGTGCCTGTCCATTCACTGGTCCGGAAATATCCCACAGGGGGTCCGGGGGGTGTGAAACCCCCCGGCGGCTGGCCAAAAGCGCAGCCTTAGTCCGGCTGCAGCATATAGCCTTCGCCCCGCACGGTTTGCAGGTAACGCGGCTGGCGCGGGTCATCCTCGATCTTGCGGCGCAGACGCGTGATCTGCACATCGACCGCCCGTTCCTGCCCGCCGCCCGGCTCTTTGGGCATGTCGCCCGCCAAACGTTCGCGTGCGACAGCCACACCGGGCGCTGCCGCAAATACCTTCATCAACTGCGCTTCGGTTGCGGTCAGGCGGATCAACTCATCGCCACGCCACAATTCGCCCCGGTCCGGGTCATAGCGCACGGCCCCCAGATGCAGGTGCTTGGGCAGGGTTTCCGCCACAACCGCCTGCGGCATCCGGCGCAAAATGGCGTTGATGCGCAACAGAAGTTCCTTCGGCTCAAACGGTTTGACCAGATAGTCGTCGGCCCCCGCTTCCAGCCCCTCGATCCGGTTGGTCGCCTCGCCCCGTGCGGTCAGCAACAAGACCGGCACGGCCATGTGCTTGCGCAGATCGCGCGTAAAGCTGATGCCATCCTCGCCCGGCATCATCACGTCCAGCACCAGCAGGTCAAACTCCAGCCCGGCCAGCAACCGCCGCGCCTGCGCGGCATTGCGCGCCGTGGTCACCAGAAACCCGCTGCGGATCAGGAATTTCTGCAACAGACCCCGGATGCGTTCATCATCATCGACCACCAGCAGGTGAGACAGGTTTTCCGTCACGCCATATCCTCCCGCAGGCCCAGATACTGGCGCCGCAATTCGGGGTCCATCATCGCCTCCAGCACGGTTCTAAACCCCTGCACCGCCTGCGGCCCGGCCGCCCGGTACGCCGCCCGCATCCGCGCGCGCTGGGCATCCGACAAGGCCCGCTCCAGCACAGCGCCCTTGTCGGTCAGATGCAACCGACGTTCGCGCTTGTCGGTCTTGCCAACCCGCGCCTCAACCAGACCGTCCTCGAACAAGGTCCGCAACACCCGGTTCAGGCTTTGCTTGGTGACGCCTAGAAAGGTCAGAAGGCTTGACACGGTTAACCCCGGCGACCGGTGGATGAAGTGGATCGCCCTGTGATGTGCGCGGCCATAATCCATCCCCTCAAGGATGCGGTCCGGGTCGGCGGTAAAGCCGCGATAGGCAAAGAACATCGCCTCGATGCCCTTGCGCAATTGTTCATCCGTCAGGAAAAGCAGGCCCTCGCTGCCCGAAGCATTGTCTGCCATGGCGTCCTCCGTGCCGCAAAGGTATGTCACCCCTGTTGCCATTCCAAGCAGCAAATTCGCCCGATGCCGGCCATAAACTACGTCAGCCTTGTTGACATGGTAAGACACAACTGATAGCCCGGCAACGATTTCGCGCAATATTATGTCCGAAGTGGACCTAAATCGCGCAACATTCGCAAAGATGGAGGCCATGATGGCAGGATATGACGATCGCGACGGGTTCATCTGGATGGACGGCACGCTGGTGGAATGGCGGGACGCCAAGGTGCACATCCTGACCCACGCGTTGCACTACGCGTCGGCGGTGTTTGAAGGCGAACGCTGCTACAACGGCAAGATTTTCAAATCGACCGAACATTCCAAACGCTTGCTGAAATCTGGCGAGTTGTTGGATATGCCGATCCCCTACACCGCCGCTGAAATTGACGCCGCCAAGGCAGAGGTTCTCAAAGCCAACGGCTTGACCGACGCCTATGTCCGCGCCATCGCCTTCCGAGGTGCGGGCGAGGAAATGGGCGTTGCCGCCTCTGCCAACCCGGTCCGCCTTGCGATTGCCTGCTGGACCTGGGGTGCCTATTACGGTGACGCCAAGATGAAGGGCGCGAAACTTGACATCTCGAAGTGGAAGCGCCCGTCGCCGGAAACCATCCCGTCCTCTGCCAAAGCCTCTGGCCTGTACATGATCTGCACCATGTCCAAACACGCCGCGATGGCCAAAGGCTGCTCGGATGCCATGATGTACGACTACCGCGGCTATGTGGCCGAAGCGACCGGCGCGAACATCTTCTTCGTCAAGGATGGAGAGGTTCACACCCCCAAGGCCGACGCTTTCCTGAACGGCATCACCCGCCAAACCGTGATCGGCATGCTGCGCGACATGCAGATTGTGGTTCACGAACGCCACATCATGCCGGAAGAACTCTCCACCTTCCAGCAATGCTGGCTGACCGGCACTGCGGCAGAGGTTACCCCCGTAGGCCAGATCGGTGACCATATGTTCGAGGTCGGCGAGCTGACCAAACGCATATCGACCGAATACGAAAAGCTGGTCCGCGCCTGACGGCTGTAAGGCGGGGCTAACCCCGCCTTACCCCCAAACCTTCTGCACCGCAGCGAAATTTTACTAAAAATTTTTCTGTCCGACCGCACCGCCCCCTGCTACCACTGCCAAAACAAAGTCGACTGCCAAAACTGACGGAGGTTGCCATGACAATTCGCTGGGGGATCATCGGCCCGGGGGCCATTGCCCACAACTACGCCGACGGCTTGGCGCAATCGGCTTCGGGCAAACTGGTCGCCATCGCAGGCCGCGACACCGCGCGGCGCGATGCCTTTGGTGACACCTACGCCATTCCGGCCAACAAACGCCACGCCACCTATGCGGCCATCATGGCCGACGCGGATGTTGACGCCATCTACATCTCTACCCCGCATCCATGGCATGCTGAACTGTCGATCCAGGCCCTGCGCGCCGGTAAGCACGTCCTGTGTGAAAAGCCCGCCGGCATGAACGCCGCCGAGGTCATCGCCGTCACCGAAGTTGCAGCCCAACAGAACCGCTTCTTCATGGAAGCCTTCATGTACCGCTGCCACCCGCAAATCGCCCGGGTTCTTGAAATCATCGCCTCGGGCGAAATCGGCACTCCGCAGCACATCCGCACCCAGTTCGGCTTTAACGCGCCCTACCGCGAAGGCTCTCGTCTTTACGAAATGGCCTTGGGCGGTGGCGGCATTCTGGACGTTGGCGGCTATCCCGTCTCGCTCGCCCGCCTGATCGCAGGGGCCGCCATCGGCCAACCTTTCGCCAATCCGATCAGCGTCAAGGGCAGTGGAGTGCTTGCGCAGACCGGCGTAGATGCCGCCGCCTACGGCCTGTTGACCTTCGCCTCGGGGTTCATCGCTGAAATCGCCGTCGCCGTGTCGCGCAACATGGACAACCGCGCCATCATCTCTGGTCCCAAAGGCCAGATCATCATGGATGATCCGTGGGTGCCCGGCCGCAACGTCGGCCCGTCAGATGCCACGCTGCACATCACCGTGGGCAGCGAAACCCGCACCGAAACCCTGCGCGACCCCAAAATGCTGTTCACGTTTGAGGCAGAGCATGTGTCAAAAGCCATCGCTGCTGGCCTGTTGCAAGCCCCAGCCCCTGCGCCCAGCCATGCTGACAGCATCGGCAACAACGAAACACTCGACAAGTGGCGTGCCGAAATCGGCTACAAGACCTTTGCAGAAACGCCCGCCACCAACCGCACCCTGCCCGGCGTGATCGCGCAAGACACCCCGCAAGTGCCCAAAATCGCGTTGCAGGGCGTCGAGATGCCCGTCTCAAAGCTGATCCTCGGCTGCGACAACCGCAACACCGTGGCCGAAGGCGCAATTGTCTGGGACGCGTGGCTGCAGGCTGGTGGCAACGCCTTTGACACCGGTTTTGTTTACGGCGGCGGCAATCATGAAAAGGTATTTGGCGAATGGATCGCCGCCCGGGGTGTTGCCAAAGACATCGTCGTCATCGCCAAAGGCGCGCACACGCCCTACTGCACCCCGCGCGCTATCGGCACCCAACTTGATATCTCGCTGGACCGCCTTGGTCTGTCGTCCGTGCCCATCTACATCATGCACCGCGACAACCCCGCCGTGCCGGTATCCGAATTCATTGACGCCCTCAACGCGCTGAAAACAGCAGGCAAGATCGGCATCTTTGGCGGCTCCAACTGGTCGCCCGCCCGCTTGACCGAGGCGAACGCCTACGCCGCCAAAGCAGGCCTTGAACCCTTCCGCATCCTCAACAACAACCTGTCGTTGGCGGTGATGGAAAAGCCGGTCTGGGCCGGGTGCATCACCTCGAACACGCCGGAAACCCTGGGCTTCCTCCGCCAAGGCACCGTCGCGCATCTGTCGTGGTCGTCCCAAGCCCGTGGCTATTTCCTGCCAGAGGTGTTGCGCAACCGCCTGCCCGCTGACACCGCACCCGAAACCTGCTTCGGCAGCCCCGCAAACGCCGAACGTCGCAAGCGGGCCGAAACCCTCGCCACCGAAAAGGGCGTCTCGGCCCACAACATCGCAACCGCGTGGGTGCTAAGCCAAAGCTTCGCCTCGCTTGCCCTGATCGGCCCGCGCTCACCGGGGGAAATCGTCTCGACCCTCCCCGGTGCCGCGCTGACCTTGACCAGGGACGAGGTGCTGTGGCTGAACCTTGAGGCTGACGCCCGCTGAAAAACCGATTCGCAAGTTATGGCTAATGGTGCCCCGTCTCTGCGCGCGTAAAGACAAAAAGAAGACGGAATGAAGACGGAAAAAAGATCGGTCGCATGGCCCCATCTCAGCGGGTTAACCCAGAGAACGCAAGGGCTTGCGCCCGAAAGCTAACGTGAATGCCAGGCCGCAGTCTTGGCAGGCTTCGGTCCGATCCGTTTGGGCAAATCGGCGTTGGTGGTCAACGACATCGATTTGGCCGCAGCCTTTTTCAGGTTCAGAACGGCGGGCAACGGTCGCGGCGCTGGCGCTACAACCGCGACAGGCTCAACCACCGGTGCAGCGGGCTGCGGCACAATCTGTGCCATCACGGCAGACCAATCCACATCCATCGCGGCCAACCCCAAGGTCAGCGCCAGCATTGGCAGGATCGACAGGTTCAACACCGTGACAAATGCCCCGCGCCGATTGGCGCCGTCAAAGAGCAGCCGTCCGAACTGGGCACCAAGCCAGCCGCCCATCGTGGCCAACACGACCAATGTTCCGCCCGGCGTCTCGCGATAGCCCGAAACAGCGCGGCGATGATCCAGATAAAAGGCAAGGAATGTCAGCACGTTGACGAAGACAAGCCAGCCAATCAGGCTGACAACCATCAGGTTCATCGGTCCGTGGGTCAATGCCTCTATCATGCCCCACCCTTGCCCGCCGATCACGGCAAGATTGCGGAGAATCCGCGTCCCCCAAGCGGAGTTTGCAGCCGTTTTCGCCCCTACAGACTGTCGCGCCGCAGGGGTGTGGTCGAACAATGCAACCCGCCGCCGTTCTTGTGGTTGGCCGCATACGGCAGGGCAGTCCACGTCACACCTGCCGCCGCCAGCCGGTCGAGTGTGCGGTTCGTCGCCCCCTCTGGCATCAGAACCTTGCCCGGCGCGATGGCGAGTGAATTCACGATCCACGGGTCATCGCCCGGGTCCGTCTCGATATACCTGATCCCGCGCGCGTTCAGGTCTTGCAGGAAAGAATATGGCAATCCCATTGGGTTAAGGATGGCAAGGTCGCGGTCGATCATCAGGAAAGACACATCAAGATGAATGTCATAGCCGGTCAGTTCGACAATCAGCAGGTCAACGCCCTGGCGTTTCAACACCTCACCCACTTGTTCGGCCCCTTCGCGATTCACGCGGACGCCGACACCGATCGCGCAGGTTTTGTCGTTCAGCCAGGCGAAACTGCCGCCCTCCATGATGCCGTTGCCGGAAATCGTGCGCAGGATCGGGATGCCGATCTTGGCGAGCGTGCGGGTGACGGCCAACTCTTCGCCGCGCCTGATCCGTGCGCCCATCCGGCAGACAATCGCTCCACCTTTGACCATGATCAGCGGGTCGCGGGTGTAAATCTGTTTCAGACGGATGCCAGCTTCCCCCTCCATATAATGCACCTCGATTCCGTCAGCCTGCAGGGCGGCCACAAAGCCGTCGTGCTGGCGCTGCATCAAAGGCAGGTCGGGCGGGGTGTCGGATTGAAAGTACCAGCCGACCGCCGGGTCACCATAGCTGCCGATTTCGGGCAGACGTTTGGCGGGGTCGACCACGTTCATCTCTGGCCCCGGGCGGTGCATCAGGATCGACCGGATCTGGCCCACATCGTTATCAATCCCCCAGACGGCCCCCCAAGAGGCCATCAGTTCGGACGGGTCTTCAAACGGCGGCTCGGCCCCGGCGGCGAAGGTCTTGACGGTTTGAGTATAGATCCAGTGGGCGTTGGTCATGGCTTGCCTTTGGGTTGGGATTTCACATGTGAAATCTTAGCTAGTGCATTGATATCATTAGATTGCAGAGTATGAAATTAACCACTTTTTAAGATTTCAGACGGCTGAAAACCCATTGTCCACAAACAGTTGAGTGCCGTTGACGAACTCTGATTCGTCCGATGCCAGATACAAGGCCGCGCGGGCGATGTCTTCCGGTTTGCCCATCCGGCCCTGCGCAGCCTTCATCGCAGCCTCGGACACATCAACGCCCAAGGCGGCCAAAGCCTCGACCTCACGGTTGCCATGCGGGGTTTCGATAAATCCGGGGCAGACGGCGTTGCAGCGGATGCCACGGTCGCGGAATTCAACCGCAATCGCCCGGGCGAAGATGTGGCACGCGCCTTTGGTGGCGTCATACAGCACCTCGTTCGGTGTCGCGTAGACGGCAGAAATGGACGAGGTGCACACGATGGTGCCTTTGCCCGCCGCCAGCATCATCGGCAAAACAGCTTGGGTCATCAGGTACATCGACTTGACGTTGACGTCGAACAGCATGTCCCAGTCTTCCTCGGTCGTCTCAAGGAAGGGCTTCACGACGATAGAGCCTGCATGGTTGAACAGCACGTTGATCGGGCCAAGAGACGCTGTGATATTGGCAACAGCCGCGTCAACCTCAGCCCTCTGGCTGACATCGGCGGCTGCGAAAACAACGCGTTTTCCGGTACTTGCCAGTTCAAACGCCAAAGCCTGCCCTGCGACGGCGTTGCGGTCGATGATGCCGACAGCGGCCCCTTCGGCGGCAAAAAGACGAACGGCGGCGGCACCGATGCCGGTGGCGCCGCCGGAGATAAGTGCGATCTTGCCTTTAAGACGGTCTGCCATGGTTCCCCCCGCAATTCAGAGCAGCCTAGCAGGGGGGGAAGGTCAGACGCCAGACCTAGATGACGACGGTTTCAACCGTCACACCACCGCGCGAGAAGTGCGAATAGGGGCAGATGAAATGGCCACGCTCTGCGATCTTGGCGGCAACATCGGCGGGCACGCCGGGCATCGACACCTCAAGCTTCACGGCAAGGCCGAAACCGCCTTCGGACCGCGGGCCGATCCCGACATGGGCGGTCACGCTGGCATCATCGGGCACGGTGCCCAGCTTTTCGGACGAGGCGGCAAAGCGCATCGCGCCCATGTAGCAGGCCGCGTAACCAAGCGCGAACAGTTCCTCGGGATTGTGGCCAGCGCCATTGCCGCCTAATTCCTTGGGCGAGGTCATGGTGACGGTCAGCTTGCCATCGGCCAGCTTGGCAAGGCCGTTGCGGCCCCCACCGGTAGAGGTGGCTTGGGTCCAGTATTTCGGGTCAATTGTCATGTGAATCTCCAATCGTTTGCGATTTGATCGTGAGCGATGGAATAGGCGGCCAGCAAGATTCGGTCAAGGGGTTTGCGCATGGCAAGTCTCTTGTGATTTGATCGTGTGCGATTTAATCAAGGGGCAGAGGTGCACCATGATCCCGTCTGAGATGATCTGCTTTTCGCTATATTCGGCCAATCATGCGATGCAGCGGGTGTATCAGCCGGTTTTGGCCCCCTTGGGCCTGACCTATCCGCAATTTCTGGTGCTGATGTTGCTGTGGGACAAAGATGGCCAGACCGTCGGTGATTTGGGCCGGGCCTTGCAGTTGGAATCAAACACCCTGACGCCGCTGCTAAAGCGGATGGAGGCGTTGGGTCTGGTTTCCCGGCTGCGGGTCGCCGAGGATGAGCGGCAGGTGCGGGTTTCGCTGGCCGACACCGGCGAGGGTTTGCGCGGCAAGGCGGACGGGATCACCCGCTGCATCTTTGAGGCGTGCGGCGTGGCAGAGCAAGAATTGACCGCGTTGCGCGATCAGGTCATCGGGCTGCGGGATCGGCTGCGGTCAGACGGTTAAGCGCCCAGACTGACGCATCCTGAACCGTGGGATCGGCGTCTGCGGTCAGGCGCCGGGCTACGGGGATCAGCGCAGGATCGCCGGAATTTCCGATGGCGTACAGCACGTTGCGCACCATGCGGTCACGGCCGATGCGTTTGATCGGCGACCCTGCGAAGCGTTGCCGAAATTGGGCGTCATCCAGACTTGCGAGATCGGCCAGTGCGGGCAGGCCGACTTTGGGTTGGTAGCCGATGTCATTGGCAGCCACGGCGAACTTGTTCCACGGGCAGACGGCAAGGCAATCGTCGCAGCCGTAAATGCGGTTGCCCATCAGGGGGCGCAACTCTTCGGCGACCGGGCCTTTGTGTTCGATCGTCAGGTAAGAAATGCAACGCCGCGCATCGAGTTGGTAAGGGGCTGGAAAGGCCTTCGTCGGGCAGGCGTCAAGGCAAGCGGTGCAAGTGCCGCAATGGCTGATCTCTGGAGTGTCGGGCGGCAGATCAAGCGTGGTGAAAATCGCGCCAAGGAAGAACCAGTTGCCAAGGTCGCGCGACAAAACGTTGGTGTGTTTGCCCTGCCAGCCAAGACCGGCGGCCTGGGCGAGCGGTTTTTCCATCACGGGGGCGGTGTCGACGAAGACTTTGATCTCACACGGGGTTTGGTCGATCAGCCAGCGGCCAAGGCGTTTGAGACGGCGCTTGACGAGGTCGTGGTAGTCTTTGCCTTGCGCGTAACACGAGATCAGGCCGTGAGAGGGGTGGTTCAGACCCTCCATCGGATTGGTTTCTGGTGTGTAAACCTCTGCCAGCATGATTACCGAACGCGCTTGCGGCCACAGGGCGGCGGGGTTGGCGCGCCACGGCTCGCGGTCCGCCATCCAGTGCATCTGGCCGTGCTGACCTGCGGCAAGGAAATTGCGCAGACGTTCGGCGGCTTGGGGGATCGCGTCGGGCGTCGTGATGCCTAAGGCGGAAAAGCCCATGTCGCGTGCGGTTTGCTTTAAAGTAAGGGTCAGGGCCTGCACTTGGATGCCTTCATTGAGGGTCGCGCAAAATATGCGGCAGATTGATCCATTGCAAAGCGTCAATCGCATACCCAGTTGATTGTCGAGGCTTGAAGGATGTGCTGCAGATGCGGGCATCGGTCGGGCGCTTGTGAGGGAGACGGCTATGAATCTGGAAAAGTTTACCGAACGGTCGCGCGGGTTTTTGCAGGCGGCGCAGACGATTGCGATGCGCGAAAGCCATCAGCGGCTGACGCCTGAACATTTACTGAAGGCGCTGATGGATGATGATCAGGGTCTGTCGTCGAACCTGATCCGGCGGGCAGGGGGCGAACCTGCGCGCGTGACAGAGGCTTTGACGTTGGCTTTGGCCAAGTTGCCCAAGGTCACGGGCGATGCGCAGCCTTTCATGGACCCCGCATTGGCCCGCGTGTTGGACGAGGCGGAAAAGGTTGCCAAGAAGGCGGGCGACAGCTTTGTGCCGGTTGAACGCATTCTGATGGCACTTGCGATGGTGACCTCCAAAGCCAAAGAGGCGTTGGATTCGGGTGCTGTCACGGCCCAAAAGCTGAATACGGCGATCAATGATATCAGGAAGGGGCGCACGGCCGATTCAGCCTCGGCTGAGGAGGGCTACGACGCCTTGAAGAAATATGCCCGCGACCTGACAGAGGCTGCGGCAGAGGGCAAGATTGACCCGATCATTGGCCGCGATGATGAAATCCGCCGCACCATGCAGGTTTTGTCGCGCCGGACCAAGAACAACCCTGTGCTGATCGGCGAGCCGGGCGTGGGCAAGACGGCGATTGCCGAAGGCCTTGCCCTGCGCATCGTCAATGGCGACGTGCCCGAGTCTTTGCGCAACAAGAAGCTGATGGCGCTGGACATGGGCTCTCTTATCGCCGGGTCAAAGTACCGGGGTGAGTTTGAAGAGCGGTTGAAGGCGGTGCTGAACGAAGTGACCGCAGCTGACGGTGAGATCATTTTGTTCATTGATGAGATGCACACGCTGGTCGGCGCGGGCAAGTCTGACGGGGCGATGGACGCGGCCAACCTGATCAAACCGGCCTTGGCGCGGGGTGATCTGCATTGCGTTGGCGCGACCACGCTGGATGAATACCGCAAGTATGTGGAGAAAGACGCGGCTTTGGCGCGGCGCTTTCAGCCGGTGATGGTGAATGAGCCGACGGTAGAGGATACGATCAGCATTCTGCGCGGCATCAAGGAAAAGTACGAACTGCACCACGGCGTGCGGATTGCGGACTCGGCTTTGGTCGCAGCGGCGACGTTGTCGCACCGCTATATCACCGACCGCTTTCTGCCCGACAAGGCGATTGACCTGATAGACGAAGCCGCCAGTCGCCTGCGGATGGAGGTGGATTCCAAGCCGGAAGAACTCGACGCGCTGGACCGCCAGATTCTGCAATTGCAGATCGAAGCAGAGGCGTTGAAGAAGGAAGACGATGCCGCGTCAAAGGACCGGCTGGAGCGGCTGGAAAAAGAACTGTCCAACCTGCAGGAACAGTCCGCCTCAATGACGGCGACCTGGCAGAATGAGCGCGACTCGCTGGAAAAGGCGCGTGAGATCAAAGAGCAACTTGACCGGGCCCGGGCCGAGTTGGAAGTCGCCACGCGCGACGGCGACTTCGCCAAGGCGGGGGAACTGCAATACGGGCGGATTCCGGCGCTTGAAAAAGACCTCGCCGTCGCCGAGGCGCGTGAAGGTGAGGCTTTGGTCGCTGAAGCCGTGCGGCCAGAGCAGATTGCCGAAGTGGTCGAACGCTGGACCGGCATTCCAGTCTCTCGCATGTTGGAGGGTGAAAAGGAAAAGCTGCTGGCGATGGAGGACAAGCTGGGTGAACGGGTTGTCGGCCAACGCGCTGCCGTAACGGCGGTGGCCAATGCGGTCCGGCGGGCTCGGGCGGGCCTGAACGATGAAGGGCGGCCTTTGGGGTCGTTCCTGTTCTTGGGGCCGACGGGTGTTGGCAAGACCGAACTGACCAAGGCGCTGGCCGAATATCTGTTTGACGATGACAGCGCGATGGTGCGCATCGACATGAGCGAGTTCATGGAAAAGCACGCGGTTTCGCGGCTGATCGGTGCGCCGCCCGGCTATGTAGGCTATGATGAGGGCGGCGTTCTGACCGAAGCGGTCCGGCGCAGGCCCTATCAGGTCGTGCTGTTTGACGAGGTCGAAAAGGCCCATCCCGATGTGTTCAACGTGCTGTTGCAGGTGCTGGACGACGGGGTTCTGACTGATGGTCAGGGCCGCACGGTGGACTTCAAGCAGACGCTGATCATCCTTACGTCAAACCTTGGCGCCTATAGTCTAAGCCAGCTGCCCGAAGGCGCTGATCCAACGCAGGCGCGGGCAGAGGTGATGGAGGCGGTGCGGGCGCACTTCCGGCCGGAATTCCTGAACCGACTGGATGAGACGATTATCTTTGAACGTCTGGCTCGGGGCGATATGGGCGCGATTGTTGAGATACAGTTGCGCAAATTGCAGGCGCGCTTGGCCGGTCGCAAGATCACGCTGGAGCTGGATGCGGCAGCCAAATCGTGGCTGGCGGATGAGGGCTATGATCCGGTCTACGGCGCAAGGCCGCTGAAACGGGTGATTCAGCGCAACTTGCAGGATCAGTTGGCGCAGATGCTGTTGGCCGGTGATGTGCTGGATGGCAGCACCGTCGTGGTGTCAGCCGGGATCGGCGGGTTGCTGATCGGCGACCGGGTGGTGCCTTCGTCAAGAGAGCGGGCGCAACCGCATGTCGTGCACTAAGATAGTCGTGCGTTAAGACTAGGGGGTCCGGGAAACCGGGCCCGCTTTTTCGTGTCCCTTCGGCGCTGATTGTTTCAACAGCCTGTCGCAGATGTGAGACGAGATGATTTTGTATTTCGCCAATCATGCGGCATTCTTTTTCCGAATAGGAAAGAGGAATCCGATATGACCTTCAAGACCGATCTGCGCTGGTCCGATGTGACACCGCAAGCGATGTTCATGAACCGCCGCCAGATCATGGTGGCCGCCGGTGCAGCGTTTGTGGCCTCACCCGCGTTGGCTGCAAGCCAGTATTCCACCGCTGATGCGCCCAACACGCTGGAAGAAATCTCCGGCTATAACAACTATTACGAATTCGGCACTGGTAAGGAAGACCCTGCCGCCAATGCTGGGTCGCTGGTCACCTCACCCTGGTCCGTCAAGGTGGACGGCATGGTCGACAAGCCCGGCACCTATGATCTGGGTGACCTGATTTCTGGCATGACTGTAGAAGAACGGATCTACCGGTTCCGCTGTGTCGAAGCGTGGTCGATGATCATTCCGTGGAACGGGTTCCAGCTGTCGCAACTGCTGGACAAGCTGGGCGTGCAGCCGCAGGCCAAGTATGTGGCGTTTGAAACGCTGGTCCGCCCCGAAGAGATGCCGGGGCAAAAGGCCGGTATCCTGGACTGGCCCTATGTTGAAGGCCTGCGTCTGGACGAGGCAATGAACCCGCTGACGCTGCTCGCGACCGGGATCTACGGCAAGCCGCTGCCCAACCAGAACGGTGCGCCGATCCGTCTGGTGACGCCGTGGAAATACGGCTTCAAGGGCATCAAGGCGATTGTTCGAATCACCCTGACTGACCAAATGCCTAAGACGACGTGGAGCATGCTGGCTGCCAACGAATACGGTTTTTATGCCAACGTGAACCCCGAGGTTGATCACCCGCGGTGGAGCCAGGCCTCGGAACGGCGCATCGGGGCAGGTCTCTTTGCCGGGCGTCAGGATACCCTGATGTTCAACGGCTATGGGGATCAGGTCGCAAGCCTGTACACCGGCATGGACCTTAAGGCGAACTACTGATGGAGGCGGTCAACCGTTTTCTGAAAAAGGTGCCGACCTGGACGATCTACCTGATTGGCACGCTGCCGTTTGCCTATCTGGTGTTTCAAACCCTGACGGGCAGCATCGGGGCTGACCCGGTCAGGGGCATCGAATGGGGCCTTGGTCTGTGGGCGCTGCGGCTGTTGCTGGCGACGTTGGCTGTTACCCCGCTACGCTCGCTGGGTCTGAACCTGCTGCGGTTTCGGCGCCAGATCGGTTTGGTGGCGTTCGCCTATGTCTGTCTGCACTTTACCGCGTGGATCACCATAGACATGGGCCTGCGGTGGAGCCAGATCATCGGTGACCTGTACAAGCGCTGGTACATCGTGATCGGGCTTAGTGCGCTGGTGCTGCTTATTCCGCTGGCGATCACATCGAACAACGGATTCATCAAACGGATGGGCGCGAAGAACTGGAACCAGCTGCATAAGCTGGCCTATGTCGCGACGATTCTGGCGACGATCCACTTTCTGCTGGTCGGAAAGATCACGACTCGCGAGCAGTACATCTACGCGGCCATCCTTGTGGCGCTGATTGGCTGGCGCATCTGGAAGAATGGTCCGCGGCGATTGGTGTTTGCCTAACGCGTGGTCTGTCGGGGTCGCCTGAGTCTGTCCTGAAACCGGCCCACCCATCGCAAGAATATTGCGGCTGATGGGCCTCTCTTGTGGGATCGTTACCCGCAACCCCAAGATTTTGTAGTTAAATTCGGAAATGCGAAATAAATGCGACAGAGGTGTTTTTTCCTCTTGCTCCTTTTGTTGTGTTTGCCTAGATACCGGCTCACCGAAACGACGACGACGCCGGATGGTGTTGGAAGCGGGGAGGTTGTGGTGCTGGGAACGGTGCTGCGGGAAATTCTGGAGGCACGGCGGTTCG
>JBBRKS010000053.1:0-23484 GCA_038231775.1 Rhodobacterales bacterium | reverse complement strand
GTCGCCCGCCAATCGCAACGCCGCATCATCTTTGCCGAGGGTGAGGATGAACGCGTGCTGCGCGCCGCCAGCGCGATGCTGGAGGAGATGACGATCAAGCCGATCCTGATTGGCCGGCCTGATGTGATGGCCGCGCGCTGCGAACGCTTTGGCCTGTCGATCCTGCCGGACCGCGATTTTGAGATTGTGAACCCCGAAAGCGACAACCGCTACCGCGACTATTGGACCAGCTATCACCAGTTGCTGGAACGTCAGGGCGTCACTCCCGACACCGCCCGCGCCGTTCTGCGCACCAACGCCACCGTGATTGCGGCCATTGCGGTGCACCGCGGCGATGCGGACAGCATGATCTGCGGCGCTTACGGGCAATATCTGGGCCATCTGAACGACGTGCGCCAGGTGCTGGCGCGCACTGGTCGGCATCCGGTCGGCGCTTTGTCCTTGATGATCCTTGAGGATGGCCCGCTGTTTGTCGCCGACACGCAGGTCAACCCGATCCCCTCGCCCGAACAGATCGCCCAGTCGGCGATGGGGGCGGTGCGCCACGCGCGGCGCTTTGGCGTTGAACCCAAGGTCGCCCTCTGCTCGCATTCAAACTTCGGCAATCTGGACAGCGATTCGGGCCGACGGATGCGCTCCGCGATGGAGATTCTGGACGCCCGCGAGTGCGACTTTGAATATGAGGGCGAGATGAGCCTTGATGCCGCCCTTGACCCCGATCTGCGCGACCGCATGTTCCCCAATTCCCGCCTGAAAGGGGCCGCCAACATCCTGATCTTCGGCTATACCGATGCCGCCAACGCGGCCCGCAACATGCTGAAGATGAAGGCGGGCGGGCTCGAGGTGGGTCCGATCCTGATGGGCATGGGCAATCACGCCCATATCGTCACCCCGTCCATCACGGTGCGCGGCCTTCTGAACGTCTCGGCGCTGGCTGGTGCACCTGTCTCGCTTTACGGTTGAGTTCTGGACATTACCGGACCAAAGCGTAACTTAGGGTTGTAACGCCCTGAGTTACGCGCCCTTAGCGGGGCAAGGGCGGCGGCCATGCAACCGGAGTTTCAGTTCTTTGACCCTAGTCGCCTCTTTGACCCTGGCCAATTCTTTGACCGAAGACGAAGCGCCTTTGGGGCCCGACGACCGCTCTGGTCTGGATGAAACCACCCTCAGGCGGCTTTTGGCATTGGCCGGGCCGTCGGATGGGCCAGAGCTGATGCGCCGACTTGTGGCCGATGTGCGCAGCGTGGCGTGCGGCTTGAAAACCGGGCTGATGCAGAACGACCGCGCCGCAATGCGCCATCACTCCCATATTCTGCTGGCCATTGCAGGCGCCATCGGGGCACCCCGCATTCACGCCTTGGCGGCACATCTGAACACATGCGCCAAAGACACCGACTGCACCGAAGCCAAACCCGAAGCCATCGAACTGCTCCACCGCGTCGACGATCTGATCCTGCGCCTGCGCTCGATGGCGGCAGAGCTTGGTCCGGAGGTCTGACATGGCCCTGCCGCGCGGCAAATCCGTGACGGTCCTGCTGGTCGAGGATGCCCCCTCGCTGCAACTGATCTACAAATCCGTTCTGACCGGGGCCGGGCATGAGGTGCGCACTGCAGGGTCTGCCGCTGAAGGCATGTCGCTGTTCCAGCAGACCGGGGCGCAGGTGGTGCTGCTGGATCTGGACCTGCCGGACCGCAACGGGCTGGACCTGATGGCCGAAATGATGGCCCTGCGGCCCGAAACCCGGGTCATCATCATCACGGCCAACGGTTCGATCAACAAGGCGGTCGAGGCGATGCGGGCCGGTGCGCATGAATTTCTGGTCAAACCGTTCGACGAGGTGCGCTTTCTGAACGCCGTCGGCAATGCCATCGAACGCAGCCAGTCGCGCAAAACCCCGGCCCGCGATGTCGCCCAAAGCGGCTTTGTCGGCTCATCCGAGGTGATGGGGCGGATACAGGCCAAGATCAACTCTGTCGCCCATTCGATGGCCACCGTCTTCATCACCGGCGAAAGTGGTACGGGCAAAGAGCTGTGCGCGCTGGCCGTCCACGCCACCTCGCCTCGCGCCAAGGGGCCGTTTATCGCGCTGAACTGCGGCGCGATCCCGCATGATCTGCTGGAGTCAGAGGTGTTCGGCCATGTGAAAGGCTCGTTCACAGGGGCCATCTCTGACAAACCCGGCGCTGCGGCGGCGGCCGATGGCGGCACGCTGTTTCTGGATGAGATTTGCGAGATGGCCCCGGCGCTGCAGACAAAACTGCTGCGTTTTCTGCAAACCTCGACCGTGTTGCCGGTGGGGGCCACGCGGCCCATTAAGGTCAACGTCCGCATCGTGTGCGCCACCAACCGCGACCCGCTGGATGCGGTCCGGCGCGGTCAGTTCCGCGAGGATTTGTATTACCGTCTCTTCGTTGTCCCGATCCACATGCCGCCCTTGCGCGACCGGGGCGATGATGTGATCGAAATTGCCGGAACCGCCCTGCACCGCTTTGCCGAGGAAGAGGGCCGCCGCTTTGACGGCCTGTCGGACGAGGTGGTGGATCTGTTCCGCAGGCTGCCGTGGCCCGGCAATGTGCGTCAGGTTCTGAACGTGATCCGCAACGTGGTTGTCCTCAATGAGGGCGGCGTGGTGACACCCGACATGCTGCCAGAAGACATGGTGCGCCAGACCCTTGGCCCGGCCCATCCCGCTACCCCCGCTGCCATGGTTGAGGCTGAACCCCAGCTTGACAGCTTGCTGGGCCGCCCCCTGGCAGAGGTTGAACGCATCATCGTCGCCGCCACACTGGCCCGCTATGGCGGTTCAGTCCCCAAAGCCGCCCGCGTTCTGGACCTGTCCCCCTCCACCCTTTACCGCAAGCTTGAGGCTTGGGCAAAAGACCCGCCCGTCCGGTAAGCCCTGTCACGGTAGGCCGCAGCGGTGCGCTGCCACAGCACGGCCAGCGCTGGCACCGCCGCGCGGGCCGCCGCCCGTTGCCCCAGCTTGCACAGATCCTCGATCCGGGTCAGCCGGTCATGCAGGGCCGATGCGCCGAACATCGCTGCCGTGCCCGACATCCGGTGCACCTCTGCCACCAGTTCGGCCTCTTGGGCGGTGTCGCGGGCCATCTCGACCAGCAGGGCCATGCGCGCCTCGGTGTCGGCCAGAAAGCGGGTGATCAGGCCGTCAACCCGCGCCTCACCCATGCTGGCTTCCAGATCAGCCAGACTGTCCAGATCAACCAACCCCTCTGCATCAAAGGGCACCGCCGCCGGTTGGCTTGCCAGAACCGCGCGCAAGGTGTCGCGGGTGATCGGCTTGACCAGCACATCCTCCAGCCCGCTGGCGCGAAAGCTGGCGGTTTCGGCGGGCAGGGCATGGGCGGTCAGGGCGATGATCCGCGCCCGGCGCGAGGCCCCCCTGTCACTTCGGATGCGCCGTGCGGCCTGTACGCCGTCAAGCCCGGGCATCGAGATGTCCATCAAGATCACGTCAAAGCGCTGGGTCTGCGCCACCTGCACGCCCTGCTCGCCGTCCGAGGCGGTCACGACCCGGTGGCCATCCTGCACCAGCATGTCCTGCACGATCAGGCGGTTAAAGTCGTTGTCGTCGACCACCAGCACCGAAAGCCCCGCCCCGCCCTGACGCTGCGGCGGGGCTGCGGCCACCACACGCACATCCTTGGCCAGAATGGTCATCGGCAGGGTCACGCGGAACGTCGTGCCCACGCCGACCTCGCTTTCCACGGCAATCTGTCCGCCCATCCGCGTCACGATCCGCCGCACGATGCCCAAACCCAGCCCGGTGCCCGAGGTGCGCCGCGCATAAGACGGGTCAAGTGTCACAAAATCCTCAAATATGCGGCCCAGATCGCCCGCTGCAATGCCAACCCCGCTGTCCTGCACCACGATTTCCGTCGGACCCTGCTGGGTCAGATGGGTGACCGAAACCGCGATTGTGCCGTCATGGGTGAATTTCATGGCATTGCCGACCAGGTTCAGCATCACCTGCCGCAGCAAGGCGGCATCGGCCTGCACCACATGGCGTCCGTCATGCGGTCGCACAAAGGTCAACCGGTTGGCTTGCGTCAACGACCCGGGGCGCTGATTCTCCAGCACTTCGTCGATCAGCGCCACCAGGTCGACCGGCGCAAGGTCCAGCGTAGATTTTCCGCTGTCCAGCCGGGCAATGTCCAGCACATCGTTGACATGGTGCATCAACAACCGGCCAGAGGCCGCCATGATGCGCAGATACTCGCGCTGGTGCGGCGCAAGACTGGTCGCCTCCAACAACTCGATCGTGCCGATCATGCCGTTCAGGGGCGTGCGGATTTCATGGCTCATCACCACCAGCAATTCGGCCTTCGCCTTTTCCCCGGCCAAAGCGTCGTCGCGGGCGGTCACAAGGGCGCGCTCTGCCTCAAGCTGTTGGGACAGGTCGCGCAGAAAGACCACATGCACCGGGTGCGATCCGGCCTGCGCCGACGACAGCGACACTTCGGCGGGAAAATCGTGCCCGTCGTTATGGCGCGCGGTGATGCGCAAACGCCTGCGCCCCTTGGGCATGGCTTCAAAGACCGGCGGCACCTGCGGATCGCCGTTCGCATCGGGCGGGATCAGCAGGTTCAGGTCCTGACCAAACGCCTCGTGCCGCGCCAACCCGAAAATCTGGCTGGCCGCCGGGTTGAAATCGACAATGCGCCCCGCCTCGTCCAGTGTAATCACCGGATCAAGCGAGGTTGCGACCACCGCATCCAGCCGCGCCAGCATTTCGGCATTTTCAACCACCTTGATTCGGTTGCCGCGACCCAGCCGCAGCACCCGCACCAGCATGACCACCAGTGCCACCACCAGACCAAGGGTCAGCAGCGCCAGTTCGATCAGGGTTCGCTGGACGGCAAGACGCTGGTTGTCCTCTTCCAGCGCAAACGCGCTGACACCGGTCAGGGCCAGCCGGTGGGCATCCGGGATCAGCGCATCAACCCGGGCGCGCATCAGGTCCAGCCCGGCCAAAGCTTGGCCATCCGGGCCGTCCATCAGGCGCGCCTCATCTTCCACGAAGCCCTGCAATTTCAGGAAACCTGCGGTAAACCCCGGGCTTGCGCGCAACCGGTCAAAGACCCGGCCCACACCCAGCGTCTTCATCCGGCTGTAAAAGATGTCAAACCGGTTGCGCACCGCTGGCAACTGGCCCGCATCCTGCCGCGCCGAGTCAAGAACCAGCGCCAGTTGCAACAACTCGACATCGACCTGCGCCAGCGCCCATTGCATGTTGTCCGAACCCGCACTGCTTTCGTGGTCAATCTGGTCTGACACCGCAAAGCCCAGCACACAAATCCCCGCCGCACTGACCCCGATCACAACTGCGGCCAGACACATGCGCAGGCGTTGAACAAACAGGGTGCGGGGGACGGTCGGCTGGATCAACGGGCGGGCCTCGGGTGTCTTGGGACAAACTGTCCGCCCAACCTAGCGCGTCACGTCGATCCGGTCGAGTTGCCAGACGCTGCGGGCATAGATCAGCACGGTGCGGTACTCACTTGCCGAGTCATAGGGGTAAATCACCCACAACGGCCCCTTGTCGCGCACCGGCATCGGCGCGCCGTCCATGTCATAGGCCAGAATCGGGGCGGCGGGACCGGCCTCATCTGCGGGTAGGCTGATGGTGTAGTCGTTCAACGCGTGCAGGGTCACATCCCTGTCGCGAAAATCGAGCCTGTCTGCCAGTTCGGCCAACGGCACTCCCACATAAACATGCGCCCCCGCGGTCCAGATGGTCGAGGTGGTGATCGTCACCCTACCAAGGGTGCGCAACATCGCCAGATCAAAGCGCACCTGACCACCCTTGTAGGTCGCAGGGTCAAGCCCGGTCACCGTCAGCACAACCGGCCCGGTCGGATCGGGCAGGGCGGCACGTGCCACCGTATCCGCCGTCCCGGGTGCCGCCCAACCGGCAATCAGCATCAAAACGCCGACAACCGCCGCCAGCCCACCGCGAAACCGAACCGGCCCGCCCTTATCAGCCTGCTTTATCGCCATAACGCAGCGTTTAACCGCACGAAGTCTTGCCCGCGACACAAAAGGCCCTATCCGGAAGGATAGGCACAGCGTAGAGTGTGCAGGTCCGTGGCTGTACCAAGGTTTACCGAGTGCGACGATACTGGGCCGGACTCCTGAAGGACACTGCAAATGGCATCTATTCTGGTCGCTGACGACCATGATCTTGTCGGCGAAACGCTCGCCGCTTACCTTGAGGCTGAAGGCCTGGGCCAGGTACGTCTGGCCTCGGACGTGGCCGAAGCCATGTCGGCGATTGCGTCAGCCGGTCCGTTTGATCTGGTGCTGGTCGACTACAACATGCCGGGAATGGAGGGGCTGAAGGGTCTCGCCCAGATCCTTGCCGCCAATGCGGGTCGTCCGGTGGCGCTGATCTCCGGGTCACTGTCGGTTGAACTGGCCGAACAGGCGCTTGATGCCGGGGCCGCCGGCTTTGTGCCCAAGACGCTTGGATCAAAGTCCATGGTCGCCGCCGTGCGCCGCATGATCGGAGGTGAGATTTTCGCGCCGATCTCGCTGATCCCCAAGGCGGCGGTGGCAGAGAATGCCATGCTCAGCGCCCGCGAAATTGACGTGCTGCGCGGTATATGTGCCGGAAAATCCAACAAGGAAATCGCCCGCGACCACGACCTGCAAGAGGTGACCGTCAAACTTCACGTCAAAACCATGAGCCGCAAACTGTCCGCCCGCAACCGCACCCACGCCGCGATGATCGCAAGGGACCGCAAGCTGATTTGAGGGTGACTATGCACAAAGGCGCGCTTGCCAGCCTCGCCAGTCAAAACGTGATTCTGACAAGTAACAGCGCCAAAAGCGTGTGATATCCCAACCCGCAAAAGTTAAGAATTCCCTAAGATTTTTCACAAAATACAACAAAAACAATAACATAATAAGCATAACACGTGTGTTATCCCGCAGATATCACACCCACTCCCGCGCGAAATCCGCCCCCTTCCAACCACGTCGCCCGCGATCCTGCCGCCCTAAATCCCGCCCCGTTCAATCCCGCCCGCGTCAAACCACGCCTCCAAATCCCAACCGCTCAATAAAAACTCTGCGGATCAATATCTATCGCCAGCCGCAAATTACCCGGCTGTTTCAACTGCCCGACCCATTCCGCCAAAGCGGCCTGCAACGGCGCGGACTTGTCGGCCTTGACCAGCAGCCTGACCCGGTGCCGTCCGCGCACACGCGCCACCGGAGCAGGGGCGGGGCCATAAACGACAGCGCCAATCCGGCGCAACGGTTCGTCCCGCCGCGCCAGTTCGGCGCCAAAGTCAAACACCTGGCTGACATCGGGTGAGGACAGGATGATCCCCGCCATCCGCCCATAAGGTGGCACGCCCGCCGCCTTCCTTTCGGCCGCCTCAGCCGCCCAGAACGCTTCTTCATCGCCGCCAAGAATCGCGGCGATCACCGGATGATCCGGCTGATAGGTCTGCAAGACCGCCGTGCCGCGCCGGTCCGCCCGCCCCGCCCGCCCCGCCACCTGCCGCATCAGTTGAAAGGTCCGCTCTGCCGCCCGCAAATCCGACCCCTGCAACCCAAGGTCGGCGTCAATCACGCCCACCAAAGTCAGAAGCGGAAAGTTGTGCCCCTTGGCCACGATCTGCGTGCCGATGATGATATCGGCAGACCCCGTAGCGATCCGGGCGATCTCTTCCTTCAACGCCCGGGCCGACCCGAACAGATCAGACGATAGCACCGCCAGCCGGGCCTCGGGAAACCTTACCGCCACCTCCTCAGCCAACCGCTCCACCCCCGGCCCGACCGGCGCCATCCGCCCCGCCACGCCACAGGCCGGACACACCGCAGGAATAGGCTTGGTCGCCCCGCATTGATGGCAAACCAGACGTTTCAGGAACCGATGCTCGACCATCCGCGCATCGCAATCGTCACAGCCGACCTGATGCCCGCAGGCCCGGCACAGCGTGACCGGCGCAAAGCCGCGTCGGTTCAGGAACAACAGGCTCTGCTCGCCCTTTTCAATCCGCGTCGTGACCGCCTGCACCAAAGGGTCCGATATCCAGCGATCCCCGGCCAACTTTTCGGCCCGCATGTCGATGGTCCGCATCTGCGGCAGTTCAGCCGCACCAAACCGCGCCCCCAGATCAAGCCGCGCATATTTGCCCGCCTGCGCGTTGGCCCAGCTTTCCAGACTGGGCGTGGCCGAAGACAGCACGACCTGACAGCCCAGGATAGAGGCGCGCAACACCGCCATATCCCGCGCATGATACAAAACCCCCTCCTCTTGCTTGTAAGAGGTGTCATGCTCTTCATCGACCACGATCAGGCCCAAATCCCGGAATGGCAGGAACAGCGCCGACCGCGCCCCGACGACCAGGCCCACCCCACCCTCCGCCGTCATGCGCCACAAGCGCCGCCGTTCCGTGGCGGTCATCCCCGAATGCCACTCGCCCGGTTTCGCGCCAAAGCGCGCCTCAACCCGCGCCAGAAAATCCCCGGTAAGCGAGATTTCCGGCAACAGCACCAGCGCCTGCTGGCCTTTTTCCAGCGCAGCCGCCACCGCCTCCAGATAAACCTCGGTCTTGCCCGACCCGGTCACGCCTTTCAACAGCGTCGTGCCATACCCCCCGCGCCGCACCGCAGCCTCCAGCGCTGCCGCAGCGCCGATCTGGTCACCGGCCAGCCGCGCTGGCCGCTTGGGGTTCATCGGCGGATAGGGCAGGTCCTTGGGCGCGTCCTCCTCAACCAGAACCCCGGCCTTGACGAGGCCCTTGATGACCGACGCGCTGACATCCGCCGCCTCTGCCAGTTCCGCCAAGGTCAGCGCGGCCTCGCCCAAACCGCGCAACACCTCCACCACCTTCAACCGCGCCTCGGTCAGCCGGTTTGGGACCGCGCCCGCCAAGCGGTAGATGCGCCGCGTGGCGGGTGGCAGGCCCAGGCCCGGCGCCCGGGTGGCCAGACGCAGCATCGCGGGCAGGGGGGACAGCGTGTAGTCTGACGCACGGCCCAGAAACGCCCGCATCTCGGCCCGCATCGGGGCCGCCTCCAGCAACCTCCCCGCGCTGCGCAGCTTGGCAAGGTCGAACGACCCCTCGCCCTTGCCCCAGACCACACCCAAAACCTTGCGCGGCCCCAGCGGCACCTCAAGAAAATCGCCGTCACCGCAACCGCCCTCGGGGGCGAGATAGTCCAGCACGCGGCCGATCGGTTCGCAGGTCAGAACCCCGATCCGCTCGTTGGCTTCATAGACCCGCTCGACCACGCCTGCCTCCTGATGCCTGCCCTTGGCCTAAACGCCCTGTCCGTGGACCGCAAGTCCCGGACCGGCAGCTGGAGGGTTTCACACCCTCCAGACCTCCCGTGGAGTATTTGCGCCAGAATGAAAGGGGAAAGGCAGATCTTTCAATTGCTCCTTGCCAAATACTCTCTTCTTTTGCGGCGCGGGAACACCCAAGGTGCGGCGCGCCAGTGTGACCCGGCGGACTCACCTGCCGGGCGATGCGCAATTGCGGGGGCGACAGACGCAGACTTCGGCGCTAGTCACTGATACAAGACCTTTAAGGCGGAGCAGGCCATGATGATTGACCCGGACACGCGTGACCGCATTCTGGCCGAGCCTGAGGCCCTGTTGGATGACATCGCCGTCATGCAGGCGCTGATCGGGGCGAATGAACGGGCGATGGGGGCCAACATCGTTGACCTGCGCGGCATCGCGATGGACCGGCTGGAACAGCGGCTTGACAAGCTGGAAGACACCCACCGCACCGTGATTGCCGCCGCCTATGAAAATCTGGCCGGCACCAATCAGGTGCACCGCGCTATTCTTCAACTGCTGGACCCGGCCGATTTCCCCAGCTTTCTGGCCGCGATCAATGGCACCATTGCCGCCACCTTGCGGGTTGAACGCGTGCGCCTTGTGCTGGAATCGCGCGCCGAGGGTGAGGCGGCCTTGGGCAAACTGTCCGACGTCGTTCATGTCGTGCCCGCCGGTTTCATCGCGGACTATCTTTCTTCCGGGCGCGGCACGCCGACCAAGCCGGTCGTCTTGCGTCAGGTTCAGCCCGCCTCGGACGCCCTGTACGGTGACCGCTCTGGCTGGATCAGATCAGAGGCGTTGTTGCGGCTGGACTTCGGCGCAGGCCGTCTGCCCGGCCTTCTGGCCTTGGGGGCAGAGGACCCGCACCAGTTCAAGCCAACCCACGGCACCGATCTTTTGGTCTTTTTCGCCGGCATCTTTGAACGGCTCATGCGCAAATGGCTGAACTGACCGGCTTTTCCGCAGCCCAGGCCGAAGCGCTATCGCGCTGGCTTGACCACCTGCGCGCCATTCGGGGGGCCTCTGACCAGACCGTTCAGGCCTATGCCCGCGATTTGCGTGGCTTTCTGGCCTTCCTGTCACAGCATCACGGCGCGGGTGAGGGGCTGTCAGCCTTGAACGCCCTGCCTCAGACTGACCTTCGTGCCTGGATGGCGGCAGAGCGGGGCAGGGGCCTTTCGGCGCGGTCCTTGGCGCGCTCACTTTCGGCGGTCAAGAACTTCCTCGGCTGGCTTTCGCAGCGTCAGGGCCTTGACGCCACCACCGTCCTCTCCGCGCGTGGCCCGAAATTCCGCCGCAAACTGCCGCGCCCCCTGACGGTCGAGGCTGCGCGAGAGGTCATCACCGACATCGGTGCCTATGCCGCACAAGACTGGATCGGCGCGCGCGATATCGCCGTGGCAACCCTGCTTTACGCCTGCGGCTTGCGCATATCCGAGGCGCTGGGCCTGACCGGGGCCGACCATCCCCTGCCCGAGGTGATGCGGATCAGGGGCAAGGGCGACAAGGACCGGCTTGTCCCGGTTCTGCCCATCGCCCGCAACGCCGTCGCCGACTATCTGCGCGCCTGCCCCTATCCGGTGGAACGCGACGCGCCCTTGTTTCGCGGCGCGCGCGGTGGCCCGCTGAACCCCCGCCTGATCGCCAAAGCGATGGAGCAGGCAAGGATGCGCCTTGGCCTGCCCGCCACCGCTACGCCGCACGCCTTGCGCCATTCCTTTGCCACGCACCTTTTGTCGGCCGGTGGCGACCTGCGTGCCATTCAAGAGCTTCTTGGCCATGCCTCGCTGTCGACCACCCAAGCTTACACCGCCGTCGACGCCGCCCGGCTGATGCAGGTCTATGACCAATCCCACCCGAGGGCGCATCCGCAGGGCTGATCTGTCGAAATGTCAGCCAATTCAGACCAAATGCCCCGCAGATTTGCGCTTCCCATCAGGGTGGCAAAACACTTTCGCAACCAATTTCCGCGAAGATGCATCGTGACCCGGCCAGCAAACGTGACCGGGGATCTGATCCAGAAGGAGAGTCCCATGATCTCTGCCCCAGGCGGTTGCTGCAATTCCGCAAGCTCACTTGGGCTGTTTGCCAGACAGCCGAATCAAACCAATACAACCTCAACCGACACAACCAGGGTCGCGCAAAGGCCGCCGGGAACGCCGCAAGCGTCGGGCGGGCAGGGCTATTCGGCTCAGGCGCTGTTGTCGGCCATTCTGGGCGCGCTTACCGGGGACGGCACCACAACGGCGGACGAGCCTGGCGAGTCTACCACTCAATCCACCCAGTCGTCAGACGACCTATCCACCATGCTGACCAAACTGATGGGCGCGATTGACACCAACGGCGATGGCACGCTGTCCAGCGATGAGGTCAAATCAGCCACCGACAAGGTCTCCAAGGCGTTCGGCGACAAAGACCCGGCCCCCGGCCTGGCCACGGATTCGACGGCATCGGGTGCTGTACCGACGTCACTTTACCAATCGCTGTTTCAATCTATGGCGGCTGAAAATGGCACGACCTACCCCGCCACTCTCAACAATAATCTGACGCAAAAGTTCATGGCATCTTTGCAGGCAATGGCCTGACGCCAGCACCGCCCCCGCTGCCAGACCACCCCTGACCCCGGACGCTGCCCATCGCAGATTGCCACCCTGCGCTTGCAAGACCGGCCCATTTCGGCCATCAACGGCGCATGGATATCCGCTTCAAAGCCCTGATGGTTCACCTTCTCACCGCGACGGGGTCCGTTTTATCCATGCTCGCCATGCTTTCGGCGGTTGAGGGCAAGTGGAGCATGATGTTCCTCTGGCTTGTGGTTGCGCTGATTGTGGACGGTGTCGACGGGCCTTTGGCGCGGCGCTACGACACCCACACCAACTGGCCCCTGTATGACGGGGTCCTGATGGACCTGATCGTTGACTACCTCACCTATGTCTTCATCCCGGCCTATGCGCTGTACACCAAGGGGATGCTGCCACACTGGACCGGCCTTATTGCGATCATGATCATCATCTATGGCTCGGTGATATATTTTTCTGACACGCGGATGAAGACCAAGGACAAAAGCTTTGCGGGCTTTCCGGCCTGCTGGAACATGGTCGTTCTGGTCCTGTTCGCCATCGACCCGCCGCGGATCGTGGTTCTGGCCACGGTGATCGCCCTGACGGTGGCGATGTTCCTGAACCTGAAATTCATCCATCCGACCCGCACGCCGCGCTGGCATGCGCTGAACCTTGGCATGGCTATTGTCTGGCTGGCCTGTGCCGCCAACGCCGCCTGGGTCGATTTCAACGAGGGGATGATTGCCCATTGGGGCCTGATCCTGTCATCGCTGTACCTGTGCTTTGCCGGCATTGCGCAGCAGCTTTTCCCGATCCACGTCAGCGACCGCATCGCCTGAGGCGCAGGAAGATGAGAGGCCAGCACGTTGCAATGCGTCAAAGCCCCAACAAGACCCTGAACCTGCCCAGCATCATTCCGCCGCCTGGCCAGACGACCACATCCTCCGCCTCACAATGATTTTTCGCAGAAAAATCGTCTTGGCCGTCTCACCCAACCAAACAACCAGCCTGCCCAAACGCCCCCTGATTTTTCGCAGAAAAATCGTAAGGCCACCCGTCTCTTAAAGACTCAACCCCAACCTTGTGCCCGCTTCAATCGCCCGCTTTGCATCAATCTGATGCGCCTCAGCCGCCCCGCCGATCAGGTGGAATGGCTGCCCCGAGCGTTCCAAAGTGTCCGCCAATCCGCGCTCGCTGTCTTGCCCCGCGCAGATCACCACATCGTCGACCGGCAGCACCTCGTCCGCTCCGTCACGCCGGATGTGCAGACCCTGTTCGTCAAACCGCAGATACTCCACCCCGCCCAGCATCCGGACCCCTTTGGCCGCCAGATGGGCGCGGTGAATCCACCCCGTCGTCTTGCCCAAACCGCGCCCCGGCTTTTCCGGCTTGCGCTGCAACAGCCAGACCTCGCGCTCTGGCGCTGCTGGTACAGCCGCCGCCAACCCGCCCGGGGTCAGCGCGGGATCACCCACCCCCCATTCCGCAGCCCACTCCTGCAAGCCCGCAGGTTCGCCGACCAAAGCCGTCGCCACGTCAAACCCGATGCCGCCCGCCCCGATCACCGCCACCCGCCGCCCCATCGCCCGCCCCGACAGCATTGCGGCATAGTCAGGTGCCGCTTCCGCTCCGGCCAAGTCCATCCGGCGCGGCCTGACCCCGGTGGCCACCACCACCGCATCAAACCCGGCCAGATCGGAGGCCAAAACCTCTGCCCCAAGCCGAACCTCAACGCCAGCATCCTGCAGCCGCAGCGCGAACCAGTCCAGCAGACCCACGAATTCCTCTTTGCCCGGCACCCGTGCCGCCAGCCGCATCTGCCCGCCCAAAGCCTGCGCCTTTTCAAACAGCACGACCGTGTGGCCGCGCTCTGCCGCACTCGCAGCACAGGCCATCCCGGCAGCGCCAGCCCCCACCACAGCCACCCGCAAGCCTGTCACGGCAGGCAGACTGGCAAACTCCTCCTCCCGGCACGCCGCCGGGTTAACCAGACATGAGGCGAGTTTGCCGCTGAATGTATGGTCCAGACAGGCCTGATTGCACGCGATGCACGGCGCGGTCCAGGCCGCTTTACCCGCCCGCGCCTTGGCGACAAAGTCCGGGTCGGCCAGTAACGGCCGCGCCAGTGCCACCAGATCGGCCTTGCCTTCGGCAAGGATCGCCTCGGCCAATTCCGCCGTGTTGATCCGGTTCGCCGCCACCACCGGCACCGAAACTTCGGCCCGCAGCCGTGCCGTCAAGCCGACAAACGCCCCGCGCGGAACTGAGGCGGCAATCGTCGGCACCCGCGCCTCATGCCAGCCAAAGCCGGAGTTGAACACATCAACTTGCGGCTGCAGCGCCTTGGCCAAAGCCACGGTATCCGCCCACAAACTGCCATCCGGCACCAGATCGGCCAGGGAAATCCGGTACACCAGCAGGAAATCCCGCCCGACCGCCGCCCTGATCCGGTCCACCACCGCCAAAGGCAACCGCATCCGCGCCTCAACCGAACCGCCCCATTCGTCGTCCCGCCTATTGACCCGGGCGGCAAGGAACTGGTTCAGAAAATAGCCCTCTGACCCCATCACCTCGACCCCGTCATAGCCCGCCTCACGCGCCCGCACCGCAGCCATGGCGATATCCGCGATCTGCTTTTCGATCCCCGCCGCGTCCAGCGCCATTGGCACAAAGGGCGAAATCGGTGATTTCACCGCCGAGGCTGACACGCAATCCTTGCTGTACGCATAGCGCCCGGCATGCAGGATCTGCATCGCAATCAGCCCGCCCGCCGCATGAACCGACCCGGTGATCTGCTTGTGATGGGTGATGTCTGACGCGTCGTAAAGTCCGCTGGCCCCGGGAAAAACCCCGCCTTCCGGGTTCGGCGCCATGCCCCCGGTGATGATCAGCCCAACCCCGCCCTCTGCCCGGCGCGCATAAAACCGCGCCGCAGCTTTCCAGTCGCCGCGCTCTTCCAGCCCGGTGTGCATTGCCCCCATCACCACCCGGCTTTGCAGGGTGAACGTGCCAATCGTCAGCGGGCTTAACAGATGGGGATAAGCGGACATGGTCACCTCGCGTGTGGTCCGATTATGCTGACCGGCCCGGGGTTTGTCACGCCGGACGTAGCGTCCACCGCTGCGGCCTGTGCCATCAGAAAACCCCATCCCGTCCTTTCCCACGCCACAACGTGTTGCGATTGTAATCTTGGCGTGCAACCTAAGCGCGAGATTTGCCGCCAGACAGAAGGGTTGCCATGGGCTCTCTGCACGACATTCTGACCAAACTTCTGGCCTGGCTTCTGGTGCTGGGTGCGCTTGTGCATGCCTTCGCGACATGGCGCCGGGTTGACCGCAAGACGACAGAGTTTGTCTGGTCGTTAGCCGCGTCCCACGCCGCCCTGATGGTCGCGTTTGTACAACTTTTGTCGGTCCATCGTCCGCTGGATGCCGCGCTTGCGACGGTTGCCTGCGTCGGCGCGCTGGGCTGGGCCGCTGTGGCGCAAGCCTTTGGCCGCGCCATCGCGAACCGCTATGATCTGCGGGTGATCTGGCATCTGGGCTGCGCGCTGGGTCTGGCCTTTTTGTCCGCCATCACGCTGATCGGCGCGCTGCTGGATTAGGATTTCCCGCAGCGGCAAAGCCAATGGCAGCCTGACCGGAACCGGTTCCGCAGGTACGATTCCCTCACGTCCCCCGAGGCTTCGCCCGCAAGGTCGGCTCTGCCACGGTCGGGTCCTCGGGCCACGGATGGCGCGGGTATTGGCCGCGCATGTCCTTGCGCACATCGGCATAAGACGACCGCCAGAACCCCGGAATGTCCATCGTCACCTGAATGGTCTTTTGCCCCGGCGACAGCAGCGTCACCCGCAACGGCATCCGCCCTGCCCCCACCACCGGATGCACGGTCACGCCAAACATCTCTTGCAGGCGCAGTTCAATCCCCGCCACCTCGCCCTCGTAATCAATCGCCACCTTGCGCCCAAGTGGCGTTTCAAAGGCCGCCGGGGCCAGCCGGTCCATCTCTGCCAGTTGCTCCCACGTCAGCCGCGCCTTCAAAGCCTCTGACACGTCCAGCGCTTTCAGATCTGATTCCGTCCTGATCCGCCCCAGATAGGGCAACAGCCACGCAGCCTCTGCCAGCAGCGCTGCATCCGTCACCTCGGGCCAGCCCGCCCCCCGCGCCAAAGCCATCCGCGCCCGTAAGCGCCGGGCCGACGGTGTCCACGGCAAGCCCAACAGCCGCAAGCCGTCAAACGCCGCCCGCGCCACCGTTTCAGGTGGGGCATCCCAAGGCCGTTCCTCCAGCACCAAAGCGCCAAAAACCTCTTGCCGCCGGGCCAGCACCCGGCCCTCGCGGCGCGACCATTCGCACACCTCGCGCCAGACGATCCGCGCGCCGTACAGGGCGCGCAACTCCGCCTCGGACAAGGCCACCGCCTGCCGGATCGCAGCTTCACGCGGGTCGCCGTCCAGATCGGTCGCGACCAAAAGCCTTGCGACCGACAAAGGTGTGCCCGGGGCCATCGCCGCGCCCTTGCCGCCCGACAAGACCCAGCGCGGCGCATCCCCCTTGCGGCGCAACCCGATCCGGTCAGGATACGCCAGTGCCGCCATCTGCCCAAGGCTCAGCGCAGCGCCTTGGCCCCCGGGCCAAGCCCGCGCCAACCGCCGCGCCTCAACCTTGATGCGGTCAAGCACGGGGCGGGCGGCTGGCCATGGATGATCCGCCTCGTACCCCCGCAGATCGGCAATCGCCTTCATCCGCAGGCCCAGATCCGGGGGTGCGCCGCGCAAGGGATCACGCTCTTCCAGCAATGCCGCCAAAGGGGCCGCCAAAGGCCCCGCCACCATCAGCATGTGCGCCAACCTTGGGTGCAAGGGCAGGGCGGCCAAAGCCCGCCCATGCGCCGTGATATGCGTGGCGTCCAAAGCCCCCAACCCCTCCAACAGCGCCCGCGCCTCGGCCAGTTGGGCGGGTGGAGCCGCTGTCAGAAACGGCAAATCCGCCCCGCCCCACAGCGCGAGTTCCAGGGCCAGCCCCGCCAGATCGGCAGCCTCGATCTCTGCCGGGGGATGTGCCGCCAGTGCGCCTTCTTCGCCCTTGGTCCACAGGCGGTAGCAGACGCCCGCCGCCACCCGCCCGGCCCGCCCGCGCCGCTGTTCCGCCTCGGCCCGCGTCACCCGTTCGGTCACCAGCCGCGACATGCCCGAGGCCGGATCAAACCGCGCACGCCGCGCCTTACCACCATCCACCACGATGCGGATGTCCGGCAACGTCAGCGAGGTCTCGGCGATCGCAGTCGCCAAAACCACCCGCCTCCCCGCCACCGGCCCCAATGCCGCCCGCTGCGCTGCAAAGTCCATTGCCCCGAACCGGGGCAAGACGGTGCAGCCCGGCACCCGCCCGGCCAGCATCGCCTCCACCCGGCGTATCTCGCCCTCGCCGGGCAAAAACGCCAGCAACCCGCCCTCGGGCACCTCGTCCAAGGCTGCCAGAATTTGCGCGGCCATCGCACTTTCAAACCGAACCGACGCATCAACAGCCCGGCCCAACCAGCGCGTCTCCACCCCGAACGCCCGCCCGGCAGAGGTTACAATTGGCGCATCCCCCATCAACCGCGCCACCGGGTCTGCGTCCAATGTCGCCGACATCACGATCAAAACCAGATCCTCACGCAGTGCGCCGCGAATTTCCAACGTCAGGGCCAAGCCCAGATCGGCCTGCAAACTGCGCTCGTGGAACTCGTCAAAGATCACCGCACCGATGCCCGACAGCTCCGGATCGGATTGGATCATCCGGGTCAGAATGCCCTCGGTCACCACCTCGATCCGGGTGGCGCGCCCAACCCGCGCTTCGCCCTTGATCCGGTAACCGACCGTCGCACCGACCGGCTCGCCCAAGGTCTGCGCCATCCGCTCGGCTGCCGCCCGCGCCGCCAGTCGACGCGGCTCCAGCATCAGAATGCGCCCCATGATCAACCCGCTGGCCAACAAATCCAGCGGCACCCGCGTTGTCTTGCCCGCCCCGGGCGGGGCCTGCAAAACCACCATGCCGCGCGCCGCCACAGCCAGACGCACCTCTGGCAGAACAGCATCTATCGGCAGGGCATCGGGGTCAGGTTCCATGCGCCCTTATCGCGGCCCGACCCGCGGCACGCAACACCCCACGCCCCGGATGGCGGCATGCTGCATCACCCGCCGGAGGGTTTCACACCCTCCGGACCTCCCGTGGAGTATTTGGCAAGGAGCAATCTCAAAGAGGTTCTTTCGATTTGCTCTTTGCCAAATACTCCCGCCGGAGGCTCTAGCTTATCCAAAGGGGCGCCGCCTGAAACCTCATGCAGGCGCACTGGCAAATCTCAACCCCTTGGGGCAAGCTTGATGACGCAGGGGGGCGGGGATGAACGTGCAAGAGCTGACGAACGGAGTACGGGCGGGCGACAGGCGGGCTTTGGCGCGGGCCATAACGCTTGTTGAAAGTGCGCGGCCCGACCACCGAACTCGGGCTTTGGCCCTGATGGCATCCCTTGGCACCGGTCATCAGGCGTTGAGGCTGGGTCTGACCGGCACGCCGGGCGTCGGCAAATCCTCTTTCATCGAAACCTTCGGCCTGATGCTGACCGGGCAGGGCCTGCGGGTCGCGGTCCTTGCCGTCGACCCCTCCTCCACCCGCACCGGCGGGTCGATCCTTGGTGACAAGACCCGGATGGAGCTTTTGTCGCGTGACCCCCTTGCCTTCATCCGCCCCAGCCCCAGCCGCACCGAGCTTGGCGGCGTCGCCCGACGCACGCGTGAGGCTGTGGCCCTGTGCGAGGCCGCCGGTTTTGACGTCATCCTGATCGAGACGGTCGGCGTCGGCCAATCCGAAACCGTCGTCGCCCAACTGTGCGACGTTTTCCTGCTGCTTCTGGCCCCGGCGGGCGGTGATGAACTGCAAGGAGTCAAGCGCGGCATCATGGAAATGGCGGACCTTCTGCTGATCAACAAGGCCGACGGCGACCTGCTGCCCACAGCCACCCGCACCCTTGCCGAATACGCTGGAGCCTTGCGGCTTTTGCGACCCCGCCCGCAGGACCCTGAGGGGTATCCAGCAGCCCTTACCGTCTCTGCCCTTGAAAACCGCGGTCTGCCGCAGGTCTGGGCCGCCATTCAGACGCTGGCAAAGTGGCGCAGCGCCCATGGCCACTGGGCCGCCATCCGCGCCGAACAAGCCCGCCACTGGTTTACCGAGGAAGTCCGTCAGGGCCTGTTGTCCGCCCTGACCCGAGAACCCGCCCAAGGTCTGATGCGCACTTTGGGCGATCAGGTCGCACGGGGCGACGTGGCACCAGAGGCGGCGGCGGCCGACATGCTACGTCTGCTGGGACGCTAGGCCACCATAGTATACACCGCTGTCACTCAGCCCGAATCGATGGGGACCTGACGGCTTCAGGTTTTGGCCGACAACCGGCCCCCCTGATTTGACCCCGGTAAAACCTGCAAAACCCCAGCCAGCCTTGCCCCGTGGCGCAGGTTAGTTGCTTGACGTCCGCCGGAAATGACCTTACACGCCACAAATCGAATTCGGACGCTGCCCCTTTGGCGGTGATCTGTCGTCTTGACACACGAAGGAATACCACGATGTCGCGCGTCTGCGAACTCTCGGGCAAAGGCCCGATGTCTGGCAACAAGATCAGCCATGCCAACAACAAGACCCGTCGGCGCTTTTTGCCGAACCTGAACCAGATCACGCTGATTTCGGACAGCCTGGGTCGCAGCTTTCAACTGCGCATTTCGGCCGCAGCACTGCGCTCGGTCGACCATCGCGGCGGTCTGGATGCGTTCCTCTTGAAGGCCAAGGATGACGAACTGTCGTCCGACGCGCTTGCGATCAAGAAAGAAGTCATCAAGGCTCAGGTCACCGCCTGATCTGACCGACTTGCAGCGAACAGGCCCCGGTGTCGCAAGGCCCCGGGGTTTTGGTTATTGCGGGGTTTTGCTTGTTATGGCTGGTCCCGACAGATATGACGCGGTCATGCGGCTGATCCTGTCCCTTGTCCTGTCATTGATCCTGACCCTTGCGGCGCAGGCTGAAGCGGTGGCGCGGTCCGAAATGGCTGGGGCTTCGGATCAGGTTGTGTGTGGCGCTGAAGGGTCGGTGCAGATCACGCTGGATGCAGCGGGTCACCTGATCCACCGCCACGCCTGCACCCATTGCACCGCTGCAGCCGTCTCGGCCCACATGCCCGGCCCCGCTGCGTTGCTTCAACGCCCCCTCACAAACAGCCGGCGTCTGCCCTTGGCGCACGCAGCCCAGACTGCAGGGGTACGCAAGCCTATTCCGTCGGCCCGCGCCCCACCCTTACCCCTCGTCTAAACCCAATCCCCCTTCTGTTTTGACGAGGAGCCTATGAAACTGATCCTGATCGCCGCATTTGCGGCCCTGTTTGCCTTGCCTGCCGCCGCCCATGAAGGCGTGCATGTGATTGACCCCTATGCCCGGGTGATCGGCCCGTCCGGTGTGGTGTTCTTTCGCATCGAAAACCACGCCGATGTCGATGACACGCTGGTGTCGGTCACCAGCCCTGATGCCGGAATGGTCATGCTGATGAACGATTCCGCCGGAGCGGACGGCGTGATGAAGATGACATCGGTGCCTGACGGCTTTCCGGTTGCCGCCCAAAGTGCCCGTGTGCTGGCCAGTGCGGCCGACCACGTGATGCTGATGGACCTGACCCGCAAGATCAAACAGGGCGATAGGGTGACCGTGATCCTGACCTTCCAGAAGGCCGGGCAGGTCATGGTCACCGTGCCGGTCGACAACACCCGCCGCACCGACCCGGGTGAGGTTGCGACCGAATATGACGCCAAAAGCCCGTAGCGGGTGGGCAGCACAGGTCGCTGCCTTTGGGCGGGTGCGAAAAACCCGAACCAAAAGGTCTTGCGGCCAAAATTGCTAAGACCGGCACGGCGCAGCCTTAGGCTCGCGGTGGCCCAGGACAGGTTCACCGCTGAACATGTTGCGCTTTGCCCGAATTTGCCGCAAGCCGTGCGAATATCCACACCCTCCGCCACCAGTTCACGGTGAACGGGGCCCACCGGCAAGGCCAGCCCATGACCCCGTTCCACCTGATCCCCCAAGCTCTGACGGACGCAGAGTGCGATACCCTGATCACGCTCTGCCAATCCGCGCCGATGCAGGATGCCAGGGTTGTGCGCCAGACCACCGCGCACCAGATCCGCCGCGCCGAACTGTCGTGGCTTGATGACCTGCCCGCCGCTTGTTGGGTGATGAACCGCATGACGCGGATGGTCGCCGACGCCAACCGCACCGCCTTCAACTTTGACCTGACAGAATTCGCCGAAAGCCCGCAGGTCGCCCGCTATGGCGCAGAGCGTGAGGCGCATTTTGACTGGCACTCTGACATCGGCGCAGGCCCGCTTGCCGCCAAACGCAAGCTGACCATCGTCGTGCAGCTGTCCGACCAGACCGCCTACGACAACGGCATGCTGGAGCTGCGCCCAGACAGCACAATCCGCCAAGCCCCACGTGATCGGGGCACAGCGATCATCTTCCCCAGTTTCGTGCTGCACCGTGTCACACCGGTCACCGCTGGCACGCGCTGGTCGCTGACCCTGTGGGCCCACGGCCCGGCCTTTCGCTGACCCGAATTTTCTGCGAAAATTCCAGTGCCCGTACCACCTGTGAATTTTCGCCGAAAATTCGCGCCCCGACCGCCGCCCAACTGAATTTTCGCAGAAAATTCTTTCCTCTGCTGTCCCTCCAGAATTTTCGCAGAAAATTCGTGCCCCCAGAAAATTCGCACCCCCGAGGATACATGACCAGCCAAACCGCCCCCACCGACCGCACCCGCCTGCGCCGCGCCGCTGAAAAGGCCGCCCATGACATGGCAACGATTCACGCCATTCTGGATGCCGGTCCCGTCGCCCATGTCGGCTACATCTTGAACGGCGCGCCGCACGTCACCCCGACCCTGCACTGGCGTGAGGGTGACCGGGTCTATTGGCACGGCTCCTCGGCCAGCCGGTTTTTACGCGCCATCGACGGCACACAAGCCTGCCTGACCGTCACCCTGACCGACGGCCTTGTGCTGGCGCGTTCCGGCTTTGAACACTCGATCACCTACCGTTCGGTGATGATTTTCGGCACGGTTCACGCCGTCACAGACCCGGATGAAAAGGAAGCCCACCTTAAAACCATGATGGATCAGATGTTTCCCGGCCGCTGGCCCTTGTTGCGGCCGATGAGCGGGCAGGAACTTAAAGCCACCACGATCCTGACCATGCCGCTCAACGAGGCTTCGGCGAAAATCTCTGCCGGAATGCCCGATGATCCGCCACAAGACCGCACATGGCCCGTCTGGGCTGGGATCGTGCCACTGGTCACGTCGCTTGGAACCCCACAACCCGCCCCCGATTGCGCCCCGGGTCAGGCTCTGCCGGTTGTGAGATTCGGTTGAACTGTTGACTGCACAGTTGCCTGACCGCGCAGGCCCACTTGACCTGCCCGACGCGCGCAAACCTTTCCAGTCGACCGCCCGGTTCTGTCCGCCCGCCCGACTACTCGGCGCAGGCCAACTTCGCCTGCTGCCCAAACGTCGTGTAGCGCGACCAGAACTCATCATCGCGCCGCGATTGTGACATATGCACCTGCTGGGCGCGGTCGGGGTTCTTGAAGAAGCTTGCGGCCAGCCGCTGGTCACTGCCCCCCAGCGTGATATCGGCCACCTGCTGAATGCACGAGCACAGGGTTCGGTTGGCCGCACTGCGGTTCGACTGCAGGCACGCGCCCTCAATCGGCCCGGCAGAGGCCGTCCCCGTCATATACAGAACCGCAAAAGCCGCAAATCCAGCGCCGAAAAGGATCTTTTTCATCTGTCTGCCTCATGCTGCAAGGCCGGATCAAAGCCGCCCTACTGGTTTTTTGTTACCTCTATCATAGCGATTCGAAACAGATTTTTCAACCCACACAAGCACTTGCGCGGATTTCAGCCAAATTCTCAGGATATGGCGGCACCTAAGCCGCGTCCCCACAATATCCGGTAGCAGGCCAACCCTAAGACCCGCTGTGACAGACGCATCACATGCGTGCACAAACACCGCAGACCTGACGCAATTCCGCATCAGTATCCAGCGGATTCCAGCGACACCAGACCCGCGTTGATGCCATGCCAACCCGAATGAAAGGTGCCCCAACCGCCCCCTTTCCAGCCCAAGCGCAACCCGCTATACGCGCGCAATGACCCAGCTTTCCCTCATCCGCAACTTCTCCATCGTGGCCCATATCGACCACGGCAAATCCACCCTCGCTGACCGGCTTATCCAAAGTACGGGCACGGTGGCCTCACGCGATATGAAAGCCCAGCTTCTGGACTCGATGGATATTGAGCGTGAGCGTGGCATCACGATCAAGGCCAACACGGTCCGCCTGAATTACCGCGCCAAGGACGGCCTCGATTACGTTTTGAATCTGATCGACACCCCCGGCCATGTCGATTTCGGCTACGAGGTCAGCCGTTCAATGCGCGCGGTTGAGGGGTCTTTGCTGGTGGTTGACGCCTCCCAGGGGGTCGAGGCGCAAACCCTCGCCAATGTCTACCAGGCCCTTGATGCCGG
>JBBRKS010000052.1:0-23491 GCA_038231775.1 Rhodobacterales bacterium | reverse complement strand
TCACCCAGCACGGTCTGGCGGGCGATGGCATCCGAGGGAAAGTTGGTGTCGGCAATCACCAGCGTGTCGCCGTGACCCATGGCGCGCAGGGCATACAGCACCTCGGCGTTCAGCCGGTTGTCCAGATTCTTGAGCATGATATCCTCCCGTTAAGCCAGATGGTTGCGCACCGCTTCGGCCAAGGCAAGGCCCAAGGCAACCTGCGCTTCGGCCTCGTAGTGGATGCCGTCAACCGGGCTGACCTGAATGACACGGCCGGCGTCAAAGAAACCAGCGCCGGTGCGGTCGGTCATGGCGCGGATTGCGGCGGCAAGGCCGTGCGATTTTGCGCCCCCCCCGGCGAACATCTCTGACAGGCAACCGGTTTCAAGGATCGGCGGCGGGGCGATGACCAGAACTTTGGGCGGCTGATCCGCCGGGCCACAGCCAAAGGCGCGGATCAGGCGGACCATGCGGTCCAGACAAAAGGCGATGTCGGCGGGGCTGACGTGAAAGCAGTTCTTCAGATCGTTGGTGCCCAGCATCAGGATCACCATATCCAGCGGCTTGTGGCTTTCCAGCAGGGCCGGCAGCACGCGCACACCGTTGCGGTATTCACCCTCCATCGGATCATCATGCACGGTGGTGCGGCCCGGATGGCCTTCCGAGATCACCTCGTAATCCTGCCCCAAGGCGCGCCACATGACCGAGGGCCAGCGCGAGTCATGGCCAAAGCGGCCCGCACCGTCGAGGGTTGGCATCGGCTTGGTGCCGTGCGTGTTGCTGTCGCCAAAGCAAAGAATGGTGCGGGTCATCAGATGCGCTCTCCGGCGTCGTCAAACAGGTGGATCATGCCGGGCATCGGGGTGACGTGCAAAATCTGGCCGGGCTGGAAGGCCTGACGTTCGCGCACCACGACGGTCAGTTCAAGGTCACCGGCGCGCACCACAAGATGAATTTCCGCGCCGGTCGGTTCGACCACGACGATGGTGACGGCCAGACCCTGATCCGACAGGGCCAGATGTTCGGGGCGGATGCCGTAGGTGATCTTGCGACCCTCTGCCAGATTTGCGTCTTGCGGCAGGGGCAGGTCTATGCCGGGGGCGTGAAAGCGGCCCTGGCTTGCGGTGCCTTCGATCAGGTTCATCGAAGGCGATCCGATGAAGCCTGCGACAAAGGTATTTGAAGGCCGGTCGTACAGTTCCAGCGGTGCGCCGACCTGGCTGATCCGGCCATCGCGCATCACAACGATGCGGTCGGCCATTGTCATAGCCTCGATCTGGTCGTGCGTCACATAGACGGTCGTGGTACCAAGCCTTTGATGCAGTTCACGGATTTCGGACCGCATCTGGACGCGCAGCTTGGCGTCAAGGTTGGACAAGGGTTCGTCGAACAAGAACACCTGGGGGTCACGCACAATGGCGCGGCCCATCGCGACGCGCTGGCGCTGACCGCCGGACAAAGCGCGCGGGAAGCGGTTCAGATAGGGTTGCAGGCCAAGGATATCGGCGGCGCGGTTGACGCGCTTGTCAATCTCGGGCTTGGCCATGCGGGCCATTTTCAGGGGAAAGCCCATATTGGCCCCCACAGTCTTGTGCGGATAAAGCGCGTAGTTCTGAAACACCATCGCGATGTCGCGTTCGGCAGGCGGCAGGTTGTTCACCACCCGGTCGCCGATGGAAATGGTGCCGCCCGATATGCCTTCAAGCCCGGCAATCATCCTCAGCAAGGTTGATTTGCCACAGCCCGACGGGCCGACCAGCACCACGAACTGGCCATCGTGAATGTCGACATTGACCCCGTGCACGACCTGCATCGCACCATAAGATTTCGTCAGATCGCGGATCCTCACCTCGGCCATCTTCCCTCCCGAACGGCAAATTCTGTGTCGTCCGGTGACCCGGGACTGGAAATTGGTAACCCAGCCCGACGGCGCTGTCCATCATCTAGCACACTAACATGTTAGATGCTTGACTTGAGGGCAATGTCGCTGGAAAGCTAGGGCAAGTCCGGACAGTTCCGGGCCGAAGACGCGCAAAGTGAACCCAACAAGACAGCCCGTTCAAGGGCACTGCACTTTCGCTGCAACACAAACTGCCGCACATCGCGGAACCAATTGGGAGGACTGAATGAAAGTCGAACTGTACAACTATGCCGTCAATGCCGGGCTGACCCGGCGCGGCGTGCTGAAGGGGGCCGCCTCGATCGGTGCCTTGTCGATGATGGGCGGCATGTTGCGCCCGACCATGGCGCTGGCCGACGACGCGCTGCGTCAACAAATTCTGGCGATCCCGGGCGTGGGCAAAGGCTCTCCGACCGACGCCGATTGGCAAAAGGTTGGCGAATTGTGCCTTGGCGCGACCAAGGCCAACGTCAAGGAAGGCGAGTTTGCCGGGGTGGAACTGACCTTCATGGGTCTGAACAACCAAAACCTGCACAACCTGCTGTTCCGCGGCTTTCTGACCTCGTGGGAGAAGTACACCGGGGCCAAGATCAACTGGATCGACCTTGCGCAGGCCGACTACAACCCGCGTCTGCAGCAGGCGATTGCGACCGGGACCGTTGATTTTGACATCATCGAAATGGGCGCGCCGTTTGAAGGCGACACCGCTGGCAAGGGCCTGCTGGACGAGATGCCGGATTGGGTCAAGACCCAGATCGAAATGGACGATTATGTGAACTACCTCAAGGCGCCGGTCGGCACCTGGGGCGGCAAGACCTACCGCATCACGATTGACGGCGACTGCCACACCTTCGCCTACCGCAAGGACTATTTCGGCGACGGAGCGATTTCCGGCATGGCCGAGGCTCCGACCACCTGGGCGCAGATTGCGACCTATTCGGCCGCTGTCAAAGGCAAGAAAGACCCGCTGACCGGTCAGGACGCGGTTGGTTTCCTTGACCCGCTGAAGGGCTGGGGCGGCTTTGGCTTCTACTTCCTGGAAGACCGCGCCACCGCCTATGTCAAATACCCCGGCAACCCGGCCTGGCTGTTCGAACCCGACACGATGAAGCCGATGGTCAACAACCCTGGCTGGGTTCAGGCCATTCAGGACGTGATGGACAACATCCCGAACCTGCCCGCCGACCAGATCAACGCCGACCCCGGCACGACCGCGTTCCAGCAGTTTCTGGCTGGCACGGGGTCGGGCATCTGCTGGTGGGGCGACGTTGGCTCTAACGCCAAGACCTCTGACTCGTCCGTTGTAGGTGACGTTGTGGGCTTTTCGATCAACCCCGGTGCCGACAAGGTCTACAACCCGACCACCGCCGCATGGGAAACCCCTGCCACGCCGAACTTTGCGCCCAACATGGCGTATCTGGGCTGGGGCATCTATGTGACCAACCGGGTCTCCAAGGACGAGGTCAAGCGCAAGGCCGCATGGTCCGCCGCAGCCCATCTGGGCGGCAAGGACATCTCGCTGTGGACGACCGCGTATCCGTCGGGCTTCCAGCCGTACCGCAACAGCCACTTCAACTATGACGAATGGGCAGCGGCGGGCTACGACAAGGACTTTATCGCGGATTACCTTGGCTCGCAGGGTGACAGCTACAACCACCCGAACTCTGCCATCGAACCGCGGATTCCGGGCATCTTCCAATACTATTCGGTCGCCGAGGACGAACTGTCCAAAGGCTATGCCGGCACCTACAAATCGGCACAGGAAACTGCTGACGCGATTGCCGCCGCCTGGGAGAAGATCACCGACCAGATCGGCCGTGATAGTCAGATTGCGCTGTATAAGGCGTCGCTTGGCATGTAATCCAACGGCGTGCGCCGCACAGGCGCATTCCATTGACCGGGCGGGCGCGCTGCACTGGCGCAGTCCGCCCGGATATTCGCAGGGTGCGCCGTCATTGCGCACCCTGTTTTCACCAAAAACGGCAGGGGCAAGACCTTGAGCGAAGGCGATCTTCTTCACGTCGTGGCGACCGACAACATCAGCCCGACCCGGCGCAGCCTTGGGCTGGCGCTGATCTGGGGATCGCCGTTGATATTGGCGCTGGTCGCCTTGGCGCAGATTTTGCAGGTCTGGGGCGGGTTTGAGTTTGGCTTCGCCAACTGGCGGCCGACGCTCTATGCCTATGTGCTTTACGCCATATGCCTGTGCTGGGGTCAGGTTCTGGTCAAGGGAGAGCAGGGCAAGCGCATCCTGTTCGTGCTTCCTGCGGCGTTGTTTGTTGTGTCGCTGACCGTGTTTCCGCTGCTGTTCGGCCTGATGATCGCGTTTTCGGACTGGAACCTGTCGTCGCCGGATGGTCGGCAGTTCAACGGAGTCGCGAACCTTGTCCAGATGTGGCACGACCCGTTTTACTGGAACGCGCTGACCAATATGGTGTGGTACGTGCTGGCGATCCTGCCGGAATATGTGGTGGCGTTCGCGCTGGCCCTGATGCTGAACGCCGAGATCCGGGGCCGCAAGTTCTTTCGCGTCGCCTTTCTGATGCCGTTGATGCTGTCGCCGGTCGCCGTGTCGTGGATGATCGGCAAGTCGATGATGGAGACGCGCTTTGGCCCGCTGGCAACATTGGCCAAGCACCTGGGCTGGTCCAACCCGTCATTCTTTTCCTCACCCTGGATTGCGAAATCAACGATCATGCTGATGGACGCCTGGACCTTTATCCCCTTCATGATGATCATGATTCTGGCTGGGCTGCAGGCGATCCCGAAAGAGTTGCAAGAGGCCGCCCGGGTTGACGGTGCGACCGGCTGGCGCGCTTTCTGGGAGGTTACCTTTCCCCTGATGCTGCCGGTGTCGATCACGTCGGTTCTGATCCGGTTGATCTTCAAGCTGAAGCTGGCGGATATCGTGATCAACGTGACCTCTGGCGGGCCGGGGGGGGCGACGGACACTGTGACCAGTTTCATTTTCCGCGAGTACCGGGACCGGTCGAACGTCGGCTACGGCACCATGCTGGCGATGGTCTATCTGGTGATCATCATTGTCGTGATGACCCTGCTGATGAAAGCCGCCGACCGCTACATGAAATCGAGTTACTAAGATGACCGCACAAATCTTTCGCGACAGTTCATCCGATATGGGGTTTCGCGCCAAATGGTGGACCGGGCGGGTCGTGATCTACGGCCTTTTGATCTTTTGGGCCATCGTTGCGCTGTTCCCGATTTACTGGACAATCTCGACCTCGTTCAAGATGGCGCCGGATGTGATGAAGGGCAGCCTTGTGCCGTGGTGGGATTTTCAGCCGAAATGGCTGGGCTGGAAATCACTGGGACTGTCGCCTGAAACGATTGGCCAGCCGTCTACCGTGCGGGGTGAATTTCTGCGGCGGTTCTACAATTCGGCGATCATCTCTGCCAGTTCGTCGGTTCTGGCTGTGGCTTTGGGCAGTCTGGCGGCCTACGGGTTGTCGCGGTTCAGCTATAAGTTCTTGTGGATGAAAAACGCCGATATCAGCTTTTTCTTCCTGAGCCAGCTGATCCTGCCGCCGGTGGTTCTGGCCCTGCCCTTTCTGGTTTTGTACAAGGAACTGGCGTTGCTTGACACGCAGATCGGGCTGATCTTGCTGTACACGCTGTCCGTGCTGCCCATCGTCATCTGGATCATGCGCGATCAGTTCGCCGGTATTCCGACCGAATTGGAAGAGGCCGCGATGGTCGATGGCCAGACGATCTGGGGCGCGTATCTGACGATCATCCTGCCGATTGCCCTGCCCGGCATGGTGGCCGCCCTGATCCTGAGCCTGGTTCTGACCTGGAACGAGTATTTCTTTGCGGCCCTTTTGACCTCGACCTACGCCAATACGTTACCGGTGATGGTGGCAAGCCAGACCGGGTCGCAAGGCATCAGTTGGTGGTCGATGGCGGCTTTGTCCTTTGCAGCCATTCTGCCGCTGATCATCATCGGGATCGGGTTGGAGCGGTTCATCATCAAGGGGATGGCGGCGGGGGCGGTCAAATGAGCCACGATTTTTCTGCGAAAAATCAAGGGGACGAATTTTCTGCGAAAATTCAATTGGGGACTTCGCTTGAATTTTCGCAGGAAATTCGTGGGTTGGAATTTTCGCAGAAAATTTGTGGGTTCTGCGTATGTTGAAGGGCATTGATCAACGCCTGAGTGCAGAGATCGTGCATGTCCTGATGCTGATGGGGCACGGCGATGATCTGGTGATCTGCGATGTGAACCATCCCGCGGCCACGATTGCCAAAGAGACCACCTACGGCAAGCTGATCGACATGGCAGGTTGCACGCTTTTGACCGCAGCTGAAGCGATATTGAGCCTGATGCCGCTGGACACTTTTGTGCCTGCTCCGGTGGCGCGCATGCAGGTGGTCGGCGCACCGGATCAGGTGTTGCCGGTGTTTGACCAAATGCAGGCGGTTTGTTCACGCTGTGAGGGTCGGGCGGTTGCTTTGGATCCGCTGGAGCGCTTTGCGTTTTACAACGCGGCCAAGCAGGCCTTTGCGATCATCCGCACCTCGGATTCCGGCCCCTATGGCTGCTTTATTTTCAAAAAGGGTGTGATTGATCTGCCGCCGGTCTGACCTTGGCAGACCCCGGAGGGTTTCACACCTCCGGACCTCCAGTGGAGTATTTGGCAAAGAGCAAATCGGTTAGATCAGAGGTTTAGCACGGATTTGAGGTGATCGAGGATCACGGCGACGCCGGCTTCGCCTTGGGCTTTGGTCGCATTCGGGGCGGTTTTTGTGTACCAGGTGGTGTTTTCGGTCATCCGCGCGGATTCAACCGTTTCGGGGGCGAGGGCGAGCATCAGGGCGGTTTCGCCTTCCCCAGCGTGGTCAAACGGGAAGTGCCGCGTGACTGCGGGCGGCATCAGGGGGTGGATGCTGATCCAGTTGAACGGGTTCTTACCTGCATCGTGACCGTCATAATAGCCGTCCATCGCCGTGTTGCCCCACCAGCCTTCACCCTTTGTCGCCTCAAGATGTGCAAAGACGGCCTGACGCGCAGCGAGGCGGAAGGCGAGGTCGGTGGGCATGCCCTGGCCGAAATTCTCGGTCTGGTGGTGGATGATGCCGTGGATGTTGCGAAAGCCGACATTCAGGAGGGCGGCAAACAGGGCTTGCGCCATCGGCAGGAAGGTTTGCGCGTCGATGTGCAGCGTGCCACTTTTGGGGCCCGCGACAGCATGGCTGGCCGCGCCGTAAGCGAAAGGCGGCAGCAGGATCAGGCTGTCGGGGGCCTGTCCCTCAAGCCGGTCAAGGCAGCGGGTCACAGCCAGAAGGTCAACGCCCAAAGGCAGGTGTTCGCCGTGGTATTCCTGCACGCCGATGGCGAGGACCAGCGGTGTGTTGTCGGCAATGGCTTTGCGCAGGTGATGCGGGGTCAGAAGATCGTACCTCATAACTCGGCCATCAGGTCTTTGGTCTGGTTGTACAACGCCCGGAAGATCTTGTAGGTTTTGGCATAGGCCGGGTGCGTTTGGGCTGGGACGGTCGTTTCCACCGGGTTCCAGCGGCTGATATCGCCGGGTTTGGCCAGACCTACGGCAAGGGCTGCAAGGTAGGCGTCGCCGTAGCTGGCCCCAGTGGTGATTTTGCAGACGGTTTGGTCAAGCCCGGTCAGGTCAGAGGTGGCCTGCATCCACGGGCGGTTCCTGGTGCCACCGCCGACCGCCAGCACGCGCTTGGGCGGGCTGCCCGCCTCGGCATAGGTGTCGGTGATGTGTCGGGTGGCGCAGGCGATGCCCTCTACTACCGCGCGGTACATGTCGCCCCGGTCATGGGTCAGGTTCAGGCCGAAGAAAGCTCCTTTGGCGTGGCTGTCATGCAAAGGTGTGCGTTCGCCAGAGAAATAAGGCATACAGATCAGGCCCTTGGCACCGGGAGGTGAGGCTTGCGCCTCTGCCGTCAGGGTGGCAAAGGCGGTGTCCTTGGCCAGATCGCGGGCGAAGTGGTCGGCAAACCAGTGGGTCAGCGTGCCAGAGGTCGCAAGTCCGGCCATGGCGGCGTGTTGACCCGCGACCAGCCACGGGGCGTGCCACAGGCGGGGGTCGGTCAGGCGGCGTTCAGCAATTTCGATGATGAAGATGGTAGAGCCGTACATCATCATCATGTCGCCGGTCGAGGCGACGCCGACCGAAACCGCCTCTGCCGCCGCGTCGATAGTGCCGCAGGTGACCGGGGTTCCGACCGCAAGGCCGGTTTGGCGGGCGGCGTCTTCGGTCACGTGGCCTGCAATCTCACCAGACCACATCAGGGTTGGCAGCATCTGAGAGTTGCAGATGTCGGCGAGGTCAAAGCACCACTCCTGCCGGGTGATGTCGTAAAGCGGTGAGAAGTTGGCGGCGGTGTAATGGTCAATCACAAAGCGGCCGGTCAGTTTCCAGGTGAGGTAGGTGGTGGAGGTGACGATTTTGGCCGTTTGTGCCCACAAATCGGGGCGGTTGCGGCGCAGCCACAGGATTTTCGGGCCGACCGATTGCGAGGTGAGCGCGTTGCCGCAGCGTTCAAGGATGATATCGGGGCCGATCTGCTGGTTCAGCAGGTCGATTTCGGCGGCGGCGCGGGTGTCTACTCCGTAAAGAACACCGTTCATCAAGGGGTTGCCGTGCGCGTCCAAGGGCAGCATGCAAGGGCCGATGGCAGAGGCGGCGACGGCTTTGATATCTTCAGGGTTTACCTGAGAGTCGGCCAGCAAGCGCTTGGTGATAAAGATAAAATCGCCCCACCAGTCTTCGTTGGCGCGGTGTTCGGCCCAGCCGGCTTGCGGTACGATCATCTGGTGCGGGCGCGCGGCCTGGGCGATGATCTGGCCGGTCTGATCGACCAGAACGCCCTTGGATTCAAAGGTGCCGATGTCGATGCCAAGGGTCAGGGATTGCGGCATGTCAGTCCCTTTCAAGCTTCATCGCGGTGGGAATGCGGGTGAGCGCGCCGTTCATCAGGTGCACGAGGCCTTCAAGGTCGCCCAGATCGCAGCATTCCACCGATGAATGGGAGTGGCGCATCGGGAAGCCCACGTCGATGGCGGCCACACCGTCGCCCAGCAGTTGCACATAGCTGAGGTCGGTCAGGACACCGACCTGGGCCGAGCGTTGCAGGGGAAGCGCCAGGGCTTCAGCGGTGTCTTCCATCAGCGCCACCAAAGCGGGGTGCGGGATGACGCCGTTCAGGGTGCCGCGGCCGTGGAAGGAATACAGGCTGATGCCGGGGCCTGCGCCCAACAGCATCTCTCCCCGGTCGGCCATGTCGGGGGTGTCGGTGGCCAGCATCAGGTCAATCTGGATCGCGATATCGGGGTGCAGGTTTTGGGCGGCAACAACTGCACCGCGCAGGTTGAATTCTTCCTGCACGGTCCAGACGAGGTGAAGGGTTGGCGCAGTGGTTGGGTCGGGGGTGGCTGTCAGTGCGGTTCTTGAGGCGCTGGTTGCGACATCGTCGGGAACACGTTGAGCATCAGATTTTGCGGCTGCATCGGCGCCAGCTTTCGCGCCGCCTTCTCTGCCAGCCACTGGGCCAAATTCTGCGGCCCCTGCCCTGATGCGGGCCAGTTCCAGCAGCACCGCACAACCTGCCCGGTCATCGACCGAGGTTCCTGCGATGCGGTCGCCTGCCAGGTCGATCACACGGCCTGCATAGACCACGGGGGTGCCGATCCGGATCCCTGCGGCTTCGACTGCCGCTTTGGAGCCGTGGCCGGTGTCGATGCGAATCTCTGGCGTTGTCAGGACCTTGTACTTCTCATCCGGGGTTGTGGCGTGGTGGGCCTTGTTCATGATGATGCCGGGAAGGTCGCCCTTTGTCCCGCACAGGGTCACCTCTTGCGCCGCCATCGCGCGTTCGCTGACCCCGCCCATCCGTTCGACGCGGATCAGGCCGTCGGGTTCGATCTTGCGGACGAAAAAGCCAAGCTGGTCCATGTGGGTGAAGATCATCACCGAGGGTTTGGCCGGGTCTCCGGCGACGGTGGCGATCAGGTTGCCAAGGCGGTCGGTGCGGTGCGTCAGACCATAAGTGTTCAGGCGGGTGCGCAGCCAGGCGGCGACGCGTTCCTCGTGACCCGACAGGCCGGGGATCAGCATCAGGGCTTTAAGGTCGGCACGCAGGCGGGATTTCATGTGCCACGCCCTAGCATTTCTGACACGGCCCTCATTTTCCACCCCGCGCGGCGCGGGCTTTGGCCATGAAATCCTGGGCGCGGTCGGGGTCGATGGCGTTCCAGGTGTGGCCGTCATATTTCAGGGCTGACCCTACAACGCAGCCATCCGCTGCCCGTAACACATCGGCGATGGTGGCGTGTTTCACCCCCGTGTTGGCCATAACAGGCGTATCCGGCAACACGCGCTTGACGGCCTCAAGATCGCTCATCGCGGCAGCTTCGCCGGTGATGGCACCTGACACCAGAACGGCATCGGGGATTGACGAGAAGACCGCTGAACGGGCGCGGTCGGGAAGCGAGCGGCGATCAAGGCTGTCGGCAAATTCGGCGCTGACGTTGAACAGCATGGCAAGGTCGGGGCGGTGCAGGCGGCCTCTGTAACGTAGCGCGGCCCCGGCGTTCGGGGTCCACGGGCCCATGTCGCTGGCATAGGTGCCGGTAAAAATCTCACGCACGAAATGGGCGCCGGTGGCGGCGGCGAGGGCGACAGTCGCCATCGGGTCCCACAGGACGTTGACCCCGAACGGCACGGTGATGTCGGACCGCAGCGCGCCGATCACGGCGGCCATGGTTGCGGTCGAGGCGGTGTCGACCTGAAACTCATAAGGGCGGTCGTTTTCGTTGCCGAACATCACGGCATCAAAACCCGCCGACTGCAGGGCGTGCAGGTCGGCCCGCGCGCCCGCCAGAAGGCCCGCAAGTCCGGCCTTGGCATCGTAAAGCGGGCTGCCGGGCAAGGCCCCAAGGTGGACCATGCCGATCACAGGCTTGGTCTGACCGAACACTTTTGCGAAGTTGCCCATCTTTCCCCCAGGATGCACCAAAAGGGTGCACAAGCATTCCATTTCATACTAGCATGTTAGCCGTGCGCGAGGAGGACATGCAATTGACGACCGACCAAATTATCGCCGACTCGACGAAAGCCAACCAAATCAAGACCCGGACCTGGGACCGTTTGGGAAAGGGGGCGTTGACGTTCACCGAACTGGGGTTTGGCACGGCACCGATTGGCGGGCTGTACCGGACTGTTACGGGCGACGAGGCGCATGCCACGATGACCCGCGCCTGGGACCTTGGCGTGCGCTATTTCGACACCGCACCCTTGTACGGGCTGGGACAGGCGGAAACCCGGCTGAACCGGGCTTTGGCAGGGCGTTCGGGGTTTCTGGTATCCTCCAAAGTCGGGCGGTTGTTGCGGCCCACCCGGCCCGGAGAGGTGCATGACGGGGTCGGCAAATGGTTCAACGTGCCCAGCCGTAAAGAGATTTTCGACTACTCCTATGACGGTGTGATGCGATCGGTTGAGTTCAGTCTTGAACGGACCGGGCTGGACCGGATCGACATTTTGTACGCGCATGATCTGGATATCTTCACGCATGGCAGTGCTTCGGCGATGCAGGTGCGGTTGGAAGAGTTCATGGCGGGCGGGTATAAAGCGCTGGTGGCCTTGCGCGATCAGGGTGTGATCCGGGCTTTTGGGGCGGGTATCAACGAAAGCGAACCGGCACAGTGGCTGGTGGAGCGTGGGGATTTCGACATCTTCCTGCTCGCCGGTCGCTATACTTTGCTGGAGCAGGCAGCGCTGGACAGCTTTCTGCCCTTGTGTGTGCAGCGCGGTGTGGGGGTGGTGATCGGCGGGCCCTATAACTCTGGCATTCTGGCAACCGGGGCGCGGCCGGGGGCGTTTTACAACTACAATCCGGCACCAGACTGGGTGATGGACAAGGTCGCAAGGATCGAGGCGGTCTGTGCAGCGCACGGCGTGCGGCTGGTCGATACGGCATTTCAGTTTGCGTTGCAGCATCCTGCGGTTTTGTCGGTCATTCCGGGTGGGCAAGGGGTGGCTGAGGTTGAGGCCAATGTGCGGGCGGCGGCGGCGGTCATTCCGGCTGCTTTGTGGGATGATTTGAAACAGCAGGGCCTGATGCGCGCCGATGCGCCGACCGGAGGCAAATGATGCGGATCGACAGTCACCAGCATTTCTGGAACCCCGCACGCGGCGACTATGACTGGATGCCCAAGGGCAACCCGATATTGAACCGGGTGTATTCGCCGGGTGATCTGGTCGGCACGCTGGTCTGCCACCACATCGACGGGACCGTTCTGGTGCAAGCGGCGGCCACGGTGGTTGAGACTGAGTATATGCTGGGGCTGGCGGACGCGTCGGATTTCGTCAAGGGCGTGGTCGGCTGGGTTGATTTCGAAGTGCCGTCGGATGTGAAGGTGCTGACGCGGTTGAAGGGCCACCCAAAGTTCAAAGGCGTGCGCCCGATGATTCAGGACATTCCGGATGACGACTGGATGTTGCGGGCGGACGTGCAATGGGGCTTTGCTGCGCTGGCCGATCTGGACCTGACGTTTGACGCCTTGGGGTTTCCGCGCCATCTGGCGAATTTCCTGACGATCCTGAAGCGCTATCCGACGATGCGGACGGTGATTGACCACTGCATGAAGCCGCAGATCCGCGACCATTCCGCCGCGAACTTTACCTTTTGGGCCGAGGGTATGGCGCGGTTGGCGGGCGAGACCGGGGCTTACGTCAAATTCTCGGCCCTGATCACAGAGGCTGATCCGGATTGGTCGGTCGCGGCCCTGCGGCCTTATGTGGATCATATCCTGAAAGTCTTTGGGCCAGAGCGGATCATGTGGGGGTCGGATTGGCCGGTGTGCCGGTTGCGGGCCGAGTATGAGGGGTGGTTGTCGGCGGCCTATCATCTGACCTCGGGGCTGACTTTACCGGCCCAGAGGCGGATTTATGGCGGGACGGCGGAAGAGTTTTACGCGTTGTGTGGCTAAAAATTTTCGACGAAAATTTTTGGGCGGCGTGTTTGGGATCAGCGGTACAAGTGGGCTGATACGGCACGAAAGGCTGCGGCTGCATCTTGTGCTTCCGTCGCCTGCGCCAGACCTTGGTCGGCGGCCAGCCGTTTGGCGGTGGCGCGCAGGCGTTCGGTCATCTCGACATTGGCAGCCGCCTCTGCCACCGGGTTCAGGCCGGAATGGTCGGGGAATGTGTCAAAATAGATCACCCCGTCATAGGCTTGCCGGTCAAGTTCGACAAACAGTTCAAGGGTTTGCATCGGGTGAACCGATCCGACCATCAACCCGTCATCGCGCTTGCCGTAGCCGTCATTCAGGTGCACGCCAAGGATGCGAGAGTGGCGGCCGGCCAGTTGGGCCGATTGCGCGGGGATTTCACCGGCAAACAGCACGTGGCAAAAGTCGAGCGTGATGCCGGTGTTCTTGCGGGCAATTTCCTTAAGAGCCAGCAGGTTGGTGGCGATGTCGGGCATCAGGGAAAATGCGCGCGGCTCTGACGGTTTGTATTCCAGTGAGATATCAAGGGCGGGGTTGTGGTCGCAGACTTGGGCGAGGCATTCCAGACTGTCCTCCCACATGCGGGTGTAGTTGCCCTGGAAGGCGTAATCGACGCCGTCCTGGCCCATCCACAGCGTCATCACCTTGCCACCCATTTCGGCCATCGCGTCCAGACCGCGTTTGGTGATGTCGACGGCCGCTTTGCGAACCTGGGCTGAGGGGTTGGAAAAGGCGCCAAGGCGAAAGCCGGGGTCGGTGTAATAGCGCATCGCGACCCCGTTCAGCGCTATGCCGTGATCGGCCATGATGCGCGACAGGTCGGCGGGCGTGTAGCCTTCGAAATGGTCGGGAAAATTCAGATCGGCGGCGTCGATCCCGGGCACTTCTGCGATGCGGGCGATCAGGTCGGCAACGGTGGGTTTGGTCAGGCCCAGTTTGAACGCGTTCAGGCGGGCGGCATATCTGGGGGTGTTCAGAAGGGGGCGCATGGGGTCCTAATCAGGTTCGAACAGATCGGGGCGCGAGCGCGCCATAGGCTCCAGAAAGCCCACAAGTTTGCCAAGATGCAAGCGGGTAGCGGCACGCGCTGCCAAGGGATCGTGCGCCTCAATCGCTGCGATGATCGCCTGATGTTCGATATAAGTCGCCTGAATCCGGCCCGGGGCGGGCAGGATAAGCTGGCGCGCCCGGTTGACATGAACCCACGACGTGTCGGCCAGCGCCGCCACCCGGCGAAACCCGGTGAACGACAGGATCAGTTCGTGCATGGCGGCGTCGGTCTGGTAAAAGCCGTTGAAATCGTGATCCTCGATCAGGCCAAATTGCAGGCGCAGATTGCGGCGCAGCAGGATCAATTGATCTTCTGTCACAGCCAATGCCACCTTTTCGACGGCGGCCAGTTCCAACGCTTCGCGCAGGAACGCGCCTTCGCGGATTTCAGTCATCGAGAACCTTGCGACATAGGTGCCGGCCTGCGGGACCACGCGCACCAGATGTTCCACGGCCAGCCGGGCCACAGCCTCTGACACCGGCGAACGCGAGACGCCCAGTTGTTCGCAAATCTCTGGCTTGCGCAGGATATCACCGGGGCACAGCGACATTGACAGGATCGCCTCACGCAAACTGGAATAGACGCGCTGCGCCAGTGAGCCCTGAAAGGCGTCCAGCGGGCGCAAAGGCCGCGGCGGCGGCAAATGCACCTCTATCGCGGGCTCTTGCAGGGGTTGGCTCTCGGCTTGTAGCATACTAACATGTTAGCTGGGGCCAAGACCCTGTCAACACTTGCCGTTCCTGTCCCGGCGCATTCACCGGGGCTTTTGCCGTCATAAGGTGCGCTGAACATGAACATTCCAAACTCGCATTCCGTGATCCGCCTGCATCCGGCGGACAATGTGATCATTGCCCTGAAGGACCTGAGTGCGGGAAGTGTGGTGGATGGGGTGCCAGACCCGCTGCCCCAAGCGGTGCCGCGTGGCCACAAGATTGCGACAGCCGCGATTGCGCCGGGCGCGCAGGTGATCCGCTATGGCCAGATCATCGGCAATGCGACAGTCCAGATTGCGATGGGCGCGCATATCCACACCCACAACCTTGGCATGGGCGCACATTCGGCGGATTACGCCTATGCGTCGGAAAGCAATCCGCAGCCCGTGGTGACCGAAAAGCGCACGTTCATGGGCTATCCACGGGCGGACGGCAAATACGGGACGCGGAATTATCTGGGGATACTGACCTCGGTCAACTGTTCGGGGTCGGTGGCCAAGTTCATCGCCGAGGCGTGCGAGAGGGATGGTTGGCTGAAGGATTACCCCAACATCGACGGCGTGGTGGCGATCACCCATGGCACCGGATGCGGCATGTCGGGCCATGACGAGGGCTATGACACGCTGTTCCGCACCCTGAAGGGCTATGCCAAGAACCCCAACTTTGGCGGGATCTTGCTGGTGGGCTTGGGGTGTGAGGTGTTGCAAATCCCCGATCTGATCGGCGCGGGGCGGATGCGGACCGATGGGAATTTCCGCTACATGACGATCCAGCAAACTGGGGGGACGCGCAAAACCGTCGACCGGGGGATTGCGGTGCTGAAGGAAATGGCCGTGATGGCCAATGAACACAAGCGTGAACCTGCCGGGTTAGAGCATCTGATGGTCGGCATGCAATGCGGCGGGTCGGACGGTTATTCCGGCATCACCGCCAACCCGGCTTTGGGGGCTGCGTCTGATTTGCTGGTCGCCCATGGCGGAACCACCATCCTGTCCGAAACGCCAGAGATTTACGGGGCAGAGCATCTGCTGACACGGCGTGCAGTGTCGCGTGAGGTTGGCGAAAAGATCGTCGAGCGGATCAAGTGGTGGGAGGATTATACCGCGCGGTTGGGTGGTGAGATGGACAACAACCCTTCGCCCGGCAACAAGAAGGGTGGTTTGACGACCATTCTGGAAAAATCTTTGGGCGCTGTCGCCAAGGGCGGGACCGCGCCGTTGACCCAGGTCTACAAATTTGCCGAGCCTGTGACCGAACGCGGTTTTGTCTACATGGACAGCCCGGGCTATGATCCCTGCTCTGTCACCGGGCAGATCGCGTCGGGGTCAAACCTGATTGCCTTTACCACCGGGCGCGGGTCTGTTTCAGGCTACAAGCCCACACCGTGCATCAAACTTGCCACCAATCAGGACATGTATGAACGCATGTCCGAAGATATGGACGTGAACTGCGGCGATATCATCACCGACGGTGTCAGCCTTGAAGACAAGGGGCGTGAGATTTTCGAACTGTTCTTACGCGTCGCCTCGGGTCAGCAGACCAAGTCTGAAGAGCTGGGCTTTGGCGGGGCGGAGTTCGTTCCATGGGCGATGGGCGCGGTGATGTAGCGACTTTTGCCGGCCCCGGGAGGGTTTCACACCCTCCCGGACCCACCCGCGGAGTATTTGGCAAAGAGCAAATCGGGTGGGGGTCAGTCGTCGATGCCTTTGCCAGCCAGAATGTTCGGGATATGTTTTTCGATCCGGTCAGCCCGGGTTTTGGACTGTTTGGCGCCGGTGAAATAAAGTTTATAGGCCCTTTGGCGGCCAGGCGTCAGAGCCTCAAATGCGGCGCGCAGGTCGGGGACGTCTTCCAGTCTTGCACTAAATTCCGCAGGCAAGGTCAGATCGCGGCTAAGCGTCATGTCGGGCTTGGCACCGGACAGTTCGACGGCGATGGCTTCGGTCACATAGGCGCGCAAGGTGGGTTCCATGGCGGTGATCTGCGCAAGGCCGGTGAAGCGGATCTGGCGAGCGGACTGCACATTTTCCGTCTGCTGGATCAGGACGCCCCCTTCGTCTTTCAGCAACGCCCCCTTCATGAACAGCAGGGCGCAATAATCCTTGAAGCCGTGGATCAGCACGATGTTCTTGGTGGACACGGTATAGCAAGGCTCGCCCCATTTCAGGTCTTCGGTCAGGGGCATGGCCAAAAGCATGGCGCGCAGGTGGGCCATTTCGGGCTGCCAGCGGGTCAGGCGGGCGAAATAGGCATCAACTTTGGGGTTTGGCACATTCATGCTGCGGTCCTTGCAAAACAGCCCGGCCCTGTGATGGGACCGGGCTGGAGCGTAGCGCGGAAGTGAGCCGAAAACAGCGTCAGATATCCAACGTGTTTTCATGCTCCCACGCCGAGAAGTGGGCTGTGTAGCTGTTCCATTCGCGGGTCTTCAGCTTGATGAACGCGTTAGAGAAGTCCTCACCCATCATCGCGCGCAGGGTTTTGTCATTTTCGTAGGCGCGCAGGGCGTCCAACAGGTTCAGCGGCAGTTTCGGGGCCCCTTTGACGGTGTGGCCCATCTGGTACATGTCGATGTCATGGCGTGGTCCGGGATTGGCATTGGTGCGCACCCCATCCAGACCGGCGGCGATGATGACGGCCTGCAAAAGGTAGGGGTTGGCAGCGCCGTCCGGCAGGCGCAGTTCAAAGCGGCCGGGGCCTGGGACGCGCACCATATGTGTGCGGTTGTTGCCGGTCCATGTGACCGAGTTCGGTGCCCAGGTCGCCCCCGAACTGGTGCGCGGCGCGTTGATGCGTTTGTAGCTGTTCACCGTGGGATTGGTGATCGCGGCAAGGGCGGAGGCATGTTTCATGATGCCGCCCAGGAAGGTGCGGCCACGGTCCGACAGGCTTAGCTCTTTGGAAGGGTCTGAAAAAGCGTTGGTTGTTCCGTCAAGCGACCAGACAGAGATATGGGCGTGGCAGCCCGAACCTGTGAGGCCCTTGAACGGTTTGGGCATGAAGGTGGCGCGGTAGCCGTGCTTTTCGGCAACCGATTTCATCATGAACTTGAAGAAGGAATGCTTGTCGGCGGTCTGCATCGCGTCATCATATTTCCAGTTCATCTCAAACTGGCCGACGGCGTCTTCGTGGTCGTTCTGGTACGCCTCCCAGCCCAGTTCCAGCATGTAATCGCAGGCCTCGGCGATCACATCATAGCGGCGCATCACGGCTTGCTGGTCGTAGCACGGCTTTTCGGCGGTGTCGTAGGGGTCTGAAATCTGGGTGCCTTCGGCGTTCAGCAGAAAAAACTCCGGTTCAACGCCGGTCTTGACGCGCAAACCCTCTTTGGCGGCTTCACCGATCAGGCGTTCCAGCACGTTGCGCGGCGCCTGAGCGACCAGTTCACCCTCCATCGTCGCACGGGCGGCAACCCAGGCGACCTCCTTTTTCCACGGCAACTGGATGGCTGACGACGGGTCCGGCACGGCCATCAGGTCGGGGTGCGCCGGGGTCAGGTCAAGCCACGTGGCGAAACCGGCAAAACCGGCCCCGTCTTTGACCATTTCGTTGATCGCCTGGGTCGGCACAAGTTTGGCGCGCTGACCGCCGAACAGATCGGTGTACGAGATCATGAAGTACTTCACACCGCGTTCTTTGGCCCAGGCGGCCAGATCCTTGGTTGGATCTTTGGACATTTGTCGTCTCCCCGTTCGTTTTTTATCTAAGGCCGGAGTATCGGTGGCCGGTTTTTCGTAAGCCGGATTTGGTCAGAAGCTGCCGTTGCGGCCCGGTATCCAGTTGGTGCCTGCCAAGGGAACACCTGCCATGGCTGCGCCTTCAAGGGTCAGCGCGCACAGGTCTTCGGGTTCCAGATTGTGCAGATTGTTCTTGCCGCAGGCGCGCGCGATCGTCTGCGCCTCTAAAGTCATCACTTTCAGGTAGTTTTTCAGGCGACGCCCCCCAAGGACGGGGTCAAAGCGGGCGGACAACTCCGGGTTTTGGGTGGTGATGCCGGCCGGGTCGCGCCCCTCGTGCCAGTCGTCATAGGCGCCGGCGGTGGTGCCAAGCTTGTTGTACTCCGCCTCCAAAGCCGGGTCATTGTCGCCCAAGGCGATCAGGGCAGCGGTGCCGATGGCGACCGCATCCGCCCCAAGCGCCATGGCTTTGGCCACATCAGCCCCGGTGCGGATGCCACCAGAGACGATCAACTGCACGCGGCGGTGCATGCCCAAATCTTGCAACGCCTTCACCGCTTGCGGGATGCAGGCGAGGATCGGCATACCCACATTCTCGATAAACACGTCCTGCGTGGCCGCCGTACCGCCCTGCATGCCGTCCAGCACGACCACATCCGCGCCCGCCTTCACAGCCAAAGCGGTGTCATAATAGGGCCGCGCGCCGCCGATTTTCACATAGATCGGCTTTTCCCAATCGGTGATCTCACGGATCTCCAACAGCTTGATTTCAAGGTCATCCGGGCCGGTCCAATCGGGGTGGCGACAGGCAGAGCGTTGGTCGATCCCTTTGGGAAGGTTGCGCATCATGGCGACGCGGTCACTGATTTTCTGACCGAGCAGCATACCGCCACCGCCGGGCTTGGCCCCCTGGCCCACCACAACCTCAATCGCGTCCGCACGGCGCAGGTCGTCGGGGTTCATGCCGTAGCGCGAGGGAAGGTATTGATAAACCAAGGTTTTGGAATGGCCACGCTCTTCTTCGGTCATCCCACCGTCGCCCGTGGTGGTCGAGGTGCCAGCGGCTGATGCACCACGGCCCAAAGCCTCTTTCGCCGGACCTGACAGCGCGCCAAACGACATGCCCGCGATGGTGACCGGGATATCCAGATGGATCGGCGTCTTGGCGTGGCGGGTGCCAAGCCAGACATCGGTCGCACATTTCTCGCGGTAGCCTTCCAAAGGATAGCGGCTGATCGACGCGCCAAGGAACAGCAAATCGTCGAAATGCGGCAGGCGGCGTTTTGATCCACCGCCACGAATGTCATAGATGCCCGTCGCAGCAGCACGGCGGATTTCAGCGTTCACGTCGTTGGAAAACGTCCACGACATTTTCGGCGGGGTGTGGGGAAAATCGCTCATGGGGCCTCAATACGCTTCGGCGTTGTCGATATTGAAATTGTACAGCTTGCGGGCTGATCCGTAGCGGCGGAACTGTTCGGGCCTGGCCTTGTGGTCCGCCTCGCCCCGGCGCAGCAGGTCTTCCAGATGCTCCAGATGTTCGGGGCGCATTTCCTTTTCGATGCAGTCAGCACCCAGCGATTTCACGGTGCCGCGCACAAACAGCTTGGCCTCGTACAGCGAGTCGCCCAACGCGTCGCCCGCATCGCCCAGAACCACAATCGAGCCCGATTGCGCCATGAAACAGGACATATGGCCGATGTTGCCATGCACGACGATCTGAATGCCCTTCATCGAAATCCCGCAACGGGACGAGGCATTGCCTTTGATGACCAGCAACCCGCCATTACCGGTTGCCCCGGCATACTGGCTGGCATCGCCGTCAATGATCACGGACCCCGACATCATGTTTTCCGCAACCCCCGGCCCGGCAGAGCCTTTGATGCGGATCGTCGCCTGCTTGTTCATGCCCGCGCAGTAATAGCCGGTCGATCCGCGCACGATGATTTCAACCGGCGCATCGACACCGGCTGCAATCGCATGGGCACCTTTGGGATTTATGATCTCCCACGCGGTCATGTTGGTCTGGCCTTTGAGGGCGTGAAGCGAGGAATTCAAGGCGCGCAGGCCCTCGGTTCCCAGGTCGAAAGTCTGCATTTAACGCTCCCAGAAGTAGACAGTGGCGGGTTCGGGTTCCCAGATGCGGGCCGTGTCGATCCCGGGCAGGTTGACCAAAGCGCGGTATTCAGAGCCGAATGCCACATACTGATCGGTCTCGGCCATCACGGCGGGCTTGCAGGCGATCGGGTCGCGCACCACGCCAAACCCGTTCTTTGTGCCGACCACAAAGGTGAAGAAGCCGTCAAGATCGGTCAGGGTCGCTTCCAAAGCGTTGCCCAGCGTTTCACCAGTCTGGATTTTGTGGCTGATGAAGGCGGCACCGACTTCGGTGTCGTTTTCGGTTTCAAACGTCATGCCAAGGCGCTTCAGCTCACGCCGCACGCCGTTGTGGTTCGACAGGCTGCCGTTGTGGACAAGGCACTGGTCCGACCCGGTCGAAAACGGGTGCGCGCCCATGGTCGTCACAGCGGATTCGGTGGCCATACGGGTGTGACCGATGCCGTGCGTGCCGCCCATTTTTGCCAGACCAAAGCGGTCTGCCACGTCTTTCGGCAGACCGACTTCCTTGAAAATCTCAATGCTTTCGCCAGCGCTCATCACCTTAACGTTCGGGCGCAGGTGGGTCAGGGCAGAGCGGGCGGCGTCAAGTTGCGCCAACGGCACCTCTAGGACGGCATGGGTGTCCTTGATCAGCATCAGCACCGGCTGACCGACGGCATCCCGTAGATCGGCGTCCAGATTGGCAAATTCCCGGCCCGGATTGGCAGATTGCACGGTGATTTTCGCCCTGCCCTGCCCGGCGCCAGAATAAATCGCGATGCCTGCGGAGTCTGGCCCACGGTCTGTCATGGTGATCAGCATATCGGTCAGCATTGCGCCAAGTTTCGGTTCAAGGCTTGCGTCTTTCAGGAACAGCCCGACGATGCCACACATGGTGAGTCTCCTTGCCAAGTTTCGGTCACGCTAGCATCGAAGTCGGCGCGCATCAACTGTCAGGAAACTTTTTTGACCAAGGTGCAATGCGGGGTGCAGGATCAGCCTGTTTTGCGGGCAGGTTTTGGGGCGCTGCGGCAGGAGGGCCACAGCACACATCAGCCCTGCGGGTAAGCGATCACCGACAGGTATTTCGCGGGCAGTTTGTTCAGAATCTCTGGCCCATGCCGCGCATCGGCGTCAAAGAACAGGCTGTCGCCGGGTTTCAGGTGGAACAGCTTGTCGCCGTGCCGGTAGGTCACCTCACCCTCCAGCATGTACAGCATTTCCAGGCCTTCATGTTGAAATGTCGGGAAAATATCCGCCTCGGTTGACAGGGTTATCAGGTAGGGTTCCACCACAACGCCGGAATTGTTTGACCCGATATGGCCCAGAAGGTTGTACTGGTGACCTGACCGGGTGCCGCGCCGTTCCACCTCTATATGGTCACCAGAGCGGACATGCTGCACCTCGCGCCGTTCTTCGTAGGATTTGAAGAACGCCGTCACCGGCACTGAAAACGCGTGGCTTAGCACCTGCAAGGTCGTCAAAGAGGGCGAGGTGATGCCGTTTTCAATCTTGGACAGCATCCCGATAGACAGGCCGGTCACCTGCGCCAGATCGGCCACGGTCAGCCCCTGTTGGCGGCGAAAGGCGCGCACCTCGCGGCCAATTGCCGCCTCTAGGTTGCGTTCCGAAATGTCGCGAACCTTGTGCGGGTCCTGACTGAGGGCGGGTTTGCCGCGTGACAGCATGGGCAGGGCGTCGTCGGTCATATCTTGTCGCTTTATAGGGGCGCTTTTTTCACCATAGGGAAAAAAGCGGCCACCCGACAAGACAAACCGTCACAAAACCGACTTGGCCGCGACGATCAGGGCGTGGTGCAGGCTTTGTGCCGAAGAACGCGGCCCATAGACGGTGATCAGCGTGTCAGCACGCTTGATCAGATAGCAACCCAGATGGTCGATCACGGTGCGGGTCGCTGCACCCTCCGGGGCCTGCGCCAGATCAAAGTTCGACAGGCGCTCCATCAAGCGCTGCAACCCCGGACCAGCCAGATCAAAGCGCACCCAGGCGTCGGTCTGTTCGGTGATTGAAGCTGCCGTTTCAAACACCGCCAGAAGATGGGCGCGGATGTCTTCGTGGCTGGCAAACGGGGCTTCGACCATCCACATGTCGGGCGTCATCCAGAAGGCGCTGTAAATCGCACCCTGCTCGGCTGACCCGGCCTTGGGCAAAGGCACACCCGCAGCCCCAGCCGCCGTCTGCACATCAGCAAGCCGCCCACGCCGAATGGCAAGCGAGGCCAACGCCACATCGGCCCGTTCGGTGATGGTCCACGGACCGACGACGTCAACCTGCGGCGCGTCATGGCCCAATGCGGTGATCGGGTTCAGGGTGAAATCAGGCACGAAGACGTTTCCCTTCCGGGTCAATGAAATGCGGGCTGACAATTTCGATTTCGGTGTCCGTGCCCGCGAGCAGGTTGACCGCGCGCATCGTCTCTCCGATCCGGTTGGCGCCGTTTTTCAGGTAGCCGAGTGCGATATGACAACCCAGATGCGGCGAATAGACCAGCGAGGTGATCCAGCCGTCATCATTCATCGACGTCGCAGCCACCCCGGTTTTCAGAAAATGGCTGCCCGCTTTCAACGCCTCCAACGGGTTCTTGGGCTTCACGCCAACCAAGCGCAGACCGTCGGCTAGCGTCATCCCCTCACGTTGCGAGAGCAGCATCCCGATCGAGTCTTTCTTGGCGGAAACCATCTTGCCCAGCCCCATGTTCAACGCGGTCGAGGTGCCGTTCAACTCATTTCCCGCGACATGGCCCTTTTCGACCCGCATCACGCCAAGCGCTTCAGTGCCGTATACCACCGCGTCATAGGCAGCACCCGCCGCCATAAGCTTGCGGATCATCGCATCGCCGTAGCGGGTCGGCACGGCGATTTCATAGGCCAACTCACCCGAAAAACTGATGCGGAACAGCCGGGCGCGCACGCCCGCGACCGTGATATTGCCCGCGCCCATATAGGGGAAAGCCGCGTCCGAGATGTCCTGATCCACCACATTTTCCAGCAATTTCCGCGCATTCGGCCCCGCGACCGAAAATTGCGCCCAGGCTTCGGTGGTTGAGATCAG
>JBBRKS010000051.1:0-23830 GCA_038231775.1 Rhodobacterales bacterium | reverse complement strand
TTGCCAAGGTAATAGGCGGTTGCAAGGCCGTGGCCACCTGCCCCTATGATGATGACGTCATAGGCGGCTTTGGGTTGCGGTGCGGCCCAGGCCCGCTCCCATCCCATGTGGTTTGAGAAGGCTTCACGCGCCAGGGCAAAGACGGAATAGCGTTTCATGATGGGCCCCTTTGGTCGCACAGGCATTGCTGCTTCAATCGCAGGCATGGCCGGTATAGCCACAGCCGCAAACGGCACAATGGGGAAAATTGCGACAAAAGCGGGGATAGTCCAGTGGCATCAGGCGGTCGTGGCGTCACGATGTCGCGCACCAGCCCCGGCTTTCGCCCTTTGCTCTTTTGCCGGGCGGGTTAGCTTGGTAATCAGACGGCAAAACAGGGGTTGCGGCCACGATGATCGGATTTTGGGTTTCTGCCGGGGCGATGGGTCTGATGGTGGCGGTGGTTCTGCTGCAGGCGTTGCGGCAGGCCAAAGGGGCTATCCCCTCTGCCGGGGCAGAGGACCTTGTGATTTACCGCGACCAGTTTGCCGAGGTGGACCGCGATCTGGCGCGCGGTGTCATACCCGCAGACGAAGCCGGGCGTTTGCGCACCGAAGTGCAGCGCCGCATTCTGGGCGCGGACAAAGCGTCTGTGCCGAACCTTGCCGTGCGCCCGTCAAACCCGGTTCTGGTTGGCGTGGTGGTCGTGCTGGCCCTGGGTGCTGCTGCCGCAGTGTATGACACCCTTGGTGCGCCGGGCTATCCCGATCTGCCGATTGCCGAACGTCTGGCAGAGGCTGAAGCCGATTATCACAACCGCCCGCCGCAGGATGTGCTGGAAGGCCAGCAGCCGGCATTCGCCCTGCCTGCTGATGCAGACAAAGCCTCGCTTGACCTGATCGCCAAGCTGCGCCTTGCGGTGGCCTCGCGTCCCGATGACCTGACCGGGCAGCAGCTTTTGGCCTCAAACGAGGCCAAGCTGGGCAATTTCGCAGGTGCCCGCAAAGCGCAAGCGGCTGTGATCCGCCTGATGGGGGCGCAGGCCGGTGGCGATGACTATGCCAACCTTGGGGTGATGATGATTTACGCGGCCAATGGGATCGTGTCACCGCAAGCCGAGGTGGCGCTGAGCGAGGCGTTGAAACGAGAGCCGACCAACGGGGCTGCGCGTTTTTACCTTGGCCTGATGGCAGCCCAGGTCGGACGGCCCGACAAGACCTTTGCCCTGTGGAAACCGCTTCTGGACGAAGGCCCCGACTCGGCCCCGTGGATGCCCGCAATCCGCGACCGGTTGCAGGACATCGCCGATGCGGCGGGCATTCCGTATACCGCTCCGGTGGCCAATGGCCCGACGACGTCAGACATGGCCAACGCCGCCCAGATGACGCCAGAAGGCCGCAAGGCGATGATTCAAACCATGGTGGCCGGCCTTGAAAGCCGCCTGTTGTCGGATGGCGGCCCGATTGAGGATTGGACAAAACTGTTGAACGCGCTTGGTGTGTTGGGGGCGACCGACCGCGCCAAAGCCGCCTATACCAAGGCCGAGGCGGATTACGCTGGCAAGCCCGGCGAATTGTCAGCGCTGAAAGCTGCGGCACTGGCGGCGGGTGTTTCAGAGTGATCTTTCAGGATATTGTGGAGTTTGCCGCAACTCTTCCGCCCAACCGTGCGATCTGCGGGCTTGATCTGGGCGACAAGACCATTGGCGTGGCGATTTCAGACCTCCGCCGTCTGGTTGCAACGCCGATCACCGTGATACGGCGCGAAAAATTCACGCTGGATGCGCAGGCTTTGCTTGCCCTGCTGACGTCGCGCGAGGTCAAGGGCATCATCCTTGGCCTGCCCCTGAACATGGACGGCACGGCGGGCCCCCGGGTGCAGACCACCCAAGCCTTTGCGCGCAACCTGATGAAACTGACCGATCTGCCGATCACCTTCTGGGACGAGCGTTTGTCAACCGTCGCCGCCGAACGTGCCTTATTGGAGGCAGATGCATCGCGCAAACGGCGCGCTGCGGTGATTGATCAGGTGGCAGCGGGATATATCCTGCAAGGGGCGCTGGACCGGCTGGACACTTTGCGCCGCCAGACCATATCTGAGTCTCAGGACCTGTCATGAGTGATCGTTATGACTGATGAGATCTGGGCCCGCGACGAGGTGCACTCGCCCTGCATCAAAATATGCGTCATCCATCCCGAAGAGCGGCTGTGCGTCGGCTGCTTGCGCACGATTGATGAAATCGGGCGCTGGTCGCGGTTAAGCCCTGCTGAACGTCAGACGATCATGGCAGACCTGCCGAACCGCGCCCCGCGCATGACCAAACGGCGCGGCGGGCGGCAAGGGCGTCTGGACCGTTAAGCTGCGCTGCCGTACTTGATTTTTCGCAGAAAAATCGTGTTCCAGGCCAACGATTTTTCTGCGAAAAATCGATTCGCCCACTATTTTTCTGCGAAAAATCAGCAAGCGCCCGGCAAACCCTTACGTCAGATCATTCTGCCGCCCCAACCGCCCGCCACGCCGTCTGGGCGTATCAGCTACCCCATGCCCGGCTTTCAACGTCTCACTCATCGGATGATCGGGCGCAGCGCTGCCGTACTGCGCCAAAAGCACGTCGATGGCGGCAGAGGTATCCGCCCCAACCGCAAGGCTTAACGCCCAGTCGATAAAGATCGAACGGCATTCCGCCAGAGTGATCCCCTCGATCAGATAGCTTTCGCGCACAAGCCCCTTGGGGTCGGCCTCGGTTCTGTCCACGTTCTGTCCCTTCACCGCATCATGCCGTCTATCACTGCCGCGGCCCCGGCTGCGACCTGCGCCACAGCTTTGGTCAAGGCTTGCGCATCCGTCGCCCCGGTTTCGCGCAAAACAAAAGCCAAGGCACCGGCGCCAAGGCTTTGCGGCTCTGGCAGGCGGTCCGACAAAAGCCGCGCACTGCAATGCAACCGCCACAAAAGCCTCATCGCGTTCAGCAAAACCGTCTCGTCCGTTTGCGACAGGTTGCCGCCGGAACGGCCAGCGGCAAGCTGGCGTTCGACCCCGCGCGCAGGACTTGCCGACAAAAGGGCCAGCATCTGGGCGCACAGTTCAATGTCCATCAGCTTGCCGGGGCCGTCCTTGGCCTCCCACGCGGCAAGGCCGGGCTTGGCCTCTGCCAGACGGGCCCGCATCTCTGCCACATCGGCGCGGACCTTGGCACCCTGCCCCTTGCGCGCCAGCAGATCGCGGCGGAACGTCTCGACCTCGTCGCCCAGGGTCGCATCCCCGGCCAGCACCCGGGCGCGGGTCAGGGCCAGATGTTCCCAGGTCCAGGCCTGCTCCTCCTGATACGCCTTGAACGCTGAAAGAGAGGTCGCAACCGGTCCCTGACGACCCGACGGGCGCAGGCGCATGTCAACCTCGTACAGCCAGCCTTCTGCGGTGCGGGCGGTCAGGGCGGTCACCATCGCCTGCGTCAGACGCGCATAATAGGGCCGGGTGCCAAGCGGGCGCGGCCCGGTTGAACTCGCATCTTCCAGCGGATCATAGATGACAATCAGATCAAGGTCCGACTGCGCATTCAGCCGCCCTGCCCCCAACGACCCCATGCCCACCAGCACAGCGCCCCGGCCCGGCGGCGGGCCGTGACGGCGGGCAAAGTCGGCCAGCACCACCGGCCACAAGGCGGCGATCACGGCACTGGCCAGATCGGCATAGCACTTGCCCGCCTCAAACGCGTCGGCCAGACCGCGCAGATGGTGGACCCCGACCCGGAAATGCCATTCCTTCAGCCAGATGCGCGCAATGCCCAAGGCCCGTTCGTAATCTGCCGCCCCCGCCAGCCGCCGGGTCAGATCGGCAACCAGTCCCGAAACACCCGGCCAAGGTGCCCAGAACGACCCGCCGATCACCCCTTCCAGCACCGAAGCGTTGCGCGACAGATACAGCGCCAAGGCCGGGGCGGTGCCCGCGATGTCGATGATCAGATCGACCAAAGGCGGGTTGGCCTCAAACAGGCTGAAGATCTGCACGCCGGACGGCAGACCGGCGAGAAAGCCGTCAAGCGCCACCAAAGCCTCTTGCGGTTGCGCGCTTTGCATCAGCTTGCGCAGCAACAGGGGTTTCAGGCGGGCAAAGATCGCCTGAGCCCGGTCAGACCGCAGCGCCGGATAATGCGGCCAGCGTTCGACGATGGCCCGCGATGGGGCCGGTATTTCAGGCGCGGCCTCGGTGGCATTGGGGGCAAAAAAGCCCTCGGTCAGCTGGTCGACCCGGCGCAGACGCTCCAGAAAGCTGGTGCGGAATGCATCCTCTTCCATCACGCAAAAGGCCGCGATCCGCGCCATGGCGGAGGCACTGTCCGGCATGGTCTGGGTCTGTTCATCCAAGACCATCTGCAAGCGGTGTTCGATCATCCGCAGGTCGCGGTAGGCACCCGACAGGTCCGAGGCCACCTCTTGCGGCAGCCAGCCCTTGTTGGCCAAAGCCTGCAAGCCCGCCTCGGTCCCGCGCGCCCGCAGATCAGGATCGCGCCCGCCTGCGATCAACTGGCCGGTCTGGGTGAAGAATTCAATCTCGCGGATGCCGCCAAGACCCAGTTTGATATTGTGCCCCTCAACCGTCAAAGGCCGGTTCAGACCGCGATGTTCGCGGATGCGCAGGCGCATGTCGTGGGCGTCCTGAATGGCGGCGTAATCCAGATGGCGGCGCCAGACAAACGGCGTCAGCCCTTTCAAAAACCGCGCGCCCGCCGCGATATCCCCGGCACAGGCCCGCGCCTTGATATAGGCGGCCCGTTCCCAGGTGCGCCCCTCGGCCTCATAATAAGCACTGGCCGCCGCCATCGACAGACAGACCGGCGTGACAGAGGCATCCGGGCGCAAGCGCAGATCGGTGCGAAACACATAGCCCTCGGGCGTGATATCCGACAAAAGAGCGGTCATCTTGCGGGTGATGCGGATGAACACCGCCCGCGCCTCGTGTTCGGAGCCGGGATACAGCGTCTCATCAAACAGACAGATCAGGTCGATGTCAGACGAATAGTTCAACTCGCGCGCGCCCATCTTGCCCATCGCCAACACGACCATGCCTGCCCCGCTGGCCGGCTCGCCGTGGGGCAGTTTGCCGCGCCGCATTTCGTCAGCGACCAGGGACGTCACGCACAGTTGCACGGCCCGGTCGGCCAGTTGCGTCAAAGCCTCGGTCACTTGGGTCAAGTCCCAGACCCCGCCCAGATCGGCCAAAGCGATCAGCACCGCCGCCCGCCGCTTGGCCCGGCGCAGGCGCGACGCCAAAGCCTCGGGCGAACCCTCCGCCATCTCTGCCAGCACCCCGGCAAAGGCCGCTTCGGGTGAGGTTGCAAGCGCACCGCGCAGCCACACCCCCTCTTTGCCAACCAGATCGCGCAGATAGGGCGCGCAAGACGCCGCCGCCGCCACCAGAGCGCACAGCCTCGGGTCAATATCGCCCAAGATCGCCGCGATCCCCTCGGCCACGGCACGGTCATGCACCAACGGGGTGGCCTTCAGTCGCAAGGCGAAATGCTGTTCCATCCCGCCGTTTTGCCCAACCTGCCGCGACGGGTCAACCACCACTCCCCGTATCTTGCCAATTGCTCTTTGCCAAATACTCCCGCCGGAGGCTCTTGCCTGCCCTTCACCCTGCCCAGACCCTCACCTCTTGGGCTTGCAGTGCCCCGCATTCCGCGCCAGTTAGAACCAAAGCCGCACGGAGGGTGCCTTGGCCACGATTGACGGACTGCCGCCCCTGCGCGATGTGATCAATTCTTATGATCTGGTGGCCAAGCGGCAGCTGGGTCAGAACTTCCTGCTGGACCTTAACCTGACCGCCAAGATCGCCCGTCTGGCGGGTGACATAGCTGGCGCGGACGTGCTGGAGATCGGCCCCGGCCCCGGCGGTCTGACGCGCGGTCTTTTGGTCGAAGGGGCACGCCGTGTCGTGGCGATCGAGAAAGACCCGCGCTGCATCGCCGCCCTGAACGAGATTGCTGCCGTCTATCCCGGCCGTCTGACCGTGATTGAGGGCGATGCCATGGCGGTGGATATGGCGGCTCTGCTGACCCCGCCGGTGCGCATCGCGGCCAACCTGCCCTACAATGTCGGCACTGAACTGTTGATCCGCTGGTTGACGCCCAAGGTCTGGCCGCCGTTCTGGACCTCGATGACGCTGATGTTCCAGCGTGAGGTTGCCCTGCGGATCACCGCCAAACCGGGGGATGACCATTACGGGCGGCTGGCCCTGCTGTGCCAATGGCGGGCCGATGCCAAGATCGTCATGCATTTGCCGCCAGAGGCGTTTACCCCGGCCCCCAAGGTGCATTCGGCGGTGGTGCACCTGAACCGCCTGGAAGCGCCGCGCTATCCTGCCGATGACAAGGTTTTGTCCCGCGTGGTGGCAGCCGCCTTTGGGCAGCGCCGCAAGATGCTGCGGTCCAGCCTGAAACCCCTTGGCGGCGATGTCGAGGCTTTGCTGACCAGCGTCGGCATCCCGCCCACCGCCCGCGCCGAAGAGATCGAACTGGAACGGTTCTGCGCCTTGGCCCGGGCGGTTGTGGAAAGGGGCGCCTGAGGCGCCCCTTTTGGTCGTTTGTCACTCGGCGTCGAGCAGATCAGTCCGAAACAGGTTCGGTCGATCCGGCAGAGCCTGACCCTTCGGCAGAATCAGACGGCTTTTTGGCAGCAGGCTTGGCACGCGCCACAGGTGCGCGCTTTTTCGGTGCCGCTTCGGTTTCGGCGGCCGGGCTTTGGCTTGCGGCTGGCGCTGCGGCCTGCACCGGTTGACCTGCGGCCATAGCGTCAGGTTGCACACGCATCGCTCTGGGTGCTCGGGTGACCGGGGCTTTTGCAGCAGCAACGGGTGCTGCAGCGATTGCCACGGCTGCCGTTTCCGCACGCTCCCCCTCAGGCTGCGCAGTCACCGCACGAGACACCTCGGGACGCGAGGCTTCGGGCGCAGGGGCGTCAGAACGCGAGGTCTCAGGGCGCGGAGTGTCAGACCGCGAGTTCTCAGAACGCGGACCACGCGAAGCGTCGTTGCGCTGCGGATCGGTGGAGCGGTCTTGTTGCGGCCGGTCGTTTGGCTGACGGTCCTGCTGATTCCTGTCTTGCTGATTCCGGTCCTGTTGGTTGCGGTCGTTTGGCTGACGGTCCTGCTGGCTGCGGTCCTGTTGAGGACGATCCTGCTGGTTGCGATCCTGCTGGTTGCGATCCTGCTGCGGGCGGTCTTGCTGCGAACGCTCCGCACGGGGCTGGTCATTGCCCTTGGAGTCGGAACGGTTTTGCTCGCTGCGGTTTTGGTCAACGCGGGGCGGATAGGTCCGCCGCTGGTTGTCGTTGCGCTGCTGCCCGTCGTTGCGTTGTTGGCCGTCGTTGCGCTGCTGGTTGTCGTTGCGCTGTTGACCGTCATTCCGTTGTTGACCATCGCTCCGCTGGTTGTCTTGCGGGCGGGTCTGGGGGCGGCGGTAATCGTCGTTGCGCGGCGGGCGTTGGTCGGTGTTACGCTCACTCCGCGGGGCCGCTTCGGGGGTTTCGACCAGACCGGCATCGTCATAGCCTGCAACGTCTATCACGTCATGGCCAGCAACATCGGGCTGTTCGTCGCGGTCTTCGCGGTAGTCGGCACGGTAATCGGTGCGGTATTCCCCCCGGTCATCGCGGCGGTCGCCTTGTGGCTGGACCCGGTCGCGTTGCTGGGTGTTCTGGCCGCCATTCTGGCCACCGTTCTGGTTGCCATTCTGACCGCCGTTCTGCCCACCATTCTGGCCCGAACCCTGACCGTTCGGCGGATAGCTTTGCTGGCGGCTTTCCGTTTCGGCGGCCATCTCACGGTTGGCCTCGGCCAGAAGCCTTGTGTAATGTTCGGCATGTTGCAGGAAGTTTTCAGCCGCCACACGGTCATTCGACAACTGGGCATCGCGGGCGAGAAACTGGTATTTCTCGATCAGCTGGGCCGGGGTGCCGCGCACCTTGCCGTCGGGGCCCGAACTGTCAAAAACCCGGTTGATGATGTTGCCGAGCGTGCGCGGGCGGTTCGTCTTCGAACGCGAGCGGGACTTGGAAGAGCGCATGTTGTCCTTTGATCCGGTTGTCCTGCGCCCCATCGCCTTGGTCAGTGCGACCAGAAGAAGCATCAGCGAGAGGCGGGCATCCGCAGGCTTCGTGGCGGCCAGAATGGCCTTCCGCGTCGGCTTGCGTGGTTTGACTAACCACAGGTCCGGGATGCGGGCAAGAAGAATTTTGGTTCAAATGCTGTGAACCGGCTGTCAGGCGTCGGTTCAGTCCGTACCAGCCTGCGGCTTTACAGCGCAGACCACTCGGTCGCGGCCATCCAGATCGGGCAGGATGCGCAGGTTTTCCAAGCCTTGCCTGGCCAGAAGAGCCATGACGGCAGCCCCTTGGGTCGGCCCGATTTCCAGCAACAGGCGGCCACCGGACACAAGGCGGGCGGGCGCACCGGACGCGATGGCACGGTAGGCGGCCAGACCGTCACCGCCCGGGGTCAGGGCGCGCTTGGGCTCCCAATCACGGACCTCGGGGGACAGACCGGACATCTCTGCCTCGGCAATGTAGGGCGGGTTGGACACGATCAGGTCGTACCGGTCGGGGACGGCGCGCAGCCAGTCCGATACCTGAAAACGCGCCCGGGTCAGGTCGTGGCGCGCCGCGTTGCGGGCGGCGACGCGCAGGGCCGCTTCGGATATGTCAGTGCCAAGCCCGGTCGCCAAAGGCATGCCCAGAAGGCAAGAGATCAGGATGCAGCCCGATCCGGTGCCAAGGTCCAGCAGGGTGGAAAACGGCTGCGACAGCGCCTCGGACACCAGAACCTCGGTCTCGGGGCGCGGGTCAAGCGTGTCGCGGGTCACTTCAAAGCTGCGGCCCCAGAACAGCCGTTCGCCCAGAATCTGCGCCATCGGCTGCCGGGAAGCGCGGGTTTTGACAAGATCGGTAAAGCTTGTGACAGCGGCGGGCGCCAGATCATCCTGCAGATGCAGGGTCAGACGGTCGGCCGGAACCCCCATCGCCTTGGCCATCAGCAGACGCGCATCACGCGGGGCATCCTCTATCCCAGCCTCACGCAAGGTGGCGATGCCGGCGCGCAGGGTCAGGGCAGCGCTCATTCGACGTCGGCCAGACGGGCGGCCTGATCGTGGGCGGCAAGGGCATCAATCACCTCTGTCAGGTTGCCGTCCATGATCTGGCCCAGCGAATACAGCGTCAGGTTGATGCGGTGGTCTGTCATGCGGCCTTGCGGAAAGTTGTAGGTGCGGATGCGCTCTGACCGGTCACCAGAGCCGACCTGCGCCTTGCGGTCGGCAGAGCGTTCAGAGGAAATCCGCTCACGCTCAATCTCATACAGGCGGGCGCGCAGGACGGCCATCGCCAGATCCTTGTTGCGGTGCTGCGATTTCTGCGCCGAGGTGACGATGATGCCGGTCGGCAGGTGGGTGATGCGCACCGCCGAATCGGTGGTGTTCACGTGCTGGCCCCCTGCCCCGGATGCCCGCATGGTGTCGATGCGGATGTCTGAAGCCGGGATGTCGATATCCACCTCTTGCGCCTCTGGCAGGACGGCGACGGTTGCGGCAGAGGTGTGGATGCGGCCACTCGCTTCGGTTGACGGCACGCGCTGGACGCGGTGCACGCCGGATTCGTATTTCAGCCGGGCAAAGACGCCTGCGCCCTGCACATGAGCCGTCAATTCCTTGATGCCGCCCAGATCGGTGACCTGTTCATCCATGATCTCGAACGTCCAGCCCATGCGTTCGCAGTGGCGCTGGTACATGCGCAGCAGGTCGGCGGCGAACAGGCTGGCCTCGTCCCCCCCCGTGCCGGGGCGAATCTCCAGAATGGCGGGGCGCGCGTCGGCGGCATCCTTGGGCAGCAGGGCCAGCCGCAGCGCCAGTTCCATATCCGGGATGCGCGCTTTGAGGTTGGGCAGTTCTTCCAGCGCAAGGGCGCGCATTTCGGGGTCGTTCAGCATCTGCTCCGCCTCGGCCACCTCATCCAAGGCGCGGCGGTAGGCGTTGATTTCGGCGATCACCGGGCCAAGGTCGGAATATTCGCGCGACAGACCTGCGATCTCGGCCGGGTTGCCGCCCGCGTTCAGCCGCGCCTCGACATAGTCGAAACGTTGCGAGATCTGGGCGAGTTTGTCCAAGGGCACCATAGGGGGCGGTTTGGCCCGGAACGGCTGGCCGGTCAAGGGCTGAAAAGGAGTGTGGGTCTTAAGAAGGGGTGGGTTTCACACCCCCATGCCCCTGTGGAATATTTCCGCCAGAATGAAAGGGTTAAAGTTGGGTAAGCCAGTCTTTCAGGCGGGCCGCGTTCACCCCGGCATCAGCGTTGCCAAAGCGCTGGCGTGAGGAAATGTCGAGCCGTGTGCCGTCAGGGGTTTGTGCGGTTTGCGCTGTCACATAGTCGGGAAACCCGATCAGGAACGAACGGGCGACCCAGGTGATACGCCCCTCGTCCGCGCTGCCCGCAAGATGCTGGGTGCGCGGCGCGGTCAGGGCAATCGCCTCCAGCTTGTGCAGGGTGTCCTGCGGGCTGATCGCCAGCAGGCAGGTGGCGCTGGCCCCGTTGGACACCCGCACGATCTGATCGACACATGGGCCGGGGCGGAGCGGCGCTGTGGTGGCAAGGGCCTTGTGCCAGACCGCAGGATCACTGGGGGCAAGCCGGATATAGGCCAGCGCTGCCAGCACGGCGACGACGATCAGCACAGTCAGAACGTTCACTCCCATGCGGATCACCTTTGTGTTCTGGCCCAGTGGTACAGGCAGACGAGTTCATAAGCGACATGGGCGCCCGCGATTGCGGTGGCCCCGGTGGTGTCATAGGGCGGCGAAACCTCGACCACGTCACCGCCGACCATGTTGATGCCTGCCAGGTCACGCAGCATCGCCGCCGCCTGCCAGCTTGCAAGGCCGCCCCACACCGGAGTTCCCGTGCCGGGCGCAAAGGCTGGGTCCAGCGCGTCAATATCAAAGGTCATGTAGGTGTTTGACGAACCCACGATATCCTTGGTCTGCGCCACCACCCAGTCAGTCCCCTTTTCATGAACCTCGCGCGCTGTGATCACGTTGACGCCCAGATAATCCTCGGTCGTCGTGCGAATGCCGATCTGGACAGAGCGTTTGGGGTCCACAAGGCCGGATTTCACCGCCTTGTAGAACATCGTGCCGTGGTCGATGCGGGCGTAATCATCGTCGGGCCACAGGTCGGAATGGGCGTCAAAGTGGATCAGGGCCAGCGGGCCGAACTTTTCCGCATAGGCGCGCAGGATCGGGAAGGTGATGAAATGATCGCCGCCAAGCGTGATGGTTCCGGCATTGGCTGACAGGATATGGCGGATGTGTGCGGTCAGGGTTTCGGGGAAATCCTGGGTGCGGGCATAGTCGAAGGCAAGGTCGCCGTAGTCGATGATGTTCATCTCTTCCAGCGGGTTGGTTGGCCAGCCGTGCGGGGGATCATAGGGCATCAGGGCCGATGCCTCACGGATCGCGCGCGGACCAAAACGGGTGCCGGCGCGGTGGGTGACGGCCTGATCAAACGGCACGCCGGTGATGGCAAGGTCCACCCCCGCAAGGTCTTTGGTATAGGTGCGGCGCAGGAAACTGGTCGCACCGCCGAACGCGTTTTCAAACGCATAGCCGCGTTGGGTGGTGCGGGTGAACGCGGTGTCGACCTGGGCTTTGGCGTCTTCAAGGGCCATTATGAACTCGGGGGTTTAGGCTCGGGTCATTGGAACCGGAGACGCCGCTGATCCGGATGAGGCAGGGATAAAGCTTGGGGCGGGCTTGTCAACAGGTGGTGGTGGGCGATGTGGGGTTTTGGGCGGAGCGGAGTCGGGGTGACCCCCGACCTACATGTGTTGGGAGGTGGCACGCACACCATGCGGTTGGGCGGTTGTGATCATCGCCAAGGCCAGTAGGTCGGGGGTTACCCCGACTCCCTTGCAATTGCCCTTCAGCAAGATGAACCCTGCCCTACCCGACCTTATACCCCTCGCGCACCAGATCATCCGTCACCCTTGTGATCGCCTTTTCAAGCGTTTCGGCGATGAAGTCGATCTGGGTTTCGGTGATCACCAAAGGCGGTGACATCACGTTCAGGTGGCCGATCGGGCGGACCAACAGGCCCATTTCCTCGCAGGCGTTCGAGATGCGCTTGCTTTCGTTCACGCCGTCCGGCAGCAGGGCTTTGGTGTCTTTGTTGGCGACATTCTCGACGCACAGCATCAGCTTTTTGCCGCGCACATCGCCGACCAATGGCAGGGCGGACAGCTGAGCCATCCGCGTTTCAAAATAGGTGCCGACTGTGGTGGCGTAGGCCAAAAGCCCCTCACGCTCAATGATCTCGATGTTTTTCAGCGCGGCAGCGCAGGCGACCGGATGGCCGCTATAGGTCAGGCCAGAGGTGAACCAGCGCTCTCCGCCTTGCGCCATCGCGTCCCAGATGCGGTCCGAAAAGATAAGCGCGCCAAGGGGTTGGTAGCCCGAGGTGAGGCCCTTGGCAGAGGTGATCATGTCAGGCTGCACGCCGAATTCTGACAGGCTGGCGAACCAATGCCCCAGACGGCCAAAGGCGGTGACGACCTCGTCGGCGATGAACAGGATATCGTGGCGCTGGCAGACCTGCCACATGCGGAACAGGTAGCCTTCAGGCGGGATGATGATGCCACCAGAGGCTTGGATCGGCTCGGCAATGAAGCCGCCGATCTTGTCGGCCCCGACACGGGCAATCAATGCCTCAAACTCGGTAATCAGGGTGTCGCAAAACTGCGCTTCGGTCAGGTGGGCCGGGCGGCGGTAGGGGTTGGGGACGGACAGGTGGTGGATGCCGTCGGTCTTGTAGCGGAACTCTTCCACCCGGTCACCGGGGCGCTTGCCGACCGATTGCGACAGGTAGGTCGATCCGTGGTAGGAATAGTCCCGCGCCACGATGTCGGTCTTGTCGGGGTTGCCTTTGGAATGATGGTAATAGCTGACCATCCGAACGGCGGTATCGACGGCAGTTGACCCACCCGTGGTGAAATGCACGCGGTTCAGATCGCCGGGGGCAAGGTCGGCGATCTTGGCGGCAAGGCGGGCTGTCGGTTCATTGGTCATGTCAACGAAGGTGTTGGAAAACGCCAGACGTTCGGCCTGATCAGCAATCGCCTCTGCCATCTCACGCCGCCCAAGGCCGATGTTGGTGCACCACAACCCGCCGACCGCGTCGAGATATTCGCGCCCGTCGGCATCCCAAAGACTGCAGCCCTGCCCGCGCGAAATCACCAGCGCCCCCTCACGTTCAAACGGGCCGAAGTTGGTCCACGGGTGCAGCGAGTGGCGGCGGTCCATCTCAAACAGGTTTGCGTTGGTGCGGTTTTGGGTGGCGTTCTGCGGGGCAGCGGTCATTTTGAATCTCCAGTCAATACGCAGCAGACTAGCAGAGCGTTGCGAAAGCGCCAGAGAAGTTTGATCAAATTATCTGCGCAAATGATAGCTGAACTTGCAACCCGTTTTGAGAGAAGGAACAGGCAGCGGCGGGATCAACGGCTCAAAACCACGCCCGGAACGGGGCTGGAATCTAGACCGCACCAATGGCCAAAAGAACGCCCGCCCTTGCCCAATTCATCCAGGTCCAAATAATCCGCGGGAGGTCTGGAGGGTGTGAAACCCTCCAGCCGCCGATGCAGGTCGCAACGTTGGTCTGAAATCAAACCGCAAAGAACTCCGGCACTCTTACTGTGCCTTAGCCCAACGCATACCCAGCGCCGCGCACAGTGCGCAGCGGGTCGTCGCCGCCGAAATTGCACAGGGCTTTGCGCAGGCGGCCGACATGGACGTCGACTGTGCGGCTGTCGACATAAATCTCACGACCCCATACGCGGTCCAAGAGATGTTCGCGTGAAAATACACGACCGGGCTTTTCCAGAAACGTCGCCAGCAGGCGAAACTCGGTCGGGCCCAGTTTCAGGGTCTGGCCAGCGCGCAGCACGCGGTGGGTTTCAGGGTCCAGCGAAATATCGCCCCATTCCAGCGTCAGACCAAGGGTTGAAGGCCGCACCCGCCGCAGATGGGCGCGCAGGCGGGCCATCAGTTCCATGATGGAATAGGGCTTGATGACATAGTCATCGGCCCCGGTCTCAAGCCCGCGCACCTTGTCGACCTCTTCTGACCGGGCCGACAGCATGATGATCGGGATACCGCGGGTTTCGGGCCGCATCTTCAGACGGCGGCAGACTTCCAATCCCGAAACATGCGGCATCATCCAGTCCAGCAGGATCAGATCCGGCGGGCTTTCGGCGACCAGCATCAGCGCCTCTTCCCCGTTTGAGGCGCGCTGCACGTCAAAGCCTTCAGCCTCAAGGTTATAGGCCAGAACCTCGCGCTGGGCGGGTTCATCCTCGACCAGCAGGACAATCGGCTGGGCCATCAGTCTTGCCCCGACAACACCGAATCCGACTTGGGACGCGGATCGGTGGGCAAAGCGCCGGTGGCCAGATAAATCACCTGCTCGGCAATAGAGGTGGCATGGTCACCCACCCGCTCGATGTTCTTGGCGATGAAATGCAGATGCATGCAGGCGGTGATGTTGCGCGGATCTTCCAGCATATGGGTCAGAAACTCGCGGAACAGGGCGGAATACATCTGATCGACGTCTTTGTCCTGCTGGCGCACGGCGGTCGCAAGCGCCACATCATGCGTGATGAACGCATCCAGCGCATCTTTCAGCAGCAGCCCGACCTGACGCGCCATGCGGCGGATCGACCCTGAGGCCCCCTCAATCGTGTGCATCTGGGCCAGCACGATCGACCGTTTGGCAAGGTTCTTGGCATAATCGCCGCAACGTTCCAGCGACCCTGCAATTTTCATCACGGTCAATGCGACGCGCAGATCACTGGCAATCGGCGCACGCAAGGCGATCAGGCGGACACATTCCGAATTCACCTGTTCTTCCAGCGCGTCAATCGCGTTGTCGCCTTGGCGCACCCGTTCGGCCAAGGCCTCATCACGGGTCTCAAGTGCTGTTGCGGCATCGGACAAGGCAGCCTCGACCAGGCCGCCCATTTTAAGGACAAGGGCCTGAACCCCTTCCAGATCGCGGTCAAATGCCGAAGCAATGTGGCGGTCAGTGTTCATGATACCCCCTTAGCCGATCCGGCCGGTGATGTAGGATTCGGTGCGCGGATCCTTGGGATTGGTGAAGATAGCACCCGTCTCACCATACTCGACCAGATAGCCAAGGTGGAAGAAAGCGGTCTTCTGGCTGACCCGGGCCGCCTGCTGCATCGAGTGGGTGACGATCACCACCGAAAACTGGCTGCGCAACTCGTCAATCAGCTCTTCCACCTGTGCGGTGGCGATGGGGTCAAGGGCGGAACACGGCTCGTCCATCAGCAACACTTCCGGAGAGGTCGCGATGGCGCGCGCGATGCACAGACGCTGCTGCTGGCCACCCGAAAGACCGGTGCCGGGCGATTGCAGACGGTCCTTGACCTCGTTCCACAGGGCTGCCTTGCGCAGGCAGGCCTCGACCACTTCGTCGAGTTCAGCCTTGGTGCGGGTCAGACCGTGGATTTTCGGACCATAAGCCACGTTGTCATAGATCGACTTCGGGAACGGGTTGGGCTTTTGAAACACCATGCCGATCTTGGCGCGCAACTGCACCGGGTCAACGCGGGCGTCATAGATGTTCTCACCCTCCAGCTTGATCGAGCCTTCGACGCGGGCGGAGGCGACGGTGTCGTTCATCCGGTTCAGGCAGCGCAGAAAGGTCGATTTGCCACACCCCGACGGCCCGATAAAGGCGGTCACGGTCTTGTCGAGGATATCGACATCGACGTCTTTCAGGGCATGGTTGGTCCCGTAATAGACCTGAACCTTGCGGGCCTCGATTTTGTTGGTGGTGGTCAGCACGTCGCGCTCCAGTCTGATGTCTTTCATTGGCGTATCTCCTGGCTTACCAACGGCGTTCGTATTTGCGACGCAGAATGATGGCCGCTGTGTTCATGACGATAAGAAACGCCAGAAGGACGATGATGGCCCCCGAGGCGCGTTCGACAAAGCCGGGATCGCCGCGCTGGGTCCAGTTGTAGATCTGCACAGGCAGGGCCGACGCGGGGTCGAACAGACCTTCGGGCGGGGCACCGGGAAAATCGCGCACAAAAGCCACCATGCCGATCAGCAGCAAGGGGGCGGTTTCTCCCAAGGCCTGCGCCAGACCGATGATCGTGCCGGTCAGCACACCGGGCATCGCCAGCGGCAACACATGGTGAGTCACCGTTTGCAACTTTGACGCCCCCACACCCAAAGCCGCATCGCGGATGCTGGGCGGTACGGCTTTCAACGCCGCACGGGTCGGGATGATGATGCGCGGCAGGGTCATCAGCGTCAGCACAAGTCCGCCAACGATGGGGGCCGACTGCGGCAGTCCGGCAAAGTTGATGAAGAACGACAGGCCAAGGATGCCGTACACAATCGACGGCACGGCGGCTAGGTTGGCGATGTTCACCTCAATAAGGTCAGTCCAGCGGTTCTTGGGCGCAAACTCTTCAAGATAGACCGAAGCTGCAACCCCGATGGGCAAGGCCAGACACAGAACCACGAACATCATGTACAGTGATCCGATGATGGCCACACCCAGACCCGCCGCCTCTGGCCGCTTGTCGGACGCATCGGGCATGGTCATGAAACCGGTGTTGAAGCGCATCTGCATGATGCCCGCCGCGACCAGCTTGTCAGCCAGCATCAGCTTTTCGGGCGAGGTGTTCTTGTCACGCGCCGCCGTCTCCATCGTGACACGGCCTTTGAAGTAGCCGTCGATCCGGCCGTTCGCGATGGCGGTGAACGGGATAGAGGTGCCCAGCAGTTTGGGGTTGCCCAGAACCTTGTTGCGCAAAGTGGCGGCGGATTCCTCTGATATCATCCCCGCAATGTCTTTGTCGGTCAGCGTGCCGATGTCGATGCCTTTGGTAGCGATCAGATCGGACAGCGATTTGGCGATGACCTTGGCGTAACCGATGGTCGAAACCGTTGCCATCTCTACCGGATCAGCATGGCCGGATTTGTCCAGCACGGCAGCGTCCAACGTCACCGGAATGTCGATGAAGGTCTGGCGGAAGGCGGGAAGGCCAGCAGAGAAGATAGAGATCAGCAGCCAGACCAGTGCCAGCAGCGCCAGCACGATGGCGATCAGACCGTACAGTTTGAAGCGCGCCTCTGCCCCATTGCGCGCCATGGTGCGCTTGTCTGGGTCAAACAGCGAATGGCTGTTCGGGGTCGCCGCTGGGGCCATGTTCGGGGTCGCGTCGGTCATTCGTATTGCTCCCGGTATTTGCGCACGATCACCAGAGCCACCACGTTCAGGGCCAGTGTGAAGGTGAAAAGGGTCAGGCCAAGCGCGAAGGCGACCAGCGTTTCGGGTGAGGCGAATTCGGTGTCGCCGGTCAGTTGGCTGACGATCTTGACGGTGACGGTCGTCATCGCCTCAAACGGGTTCAGCGACAGTTTGGCGGCGGCCCCTGCGCCAAGCACCACGATCATCGTCTCACCAATCGCGCGGGATGCGGCCAGCAGCACGGCCCCGACGATGCCGGGCAAGGCGGCGGGGATGACGACCTGACGGATCGTTTCGGACCGTGTGGCGCCCAGACCCAACGAGCCGTCGCGCAAGCTTTGCGGCACCGCGTTGATGATATCGTCCGACAGTGAGGAGACGAACGGAATGACCATGATCCCCATGACCAGACCCGCCGTCATCACCGACGACGACGAATTGCCAATCCCCATGGGCATCGCGATCCAGTCGCGCAGCAGGGGGCCGACGGTGATCAGCGCGAACAGGCCGTACACAATGGTCGGGATGCCCGCCAGAATCTCGATCAGCGGTTTGACGATGCCGCGCACTTGTTTTGAGGCATATTCGGCCAGATAAATCGCCGAAAACAACCCGATCGGCACTGCAACAATCAACGAGATGACAGAGACATACAGCGTACCCCAGACCAGTGGCAGGATGCCAAGGGTGGAACCGCCGCCAAACTTGGGGTCCCAGGTGGCCGAGAAAAAGAATGTCGTGGCCGGGTAGATGCGGAAAAAGTGGATCGTTTCGGCCAGAAGCGAATAGACGATGCCAACCGTGGTCAGTACGGCGATCAAAGAGGCGGCAATCAGCAGGCCCATCGACACCCGCTCTGTCGCGTTGCGGGCGCGGAACTCCGGGGTGATCCGGCTTAGGCCCCAGGCCATGCCGCCGGCGCACAGAACAATCGCAATCACGCTTAACAGGATGCGCGAAAGACCGGTGGTGCTGCGGGCAGCTTCGGCTGCGGCGATCATCGACGGGGTCGGGTCGTTGCCCATCGCAACCCCGGCCGCACCCAGCGCGGTCTTCAGCGCAACCATGTCTTTTTCAAGCGGGGCAAGATCGGTGCCTTTGGCGGCCAGAACGCTTAAGCCGTTGGCCAGTCGCGTCACATCGGCCATCATCAGGTCAACCGAACTGTCGACCGGAACGTCTGCGGCGGCGATATGGGACAAGGCGCTGTGCTGGACGAAAAACCCCTCAGCCAGGGTCCATACGACGATCAGCGCAAAGGCGGGCACCAGCACACCCAGTGCGGTGATCCAGCCGTAAAACGTCGGAAGCGAGTGCAGCTTGCGCATATCACCGCCCACCGCACTCATCGCCCGGCGTTGCCCGATTACATAACCTGCAATGGTCAACCCGACAACAATCAACAGAAGAAAGCCAAGGCTCATGATCGACCCGTAAGGAATGAGAAGGACGCGCGGGACCGTCCCGCGCGCCGTTAGATCACAAGCTTACTTCAGCGGAGCCATCAGCGTGCCGGCCTTGACGGCAGCCTGGGTTGCAGCCAGTTCCGGGTCAGACACCAGACCGTATTCGACCAGCTTGCCAGCCGGGCCAACCATGTCGTCGGACACGAAGAAGTCCAGGTATTCCTGCAGGCCGGGGATCACGCCGATATGCGCTTTCTTGACATACATGAACAGCGGACGCGACACCGGGTAAGTGCCGTCAGCGATGGTGGCGGTTGACGGAACGATGCCTTCCATCGTGGCAACTTTCAGCTTGTCGGTGTTGTTTTCGTAAAACGACAGGCCGAACACGCCGATTGCGGTCTTGTTGGCAGCCAGACGCGACAGGGTCTCGGTGTAGTCGCCGTCAATCTCGGTCAGAACACCGTCGGTGCGCAGCGTGTCGCAGCCCTTGATGCCGTCGGCAGCCTTGGCCTTGTCATCCGCGCCGGTCGAAGCGGCAACATAGAGGTCGTAGGCACCGCTGCTCTTGCAGCCCGCCTCGATGACCTTCTGGTTGAACACTTCACGCGTGCCGTGCTTGGAGCCCGGGATCAGCGCCAGAATGTCTTGCGCGGGCAGTTTGGCGTCAGCGTCAGCCCAGGTCTTGGCGGTGTTGGCAACCAAAGCGCCGTCTTTGGCGACTTGTGCACCAAGTCCGGCATAGATGGCAGCGGCGGTCAGGGCAAAGTCCGGACCAGCGATGTCAGAGGCGAACACCACGCCATCATACCCGATGCGGATTTCCATGATGTCGGTCACGCCATTGGCAGTGCAGGTGTCGATATCCGACTGCTTGATCTTGGAGGACGAGTTGGCGATGTCGATGGTATCTTCGCCAACACCCTTGCAAAGAGCAGCGCGGCCAGCGCCCGAACCGCCGCCTTCAACGACCGGGGTCTTGAAGGTGCCCTGTTCGCCGAACGCCTCGGCCACGATGGTGGCATAGGGCAGAACGGTCGAAGAGCCTGAAATCTGCAGTTGGTCACGTGCCGAGGCGGTCAAGGCCGAAGCGGCAAGAATTGCCAGCGCGGAAGCGGAAATTTTCATGAGGGACATCGTATTCTCCTGTCCAAGCGTCAGAGAGAGGCCCGTTTGGCCGCTCTTACCAACCCGATGTAGGGTTGCTGCGCGGACCTTTTGCGACAGGTGTGTAACAAGGACATGACAGAAACCGGTCTATTTCGCACTTGCAGCAGAAAGAAAATGGCGAGGGGCGGTCGGTTCTTCAGCAAAGATCGGGCAGTTTTCCGGCAGAAATCAGTCGATTTTCCAAGCGAAACGCCGTCAGTTCGCGGGCAAAAGCACTGCAAACGTTGACCCTTGGCCCGGTGCACTGTCAATCACCAGACGGCCCCTGTGCCGGTGTGCGATGTGTTTGACGATGGCAAGGCCCAGCCCGGTGCCACCCTTGTCGCGGCTGCGGTGCCCGTCGATCCGGTAGAATCGCTCTGCCAGTCGCGGCAGGTGAAAGGGTTCGATTCCCTCGCCCTGATCCTTGACCGACAGGCGCACCTTGGGGCCGCGCAGGCTGTCTTCCAGCGCCAAAGCGATGGTGATCTCTTTGCCCGGGCCGCCGTATTTGATCGCATTCTCGACAAGGTTGGTCGCCACCTGCGTGATCTGGTCAGGGTCGGCCAGAATCTCCACCGGGCGGTCCAGACCGGACAAGACGAGGCGAATTTGCAGACCTTCCGCCATCGGGCGCAAGGTGTGCACAGCCGAGGTCACAAGGCGGGCAATGTCGTGCCGGTCGGTCGGGCGTTGGCGTTCCTGCGCCTCGACCTTGGACAGATGCAACAGGTCGCGCACCAGACGGACCATCCGTTCAGCCTCTGTCTGCATGATGGCCAAAAAGCGGTCGCGTGCGACGGCATCTTCCCGCGCAGGGCCGCGCAAGGTTTCGATGAAACCCAGAACCGACGTCAGGGGGGTGCGCAATTCATGGCTGACATTGGCGACAAAATCGCGGCGCATCGCGTCCATCTGTTCGCGGTCCGACAGGTCTTCAAAGGTGCACAAGACGCCGCGCCCGACCGGGGCTGCCGTGACGCGGTGGATCACCTCGTGGCTGGGGCCGGGGATGACATGGCGCGCCTCGGCCGGTTGGCCGGTGCGACTGGCAGAAGCGATGGCCTCCAGCACCTCGGGCTGACGCAGAATGAACGCATGGTGACGCCCGACCAGCCCGGCCCCAAGCAGGGCCTGTGCAGCCGCATTCGTCGCGGTGATGCGGTCATCCGGGCCGACCATCAAGGCGGGCAAGGGCAGTCCGGCCAACAGTTCACCAAGAAAATCCTGATCCATCGTATCGGTTTACCTGTCTTACGGTCCTGCGACCAGTCAAAGCCTGTCCCGGCGCGGGTTTTACGGGCCACCGCCTGCCCGGGAAAGGTGGTATCCGGACCAAGCTTTGACCGATCAAGTCCAGTCCCGGCCAGACACAGCGGCCATTCAGCGCCGATCAGCCCATCCGCTGACCCTGCAAGCGGCATTGTAACCGTTTTATAAACTGTTGCCCTGCGTCCATAGGTCCGGCCAAATTTCGTGCTATACGATCATCCAGTGGAATTCTGGCGATCTGCGGTTGAACATCATTGGAGTCGCAGTCGTGATTCGGAACTGTTATGGTTGTTCCCACCCCAAACAGCTACCCAAGGCTTATAGACCTGCCAAGCTCGGCAGAAGACCGTGTTGTGGCCCTTGAATGTGCCGGGTTGATCGCGCCGTCCGGGCCGATCCCGTTGCAGAATGTCACCCATCTGATGTTTGGCACGCTGAACCGGGGGGTTCTGACAGCCCATGCCCCCACCATCATCGTGATGCCGCTGTTCGCCGGCCAACACGACGCGTTAAGCATGGTCGAGACGCTGGAGCATTTCGGCTACCGTGGTCGGATCTTCGTGATAGCCCCGCCATTGCCTCGCCCCGCGCTGGTCGAACGCGAATTGCGCGCCGCAGGGCCGGGTGACCGTCTGATGCTGGTATCGCCCTAGGCGGCCAGTTGCGCAGGCTCTGCCCCCAACGCCTGCATCGCCTCGGCCCCGATGCGCACCGATTCCAGACGGGCGGCGTGCGAATAGGTCATGCCGGTCAGCAACACCTCATCCGGCTGATATTCGGCCACAAGGGCGGCCAGTTGGCGCTGTACCGTTTGCGGCGATCCTACGGCTGCACAAGACAGCGCCTGTTCAACCCCCGCCATGACCTGTGCCGGAATGTGCGACAGATCGTGTTGCGGCGGCGGCACGCGGCCCGCCTGACCGGTGCGCAACCGGGCAAAGGACATGACCTGAGAGGAGCGTAAAAACTCCGCCTCGGCATCGGTGGCCGCCGCACACAAGCCGACCGCCATCATGAAATAAGGCCGGTCGCGCCAGACAGAGGGGCGAAAGCTGCTGCGGTAGACATGGGCCGCCTCGGCCAGTTGGGCGGGGGCGAAATGGCTGGCAAAGGCATAGGGCAGGCCCAGATAGGCCGCCAGTTGCGCGCCGTACAGGCTGGACCCTAAAATCCACACCGGCACCTGCGCGCCCTGCCCCGGGAATGCCTGCACGCTGCTGCGCAGACTTGCGGCATTGGGGTTTACGTTTTGCGGCTCTGGCGCGTCAAGGTAGTGGATCAACTCCAGCACATCCTGCGGGAACTCGTCCGACGCCTCCATATGCCTGCGCAAGGCCCGCGCGGTGGCCATGTCAGACCCCGGCGCACGGCCAAGGCCAAGGTCGATGCGGCCGGGAAACAATGCCTCAAGCGTGCCGAACTGTTCGGCGATCACCAAGGGGGCGTGGTTGGGCAGCATGATCCCCCCCGCCCCGACCCGGATGCGTTTGGTATGTGCTGCCCCATGGCCAAACACCACCCCCCGGGCGGCACTGGCAATCCCCGGCATATTGTGATGTTCGGCCAACCAATAGCGGTTGTAGCCCCACCCTTCCGCATGAGCGGCCAGATCGGCAGCATTGGCCAGTGCATCACGCACCGTTTGGCCCTCACACACGGGGGCGAGATCGAGGAGGGAATATTGCATGACGCGGTTCACCCTTTGTTAACGACGAACTGGGCAGATTGACCCGATGCATGACATGTCGCAGTCTTTCCCGATCCTTTACAAGCCCAACCCGACCTGGACCGAGGCGATCTTTGCCGCCAAGGCGGTTGGACGTTGCGGCATCGTGCGCCGCGCCATCCGCGATGTGGACCGCGAAGTCGGCCGCGCGGTCTTTGTCGCCAAGGTGAAGAGGCGCGGCTTTCACCTGATCGAATGTGGCGGTCAGTTCATCGTGATCTGCAATGCAGGCCTGATGAAAGTGATTTGCTGATCTAGGCGGGGCTGCCAAAAATTTTCGTCGAAAATTTTTGGCCTCAAACGGTGCGCCCGAATTGCCGAATAACAGTCAGGTCAAAAAAGGCTTCTGACGTGAAGTAAAAAAGACGATCGGGTTGGCCTTCCGTTTTTCCCTGTTCACCAACCCTATCGCGTCGCTGTTGGCGCCGAAGATCACGCGCGCCCCGACTGAGACGAAAACCAGCGCATCAAAGCGCGTTTCGGGACTTGACCGAAAGTCTCCAGAGCAACGCTGTCACGCCATACCAATCCGCCTCATTCAGCCGCAACCGACGGGTTGTTGGGATGCTGGGTCCAGTTGGCATAATCGCCCACCGTCCGGCCGGTGCGCTGATCCAGACCGCCCTTGGGCACCTCGACCATGGTGATGCAATCCTCCACCGGGCAGACATTGACGCACAGGTTGCAGGCGACACATTCGTCGTCCATCACCTCAAACACCCTGCCCGGTTTGATGGCGATGGCCTGATGGCTGGTATCCTCACACGCCGCATAGCAGCGCCCGCATTTGATGCAGGCATCCTGATCAATCCTGGCCTTGGTCACATAGTTGAGGTTCAAGAACTGCCAGTCCGTGACGTTGGGCGTGGCTTTGCCGACCAGATCTGACAGTTCCATTCCCTTGCCATCCAGATACTCAGACAGGCCATAGATCATTTCGGCCACGATCTAGAAGCCGTAGGTCATCACCGCCGTGC
>JBBRKS010000050.1:0-23899 GCA_038231775.1 Rhodobacterales bacterium | reverse complement strand
GCTGACAAAGCCCGTCTTTGGTGGCAATGGGCCGAGAGCGGCGGCCCGGCTGTGAAAGCGCCAGTTCGCAAGGGGTTCGGATCCAGCCTGATCGAACAGGTTTTGCCGATGGAACTTTTGGGCGAAGTAAAGGTTACTTATGACGATACCGGCGTGGTTTGCCTGTTTCAGTCGCCGGTGCCGGGCCTGGACCCATAGTCGGATATGACAATGCCTGCGGATACCGGCTTTTTACGTTTCATGATATTGGATGACGAAGCCATCATTGCGCTTGATCTCGCCGGTATGCTGCAGGACCTTGGGCATTCCGTGGTGTCAACGGCGACCCGTGTGGCTGGTGGGATGGAGTTTGCCAGATATGGCGATCTTGATATGGCTATTCTTGATATCAATGTTCACGGCGTGGCGTCTTTCCCCCTTGCTGCGATTCTGCAAGACCGCGGCATTCCGGTTATCTTTGCAAGCGGATATGGCGAAAGTGGGCTGATTGATGGGTTTCGCGATGCATTGGTGCTGACCAAGCCCTACGGAATGGATCACCTGTCACAAGTGGTGGCGAAGGCGCGCTTGAAGGCGGCCTGACCACAGCAAGGTAAGCGATCGGGCCGCACGCAAAAGGGTTTACGCCATTGGGGACAATCCGACTTGCCTTGGTGCGCACATCTGCCGCGTGCGAAACAGCATGGCGCGGGCCTGTTGGTCATCTGTCTTAACCGCGACGAAACGCATGGTGGGACGCAATGCCGCCTCGACGATGGCTTCAGCATCCGCCGCATCATTCTTCTGCTGCTTTTCGAATGGCTTCACGTAAAGCGGTGGGAATCAGGCGCACAGAGTGGCCAAGCCTCTCGAGTTCGCGTCCCCAGCCATGCGCAGTCACGCAGGCCTCCATAGCTACGACGCACCTGGGCTGCTGGGCAAAGAACGCCAATACTTGGCCCCGCGAAAGCTTCTTGCGAAATGCGACCGACCCGTCGTTGCGTGCCCCTTGAACCTGGAAAACGCACTTTGCCAAGTTGATACCGATGAAAGTAACCTCCGACATGGATGCTCCTTCCTTCTGTGATGCTTTCAGCACTCATCACTTTGGCACATTGCGTTGCCGTCAGGAGGGGGCATCCACGCCATCAACAGAGCCCTGTCGCGGTCATGGTGCTGATAATGATCATGGGTGTTTTCATCTTTCCCTCTTTTCCAAGCCTGACTGGGTTGTGTCGTGGTTGGATGGAAGGTCATGCCGATGATCGGCATAAATTATGGCGTGATGATAACTTTCAGCGCCTTGGTCTTTACGGCATTCCTGAAGGTCTCATAAGCCTTTTCGCCGTCGGCCAGCGTGAAGCGGTGTGAGATCAAAAGTGCGGGGTTGATCGTCTTTGCGGCCGTGGTCTTGAACAGCATTGGGATCGTCGCGGTATCAACCAGCCGCGTGGTAATCGCTATGTTGCGATCCCATAGTTTTTCCAGATGCAGACTTGCTGGCTTGCCGTGCACGCCAATATTGGCAATGATGCCGCCCGCAGCAACGATCTGTTGGCAAAGCTCGAACGTCGCAGGGATTCCGACGGCCTCGATCGCGGTATCGACGTCGGCCTTGCCGGTCAACTTCATCACCGCCTCTGCCGCCTTGCCGTCGCCGCTGTTGATGGTCGCAGTCGCACCGAATTTCTGCGCGATTGCCAGCCGATTGTCGTCAAGGTCGATCATGATGATAGAGGCTGGCGAATAGAACTGTGCGGTCAGCAAGGCGGCAAGACCCACCGGTCCGGCCCCGACGATTGCCACCGACGATCCCGGTGCCACCCTGCCATTCAGCACGCCGCATTCGAACCCGGTCGGAAGGATGTCGCTCAGCATCACCAGCGGCTCTTCGTCGGCACCTTTGGGGATGTGGTAAAGGCTCATCTCTGCAAAGGGTGTGCGCACGAATTCAGCTTGGGTACCGTCAATCGAGTTGCCGAGGATCCAACCGCCATGGATGCAATGCGAATACATCTGCTTGCGGCAGAACGAGCAGGTCCCGCAGGCACTGACGCAGGAAATCAGAACACTGTCGCCCTTTTTAAAGGACGTCACCGCCGCGCCGACGCTATCGATCACGCCGACGCCCTCGTGCCCAAGGATACGTCCCGGCTCGGCGGTGGGCACGTCGCCTTTCAGGATGTGGAGATCCGTGCCACAGATCGTTGTGTGGGTGACGCGCACGATGGCATCGCCGGGTTCGGTAATTTCGGGCTTGGGACGGTCCTCAAGGGCGATTTTGCCGGACTTGGAATATGCGAGCGCTTTCATGGGGTATCCTTTGCGGTAAGTCGAATTTCACTTAGGCAGACGCGCCAGACCAAGGTTTGGCTACAATCCGGACTGGCCGCCCGACGTTCAGTGGCGCCGATTGTCGTGTGACGCCATCATTCTCTGATGCGGGCTATTGATTAGAACCCCGCCACATCATCCTGCCGGACATCCGCTCCGCCTGCACTGATCTGCGTCAACGGCATCACGCCGCGCGCGTTATGCTTTTGCAGGCCAGCCTCGTCTTTTGCATGCCATCCCGATGATCCATTCGCAGCTACCCTTGCAAGTCGTCATCTGATCACAACGATTGGCTGAGAATGAGCGGGCCCAGCTCATTTGTATCAGTCCGTCGCAGGTCGGGTTCGGGCAGGGTGGAACGGGTGAGGCTGTCGCGCGTTACCTCAATGACAGCCAATAGATCCGACATAGCAAACCGGGTGGAAGGTAACACTGCCTTGAACCAACCCCCGAAGTGTCCTGCGGCTTGTCGAGAGAAACCAACCATCGGGAGAATTGATATGCTGCTCAACCTTTCAACGATCCGCGGCCATACCATCGCGGCGAGCGACGGCACCATTGGCTCGGTCAGCGATGTCCTCTTTGATGATGCAAGTTGGATGATCCGCTGGCTGGTCGTAGACACTGGCAATTGGCTGTCGGGGCGAAAGGTGCTTCTGCCGCCTGCCGCGCTCGGGCACGCTGACGCAAAGGCGAACACTTTTCCGGTACGGCTGACCAAGGCACAGATCGAGGCCGGCCCCCAACATGACACCCACAAACCTGTGTCACGCCAGTTCGAGACGTCGGCCTATGATTACTATGGCTGGAGCCCGTATTGGGGTTCGGGCTTCTACATGGGCGGCTATGGACTGATGAGCAGTGGCATGTCGATGACGGCGGACCCTGAAGTGCAGCGCCGCGCCGAAGACATGGCCCGTCATCAGCATGACCAGGACGATCCGCATCTGCGCAGCGCTGATGAGGTCACGGGGTATCACATCCACGCCACCGACGGTGACATCGGACATCTGTCCGACGTTCTGATCGAAGACACTGACTGGAGCATCCATTACCTGATCGTGGATACCAGCAACTGGTGGATGGGGCAAAAAGTGCTGATCTCGCCGCGCTCGGCGCAAGATATCCGCTGGACCGAGCGGCTGATTTATCTCGATGTTGACCGCCAAAAGGTAAAGGACAGTCCAATCTACGATCCGGCCAAGCGTGTTGACCGTGCATATGAGGACCTAATGGCAGGTCATTATGTCCAAGGACGGATCGAACCCCAACCGGACCAAAAGGCCACAGAAAGCCGGACAAAGTGAACAGTTCCACAAAATCAAAGACACAGAGTCTTTGGGTCTATGCATTTCTGCTGGGGCCAGTCCGCGCGAACACAAATCTGGGTGTTGTTCAGTGTTGTCTGTAGCGGCACTGATTTGCGTAAAGCCGCGGAAAGCAACCGACGTTCTTTCGACCTCGCCCCAGATGCTTTGGCACAACCAAGTTCCATCGCGGCAAACGACCTTAAGGAGAAGATAATGACCTATCAAAGTTTCAATCCCGCCACAGGCAAGCTTTTGAAGAAATTTGACGAATTAACCGAAGTTCAGCTTGAGGCCAAGCTGGCCAAGGCAAACGAATGTTTTGCCAAGTGGAAAAACACTTCCTACGCGGAGCGCGCCAAGATCATCACCAAGGCAGGACTGCTCTTGCACGACCGGGTCGAAGACATGGCCAAGACGATGACGCAGGAGATGGGCAAGCGCATAGACGAGGCCCGGGGCGAGGTCGAATTTTCTGCCAAAATTATGGCTTATTACGCCAAGAACGCTGAAGCGTTCCTTGCCGACACCAAGCTGAACCCTGAACATGGCGATGGCCACATGGAGAGCAGCCCCCTAGGTGTGATCTTCTGCATCGAGCCTTGGAATTTCCCCTACTATCAACTGGCACGTGTCGCCGGGCCGCATCTGATGGCGGGCAACGTGCTTGTCATCAAGCAGGCTGGAATCATACCACAATGCGCCATCGCGTTTGAAAAGATACTCACCGACGCCGGGGCCCCGGACGGCCTTTACACCAACCTGATGATCTCGCACGAGCAGTCCGAAAGCGTTGTGGATGATCCGCGGATCAGAGGCGTTGCCCTGACCGGGAGTGTCACTGCGGGTCGCAGCATCGCAGGTCGTGCAGCCCAAGCACTAAAGCCGACTTCGATGGAATTGGGCGGCGCTGATGCGTTTATCGTTCTGGAAGACGCGGATATGGATCATGCGCTGAAATGGGCGGTGTGGGGCCGGATGTATAACGCCGGACAAACTTGCGTCGCATCCAAGCGTTTCATCATCGTCGAAAGCGTTGCCGACCAGTTCATTTCGGGTTTCAAGGCAGCTCTTGGGGCACTTGAGGCAGGCGATCCGTTGGACGAGAAAACCACGCTTGGCCCGCTGTCGACCGAACAGGCGCTGGTTGATCTTCTGAAACAGGTAGATGTTGCAGTTAAACATGGGGCCAAGGTGGTCATGGGTGGCAAACGCCTGAATCGGGCGGGCAGCTATATGCAGCCGACGATCCTGACGGACGTTAAGCCTGATAGCCCCGCCTTCCGTGACGAATTCTTTGGGCCGGTTGCAATGGTCTTTCGGGTCAAGGATGAAGCAGCGGCGATTGCCTTGGCCAATGACAGTGAGTTCGGCCTCGGGGGGGCGGTGTTCACTGGTGATCTGGAGGCGGGAAAGCGGGTCGCCAGCGCGGTTGAGACAGGCATGATGTTTATAAACAACCTCAACTGGGTAGATGCCGATCTGCCCTTCGGTGGCATCAAGAACTCGGGCTATGGCCGAGAATTGGGCAACATGGGCATCCATCAATTCGTGAACAAGAAATTGGTCCGTTATCTGAAGGCGGACGCGCCGGTCTGATTGAACCTTTTGGCGGCGAAGTTTCTTCGCCGCCACTTCGCAGTGACTCCGCTACATTCCCTTGGTGCCGCACTTCCCGACGTCACGACCACGCATCGACAGAAAAGTGGCAGTAGAGGCGTTACCCAGGTTTCAGATCACCCATCAGCGTCGGGATCAGCTCTGATACCGTGGGATGGATCGGCACGGCCCACTGCAAGGTTTGGTAGCTGGCACCGGCATGCATCATGTTCAAGATGCCGTGGATCGCCTCGGCGCCCTCGATACCAAGGATCGCGGCCCCAAGGATGCGCCCGGTTGCGGCATCGACCACGGCTTTCATCAAGCCTTGCGTTTCGCCCCGCTCCACCGCCCTGCCCACCCGGGCCATCGGTCGTGATACGGTCAAAATGGCATACCCTGCCGCACGCGCCTGCGCCTCGGTCAGGCCAACCCGGCCCAGCGGCGGGTCGATATACAACGCATAGGCCGGGATGCGATCGCTGACCTTGCGGTCGGCACCGTCCAGCAGGTTTGCCACCACAATTTCGTAGTCGTTCCATGCGGTATGTGTAAACGCGCCGCGCCCGTTGCAATCGCCCAGTGCCCAGATGCCGGGTGTAGCCGACTCCAAACGGTCGTTTACCGGTATATACCCCCGTTTGTCCGGTGTAATCCCCGCTGCCTTCAGATCCAGATCGTCGGTGTTGGGGGTGCGACCGACAGCCACCAGCACATCTGTCGCGACCACGTCGAGTGCGCCGTCACCACAGGTCACATTCACGCTTATCCCGTCTGGATGCGGCGCAAAGCCAACGCAGTCCGCTCCGGTGCGCACCTGAATACCCTCACCCTCAAGAATGGCGCGGATTGCCTCTGAAATCTCGGGATCTTCGCGCGCGATTAGCCTGTCACCACGTTCGATCACTGTCACTTGCGCCCCAAAACGGCGGTACATCTGCGCGAATTCAAGCCCGATATAGCTGCCACCGATCACCACCAGATGCGCGGGCACATGATCAAGGTCAAGGATCGTGCTGCTGGTGAGTGTGTGAATATCTCCAGCCCCCGGCATATCCGGTTGCGCGGGGCGCGCCCCGACATTCAAAAAGATGCGCGCGGAACAGATCTCTTCTTCGCCGACTTGCAGCCGGTTGGGGCCAGTGAACCGTGCATGCCCCTTGATCAACGTCAGCCCCTTCATCCCATCCAGCCAAGCCTGCACCTTGACACGAGAGGCGGCGGCAACGCCAACGGCGCGCTCCCTGACGCGGGCCATGTTGATCACGGGCTCAGACGACAAAACTACGCCATAATCCGCTGCCCGGCCTGCCATATGCGCAACGCGGGCGGATGCAACGAGTGTTTTTGTCGGCGTGCAACCGACATTCACGCAGGTGCCTCCCAGATGTTTGCGCTCGATGAGCGCCACCGTCATGCCTTCGCCGGTCAGCCGCGCGGCCAACGGTGACCCCGCTTGTCCCGCACCAATAATGATTGCATCAAAGATTTTCATTGCATCACTAAAAGTTATAAGAACTTTAAGTAGACCTTTTTGGATGTTTGGTCACGGGCCGCCTGTGTACCAACCCGAAAGATCTTGGTAACCTTGTGCTAAATCTAGACACGGACATTATAGGAGCGTTCGAAACCCGCGATTGAAATTGAGGCCCTTGGTCACCGATTGCTTTAGTATAATCGAAAAAATGGGCGAGCTTTCTGTCGCCAGATTGCCCGCCAACCTTGTTATGCTTTCGGCATAAGAACAGTATCAATGACGTGGATAACGCCATTGCTGCAAGCAATATCCGCAGTTACCACTTTCGCACCATTGACGGTAACGCCGTGGGTCCCGTCCACATGCAAGGCCTCGCCATTGACCGATGCCGGGGTCAGCTTCTTGCCGCTGACATCCGCCGCCATAACTTTGCCGGCCATGACATGCAGCGTCAGGATCGATGCCAACTTGGCTTTGTTCGCTTGCTTCACCAGATCTTCAACCGTTCCTGCGGGCAGTTTTGCGAACGCCGCTTCGTTCGGCGCAAACACGGTGAATGGTCCTGCACCCTTCAATGTTGCGCCAAGGTCTGCTGCCGTTATGGCTGCTACAAGTGTCTTGAATGATCCTGCCTCGACGGCGGTGTCTACGATATCTTTCATGAAGGTATTCCTTTTTTGTCGTTTATCGACAGATACGTAACGCCCCAACGGTCGTTTGGTTCCGGCTCATCGGCGCTCAGGGACCACCCTGCGCCTCTCGATCCATAGCCTCCCACGGCGCTTGAGCGCTTCATTACACGCGGGCCAGCTCCTGGTCTTGTAGGCGGGGGGTGTGGGTTTGCTCATGCAGTCCAGCTATCAGGCTGGATCAACCAGATGAATCCCTCACGCCACCTGTGCTTCAAAGCCGATTGTATTGGCAAAAGATTCGCATCGGGTTTCGCCTCCCGTTCTCGAAGATCGATTTTTGTTGTCCCCTCGTCGATCACACTGATCACGATTTCGCCCACCATTTTGGCTGGTCGGGCGACGATATCACCAGCATCGACGGGTGGTGGCAGTCGTCAGTCGACCACCACAGATCGCTGGTGCCCGCTCAGTTCCGGTTCTGGCAACCGCCAGACCATCGCCGACAGCGCCAGAAACGGCACCGGCACAAACAGCAACGCCATCAGCACCGCCTGACTGTAGGCCGCTGCCGGATCGACGGCGCCCGGCAAGGCGCCGCGCAGGGTTGAGAAGAAAATCTCGCCGACGATCGCCAGCCCGATCGCCCCACCAACCTGCTGGAACGACTGCAACGCGCCGGACGCCGACCCGGTATCGCGTCCAGCGACATTGGCCAACACCGTCTGAAAAAGCGGCGAAATCGCGGTGCCAAGGCCAAGGCCAGCCACGATGAGCGGCAGGATGAATGCAGTTTGAACCAATGTCTCGCCCGGTCCCGGCACGGCAAACCGCAGCAGGATCATGCCGACGCCCATCATGAACGCTCCGACCGAAATGCGCTGGCGCGGAAACCGGATGCCAAGCCGACCAGACGCTAACGACGCGATCAGCACACCGACCGAAAACGGCATCGTCGTCAGTCCCGATTGCAGAGGCGTCAGGCCGTTGCCGACCTGAAACATCAGCGCCAGCGTCAGGAACAGCCCCGGCATGCCCATGAAAATCAGCCCTGTCAGCAACGACCCATACATGTAATCGCCATTGCCCATCAGCTCGACCGGTAACAGTTGTGCGCCACCCGTGGCGGCCTGACGCCGCTCCCACGCGAGAAACGCCAGCAGGGCAGGCACAGCGGCGACCATCATCGCAAAACACCAGATCGGCCAGCCCAACTGCCGCCCCTCTATCAGCGGAAACAACAACAGCAACAAGGTCAGCGCAGCCAGTAACACCCCGACATAGTCCAGTCGCAGCCCCTCGCCCCCCGGAATGACCGGCACATAGCGCAGCGCCGCGATCACCGCGATGACCCCAACCGGCACGTTGACCAGAAAGATCGGTCGCCAATCCATGCCTCAGAAATCCATCCCAATCAGAAACCCGCCCAAGACCGGCCCGGTCACCGAAGCCAGCCCCGCCGACAGACCGAAAAGCGCAAAGGCCAGCCCGCGCTCCTTTGGCTGAAACAGCACCGGGACGATGGCCAACGTTTGCGGCGTCATCATCGCACCGCCGATGCCCTGAAGCACGCGGGCCGCGATCAGCCCCTCGATCGACGGGGCCATGCCGCAGAGCGTCGACCCGATGGTGAACACCACGACCCCGGAGATGAACATCAACCGGCGGCCATAGACATCGCCCAACCGTCCGGCGGGCAGCAGCAGCAGGGCGAAAGTCAGGACATAGACGGCAACCACCCATTCGATCTGACTGTCGGTCGCGCCGAAAGCCGATTGCATCGACGGCAAGGCGACGTTGACGATTGTGATGTCGATCAGGTTCATAAACCCGGCAATCAACAGCGCAGCCATGGCGATCCACCGGCCTGCCAAAGGGGCCGTTTGGGCGGAGTCTGACATTTGGAGGGCTTTCGGTTGCTACATTGATTTATACAATCTAGCTGCGCACGCAGCAAAGGCAAAGGCCGATACCGCGTAGCCCTCATCCCCCACATGGCATGCCGCTTGGGATCAAAATCGCAAGGTTTTGCCGACAGATCGAGAGTTTTCTCCTCTAAGCTTCGTCTGCGGTCGGCGGAACGCTCGACTGTGGGTGGATAGATTCGCAAGCCGCATTATCCGGGCCCAGCAACGACGTTATCCAGCGCGGCAGGCAAAACCTGTCCTGCCGTTTTCGTTCAGTTTGGGTCAGCGCCACCGGGGGGAGAACCGGCCTCTGCTCATCGAACGCAACCGCGTCTGTGAAACTGCCCATGCGGCCGATCCCGAACGGTGGTCATGCAATACGCGCAACTGGCAACCCTTTGGCGCGGCCTGAAACGAACTCAGGCGACGACTATCTTGACGAACACCGCCGGATATCCAGCGGTAAGATTGCAGAAGTACCGCTTGATCGTTCACGGGCGGCAAGTTGGCTGAGGCACCATAGTCCTCGAAAAAGACGCCCTTAGTCGAGAAAGTGCAGATTCGCGGATCTGGCGAATACGCTCGCGGGAAACGCCAAACCTTTCGCCCAGATCAAGCAGCGTTTTCGGGGCGTCTGACACGTAGGTTTCAATGATAATTTCCTGTTCACGCTTAGAAAGTTGGCTCAAATGGGTGGACATCGTGACCCAGAAAGTCCTTGAATCCATTCGCGCGCCGACTTCTTCTTCGACATCCGCATTCGGATCTTCAAGCAGATCTTGTAGTTGCGTTGTGCCACCTTCGTCACCGACGGGCCGGTTCAGCGACCCATCCGGAGCGGACAATCTTTGTTGCATCAACACAACTTGTTCGGGCGTAACCGCGAGATCGGTCGCTATCTGTGCAACAAGCCGTTCAGGTGGAACCTCGCCCGCAGCGATCAGTCTGGTTTCAACACGTTTGAGATTGTGAAACAACTTACGGTACGAGGCTGAGTTTGGAAGCCGCACCAAAGACCAGTTCTGAACCTTGTAATCTTGGATTTCCGCCCTGATCCACCACGCCGCATAGGTCGAAAACCGAAAACCCATGTCGGGATCAAAGCGATCAGCGGCTTTCAGTAGACCGATATTCGCGTGTTGCAGAATGTCTTTATCCAGCTCGCGGCCTTTGCCCCCGGCTCGGCTGGCCGCCCCAATCGCAAGTGCCTGATGCGCGGTGACCAGCCGGTTGCGCGCCGCTATGTCACCTTTGTCGCGCCAGCATCTGGCGAGCCGGGCTTCGTTTGCCGCGTCCAGAAATTCTGCGCGCGGCACCTGTTTGCGTCCCTTTCGGGGAGTAGGAAAAGGTTTGTTCATCTGCATCACATGTAGTTTCGTTTCGATACTATTCGTATAAGAACGCTCTTGTCAATCTGATTTCGAAACGCTACCTTTTTTGGATGAGTAGCAAAATAACCAGCACAGATGAAATCGCCGAACTGCTTGTCTACCTTGGCCGGGCAGCGCGCGGCGTCGATACGGGGTCAAATCTGACGTCGGCCCAATGGACGGCGCTGCGGTTTTTCGCGCGGGCCAATGGCATTTCCAGAACCCCGTCCGCCTTTGCCAGCTTTCATGCCACCACGCGCGGCACGGCATCGCAAACCATAAAGTCGCTGCTGGCAAAAGGATATCTCGCTCGGTGCGATGCTGCGGACGATAAGCGAAGCGTGCGGTACGATTTGACGGATGCCGGGACGCAAGTCATGTGCGGTGACCCCTTGCGTGAACTGTCGGATGCAATTCATCGGCTGGACGCTGGGTTGAAATCGGCCTTGCGGCTGGCCTTGCCCGCCCTCGTGGGACAGCTTGCAGACATTCGCAACACGGTGGCCTTTGGCACCTGTGGCGATTGCCGCCATTTTTCGGGCGGCGGTGCGACCGGCTATTGTGCATGTGTTGCCGCCGAACTTGCTCCGGCTGATCTTGGCCGTTTGTGCATTAGTTTTGCCGCCATTCAGGACCGAACGCTGGTTTTGGGCGGTGCTGATAAAAGGAAGACGACATGACCCCCGCACAAGCGACGCCCCGCGTTTCTGATACCTCCAGCATGGCACATTTGGGCCAGATCATCGCGGTGGCCAGCGGCAAGGGTGGCGTGGGCAAAAGCACGCTCAGCACCAATCTTGCTCTTGCTTTGGCGGCTCAGGGGGCGGCTGTCGGGCTTGTTGACGCCGATCTTTATGGCCCCAGTGTGCCGGGAATGCTGGGCATCAAGACGGGCCAAAGCCCGTCGATGTCACCTTCGGGCAAGGTGATGCCAGCGCAGGCGCATGGCATCAAAGTGATCTCGATGGGCATGCTGACCGATGATGACAAGCCCGCCATTCTGCGTGGTCCGATGGTGTCTAAATACCTGCGCATGTTCATTCTGGAGGTTGATTGGGGCACGCTTGACTATCTGATCCTCGATCTGCCGCCCGGCACCGGCGACACGCAACTGACGCTGGCCCAAAGCTTTCCGCTGACCGGCGCCGTGATCGTCAGCACGCCGCAAGATGTCAGCCTGAAAATCGCCCGGCGCGGTATCCGGATGATGGAGCAGGTCAAGGTACCGATCCTTGGTATTGTTGAGAATATGAGCGGGTTTACCTGCCCGACTTGTGGCGACGTAACGCATATCTTTCATCAGGGTGGCGGCGCGAAAATTGCGGCCAGTCTTGGGGTGCCGTTTCTGGGCGCGGTCCCGCTTGATCCGGCGATCGTGGATTGCGGCGACGACGGGCGGCCTTTGGTGATTGCCTATCCCGACACCGCCGCAGCGGCAGCTTACCGCGATATCGCGGCAACCTTGTCCGGGCGCGCGCAAACCGCGCCGGGGATGCCGACACCCTTTGATTGGCATTGGGCGGACGATGCCAGCATACCCAAGCCGTCACCTTTGCTTGGCAAGTCGGGCGGTGCGGCCGATGTTCCGGTGGCGATGGGTCGCAGTGACCGGCGCGCGCTGGTCGTGCATTGGCAGGACGGTCATCATCAGCAAATCGACGTGCGCGATCTGCGTCTGGCGTGCCGCTGTGCCGCTTGCGTTGATGAGATGAGCGGGCGCGCGGTGCTTGACCCGGCAACCGTGCCGTTGAACATCGTCCCCACCCGGATCTGGAGCCTTGGAAACTATGCCATCGGTGTCAGCTTCAGCGACGGCCACAGTTCGGGGATTTACACCTTTGGTCATTTGCGCCGCATGGTGGCCGCCGAGGTTGAAGATGTCTGATATGACGACGCAGTTGCGCATCCGCGCCGGAGCCTCGCCCGCTGACCCACACAGCATGCGCTTTGCGTTGGACACGGATGTGCAGGGCAGTGCCATGGCAACCTTTGCTGATGCCGCGTCGGCGCAGGATGCCCCTTTGGCCAAGGCGATTTTCTCCATCGTCGGGGTGAAAACGATTGATGTGTCGGGCGCGGTTGTGACGGTGGTCAAGTTTGATGATGGCGATTGGGGCGTCTTGAAACATTTGATCGCAGCGGCAATCCGAAGCAGCATGTCGCAATTTTCCGCGCCCTTGGGGCAAGCGGTTAGGATCGCGGGCCAGGCCCGGACCGATGATGAAATCCGTCTGGCCGTGCAAGATGTGCTGGACCGACAGGCCAACCCGGCGATTGCCAGCCATGGCGGCCATGTCAGCGTAACGGACGTGCGGGACGGCGTTGTCAGTATGCTGATGTCGGGCGGATGTCAGGGCTGTGCGTCCTCTGCTGCCACGCTGCGCGGCGGGGTGGAAAGCATGATCCGGGCTGGGGTGCCCGAAGTGCGCGACATTATCGACGTGACCGACCATGCTGCCGGTAAGATGCCATATTACAAAACCGGACCGGACGGCCTGGCAACACCCAAGCGCCCTTTGCTATATCGTCCCGTACCCCCCGATATGGTCACGCGTGAGGAAAGCCAGTTTCTGATCTCGCCAGACTACCTTGCACCGCGCCTTGGGATGGACGCCGAAACCCTGCGGGCGGCGATGCAATCGGGCGAGGTTGTCAGCCAATCCGAATCCGGCACCGGCGCGGATGCAGGTAAGACGCGGCTGATCGTACGCTCCAACCAGCGGGTTTGGGCGGCTGAAATCGCCGCCGATGGCACCGCCCATGAAATTCCGGCACCTCGGGCCGCGACAATGGCCGCCACCGCAAGTACCGCGTTGCGTGATCGCATCCGGGTGCATCTGACGGGCCTGTCTGCGGCAGATGCGCCTGTTTCCTATGGCCAGCTTGCCCGAGCATTGGGGCTCTACATGCCCGGGTCTATTGCAAAGGTCACGCAGGCGCTTGAGGCGACGATGGTCGAGGACGCCGAAACTGGCGCACCGTTTCTGGCCGCTCTTGTGGTTAGCAGGCTCGGGGACGGAGAAGCGGCCAACGGGTTTCACCAGCAGGCGCATGCATTGGGTCGCGGCGCGGACTTGGGCGAAGACGAGCGGAGCTATCACCAGCGCGAGTTCACTGGCGCCGTTGCTATGCTAAACGCCTCCAGCTAATACTGCGTAAAAGCCGGATTATTAGTATGACAACTGAACACGTTCAGGACTTGGCAAAACGTAACGCCTGCGGCTCCGGACCACTTGGCAACTAGAAAACCGCATTCTCCGCACAGCGGCGTTGCGACAGATGCGGCGCTTCAGATGAACCCCACCTGATGCGCCGAAAGCCGAACCAAACTATTCGACAAGGCATTCGTCCGTGAGTCAGCCTGACAAATTTGGTCGCACCGCTAACGGATTTCCACTGCCATCGCTCAGGATATCTGTTCCGAAAAAAACTGTTGGTCTCACTCATCATCTTCACATCAATCAGGTCAACCGGCTCGCCCGGGTCTTGCAAACACCCTTTGTCTTTGGCGCCTGCATAAATGCATGCACCAGTCATCGGATGCTGCGCGAAACACGAACGGCTAATCTATTCTGGATTCGCAACGTTAATGGCCGGTTAAGCTAAGGAATCCGTCCGCGCCGAGCCGGATCGAAGACCACTGCCGTGGCTTGAGCCCGGTCGATTATTTCGGCTTTCATTTTCTGCAGTCGCGCCTTAGCGGTCCGAGTATGCAACACTTCATTCGCTATCGGAAGTGGACAACACATGGGGGTCATGCAGCGCATTTGCTGTTGGCGCTTGTCAGGTAACCGTCGAGGACTGCGGCCCGTGTGACGGTAACGCGGTGCGCACCTTTTCGGTGATCACCTCATCCTTTTGCTCTTTTCCATGCGCGCGCAAGCAATGTCATCGATCGAACCTTCGGCACGAGATGACGAGATCGGCAGGCCACTCCGATCACAGCGGCCATCATCGGCAACCAGCAGTGCACCCATTGCGTTGATGACGACGCCTACCGGCCGTCCCATCGCTTTGCCTTCGGCGTTCACAAACCCGGTCAGAATGTCTTGCGGATCACCGGATGGCTCGCCGTCGGTAAAGGGGACAAAGATCGCTTTGTAACCCATGCTGCATTTCTTGGAGATGGCCAAGCGACCTGAACTTCCCACCCGACACCGCGTCGGCAAAGTTGGTACTATCGATCATACTTCGGGCGCGGAGGGATCGGGAATGATACTTTCAACTCGATCGATGCGCTTGTCGTCCCAATCACGATCGTGCCGCTTGATCCGGCGCGAAATGAAGTAGCTTACAGGCCATGTTGATGCAAAGCCAAGTGCTGCAGCTCCACCGATCGCTGGCCAAGAATACCAGCCGAGCGATAGCACGGCGGTCACCAGCCCCCCCGTCACTACAGCGCCAACCGCTAAGGTCAGAAAAATACTTAGTCGATCCATCAGACTACCCTCCTGGGGCGATTGAGGAAGATGAGGCGTTGGTTGTTGCCTTTGTATACCAACTCATTTGAGCGGCTTGTGGTTCCTGGGAGCCTTCGAATTCGATCCTTTTGGCGCTTTGAACCATACACTGTCCAAAGCGTTTCAACGCAAGTGCTGCATCTGGCCGCGCATTAGGGAAATTGCTCATGGCCCCACGCGCCATCTGGAAAGGGCATTTGTAAGTCGGTTAAGGGTCTTGTGGTATCGCGCTCTACGCTGCCGCGTCCACCTCGGAACGGATTTCGTTCCATATGATCAACATGATCAACATGATCAACCGGGCCACCGGCAACCGTGTATCCCGGCAATTCGTTGACAGAGACAGCCTGACACCAGTTGCACGAGTGGATCAGGTGAAAGGCTACTAGGGTCTGCCTTGCGGTTGACTGAGGCGGTTGATGTGACGGAAAATGCGAGCGCTTGCGTTTCAAGCGCCCGCCTCCGCAAAGGGGCCTTAGCCGTGGCCCCGGGATTTGATCAGTGATGATGCTCGGGCAGCGCCTTGACCTGATCCTTGGTCCAAGTCGTTGTCGCATGCACGTTGCCGTCTTCATCGCGCATAAAGTGCAAGTCGCTCGAGGTCATCGACACGGGCTTGGCACCTATGCCAAGAAAGCCGCCAACATCGACGATGACGGACGTGGCAGCACCCATTCCGTGAACATGCGAAACGGTGCCGATCTTTGCGTCGTCTACGCCGTAAACCACGGCATCAATCAGGTTGGCTTCGTTCAGTTCAGCCGCGTCAAGCGCTACGTGGGTTGAATGGTCCATCTGGTAAATCTCCTTTTTTGCGGATCTGAGCAGGCTAGCTCACCTTACAAACGCGAGGTGATGGGTAGGGTTCCGCAATAAACAAGGCCGCTGCCGTATTCGCTGGTGACAAGCCTCGCCGACCACCCTTCTGCCGACCCTGCCGATCTAGCCGCCCCCATTCGTGACGGAGCACGTCCGAACTTGCGAGCGATCGTGGTGACGAGAGCATCGGCACACTTGACGCCCGGTGCTCGGCACACGTCAGGCACCTTGCCGGTCATTCTGGCCGAAAACGGCCGACTGCCATCACTCAATGGAACTGCTGCAGTTAGCCTGCGTTTTATCAGCTCGTTCTGTCGACATCTATGTTGGCTCCGGGACGATGTGAAAATGGCAAATGCACTTTTCCAATGACTCTCACCGGGCGCTCAGCCCATAGGTTAGGAAACTTCAACATGATGCGTATCAACATCCCAACAGCTCTCACTGCTGTCTCGGCAGTCTTTCTGTTTGTCGGTTCCGCTGCGCAGGCGGAAATGATGAAATTCACAGCAGAACTGACAGGCGCGGCGCAAGTGCCGCCTGCCGACAGCGCCGCGACTGGCACGGTCGAAGTGACACTCGACACAGAAGCCAAGACGGTGGCCTGGGTCGTCACGACCGAAGGCTTGAGCGGTGATGCGACCGCCTCGCATATTCACGGCCCCGCTTCGGCGACGGAATCTGCTGGTCCGGTCATCGACACCATGGCCACAATGGAAGGCAGCGCACCGATCACGGACGAACAAATCACAGATCTGACCGGCGGCATGTATTACTACAATGTCCACACCGAGAAATTCCCTGACGGTGAAATCCGCGGTCAGTTGATGGCCGCCAAGTAAGAACGACATCATCCCGCGGCCCCGCCATCGCGCCGGTCTGGTCAAACAGACCGGCGCATCTGCTTGCGAAGCATTTTTGTCGGGAGACCGTTTCGGGACGACATTTGGCTAGTGGCCAACTTCGGATGACATCGGCGCAATTTGTAAAAACGTTCGGATTGATCGAACAAATCGGTGCGGTGTCGACACGGCGCACCGCTCGGTGCGCCGTGCTTTTGTGGTGTCAGGCGAGAGAGACTTTGGCCACGTTGCCCGCATAATCTTCCTTCGGATCGGACCCGAACATAACCTTGAGCCCGGCGAGCAGGCTCGATCCGTCCAGCCAGATTTCGGCATCCTTCGGATCGAAGCGCATCAGACACAGATCGGGGTCGTCCTTACCGCCTTCGTACCAAGCCGCGATGAAGCCGTTCCAGAGCCTGTCTATCACGGCGCGGTCGTTGGATATGGCCATCCGACCGCTGACCGAAGCCCAGACGTCGTGCCCTTTGGCAACGAAGTTGAAGTAAGACGGCTGTCCGGCCGTCAGCGCCTTTGCCAGCGTGCTGTCTTTTGAGGTAAAAAACCAGATCGGCCCCTGATCTGCGTCACCGTCGATCTGTGCGGTCATCGGGCGTGGCGTAACGTCGTGCATTCCGGAGATGCCGAGCATCACGGTCATGTCTGATCGCAGCGCTTTCCAGAACTTGTCTTCAATGTCTTGGGTATCGGGCATAAGAATCTCCTTTGAGGATGTACGAACTTAACGCCGCAATCCCAAGGGAAGTTCCATCGCTTCCGACCACGAAGACGTCACCCTTGTCGCCGATGGCGCAGGGTTCATTGGCTCATTGAACAAGCGGACCTTCGAGTTTCTCAGCGTCGCGGATGGGCAGGACAACGCATGGGTTGCACCAGCCGTTCGACCTGATGTTTTGTTTCTTCCGGTGCGGCGCGCGCTGACGCAGCGGTAAAATCCTACCCTTTGAAGTCCGTCAGCGAATGCCCTGATCGCCGCTTGAAGCATTAGCTTGGTGGACGCCGCCCGTGCTTTTCCCGGGCGCAACGCTGCGCTTATTTGGTGGAGCGGAATTCGCAGCGTTGGGCAAAATCAACCTCAGCGCCCCAATGGAACCTGAACGTGCCGGATCAGTCGTCCCGTCCGGAATTGTGGCGATCCGGCCTGTGGCGAGCGCCTTGCGCACGGCCGCTTCCGAGACACCGCGCTGCGCGGCATAGCTTCGCCGGGACACTCCCATTCTGACCGAAACTTCATCTATTCAGCGACTTATGAGTTGCTCTCTTTTGACGTCGTGCGCTGTCTGCATCCAGCGCAACGCCACGGAGACCGCCATGAAGACCGCGACCAAGTCCCTGACGAACCATGAACAATTCTGCCTCAAGAACGCCGCCCACTGCGTCGCCGCCCGGGGCCGGACACCTGCCACCCGCACGCGCGAGCAATTCGCGACCCTGCCGGAGGCGCAGGCCTTTGGCGCGGCGATCGGCGACGGCCGAACGATGATCTACGCGGTCACGACGCTCGGCCATTCCGCCCACATCACCAACGCTTGAAGGACCACTGCCATGAAAACCAAAGCCCTCACCGCCGCGCAGATCAACATGCTCGCCCAGCGCTTTTCCAACACACCGATCGAACCGGCCACGAGCGCCAAGAAGGCGGGCGACACCTTCGCCCGCTTGCTGACGGCAAGGATCGGCAGCGATCGCGCAGCACTCGCATTCACGTCGATCATGACCGCCGACACCTTCGATCAGGCAGAGGCCCGGCTGACCTTGGTGCTGGACTACGGCAACCCCGATCCTGCGGGCGAGCCGATCCCTGCGCCCGTCGACGAACCGAAAGCAGCGCCCGCCACGGTTGTTGGCAAACGGCAAGCCATCCTCGATCAGGCGAAGACTGGTGCGCTTCCAGACGCGCCGGATTTCTCCAAGCCGACCCACGCCCGGTTCCGCGCCAAGCTGGCCCAGTTCGTGGCGCTGGCTGAGGCGAGCGACATCGCCGGTTTGCAAGCGTTCAAGATCAACCCGGTTTCGTCTAGCCCCAAAGCCAGCGCCAAGCTGGCCCAGTTCGTGGCGCTGGCTGAGGCGAGCGACATCGCCGGTTTGCAAGCGTTCAAGATCAACCCGGTTTCGTCTAGCCCCAAAGCCATGGCCCGCTACCGCGACCTCTGCGTGATCGCGATAACGGCGCGATCGGCGGTGACGATATGAAGATCACCCGCGAATTCTGCCCCGGCGATCGCTAAGTCTATGATTTCGGGCTCTGCAGCTACGAAAACGGCTGGGCGCAAGTCGATACGGCGCAGGACGCATCCTACTTCGGCACGTGGGCCAACCCGACCCGGCTGATGATCTTCAGCTATTGCGAGGGCGACACGACCTTGAAGGAGGCCGAGTCGCCTGAAGAATTTGCCACTGAATTGCGCGGGATCAATGCCTGGAACCGGGTGCATGGGTATGGCCCGGCGCGGATTGATCCGGGGTTTGATCCGGCGTTTAAGACCGTGTTTGAAGGGCTGGGACTGGCGGATATGTTGCATTGAGCGCGCGGCCCGAAGAGTTTCGTTATTGCAGCAGGCGCCCTTCGTCGTCGATCAGCACCAGTTTGGCGGGAAGCGTGCTGCCCCAGGCCCAGAGCACCATGTTCAAGTCCTCACCATGCGCCCCCTTGGCAAAGCTCGGCACTCGCAGCCCGGCATAGCCGTCGGCGATCAGCTTTTCCGCGAGGATCTGCGGTGGCGCCTTGCCATTTGCCCGCATTTGCAACCGCCAGTCTTCGGCGGCGAGATCGGCGGGCGTGATGTCGTACGCGCCCAGCGCATCAGCATCGGTCGCATCAAAGACCGGGGTGATGTCGGCCTCGTAGCAGACCAGCGTCGTTGGCTGCAGCGTCCCGATCTGGTTGGCCTCGCGGATCGCCGTCATCACCGACAGTGCGGTGTAAAGCGCCGGTACGCCCTTTGGGTTAAAGCGCCCGCCGTGCAGCCGGGCCCCCTCTCCCGACAGGGGTTCGCGGGCGCGGATCGGGTTGAGCGCTCGGTAGAGAAGGCCCTGAAAGTGCATCGGTCAGGCGTGAATGCCAGCGTCGACCGCGTCGATGTACTCCAGAACGTCGGCAGCCTGGCCCTCGCGGACAAGCTGCATCGCAGTCAGCCCACCAAAGCCCGCCAGCGGTTCCGAACGGTACCACGCATAGGCAATCAGCGCGGAGCCAAAGCGCGGCTCAACCCGGTTCAGGATCTCGACCATTTCTCGCAGCCGCTTCTGGGTCTTGGGGCTGGCGATCCGGTCCTGCCGCATGACAGCGTCGCGGCCAAGGCCGACGGTGCGGGCAACCTCATCCAGCGTCGTGCGCAGGGCAGTGGCGATCCGGCTTGGGGCAAACCGGCCGTTTTCGGCGAAGGATTCGAGACTCATATGCCACTCCATCTTTGATGACATGATATAGCGTCAGTCTGAGTGGTATTCAAGCCGCCTTGGTACAGACTCCGCACTGGTCAATGCACGCCCCGCTGTCGCGTTGACGTTAACAGGGGTCTGCTGCGTTTTCGGTGCACGTCCTGTGACGTTGAAACTTTGATCACAACGCGGCATTTTGCAGGATGGTTAAATTTGTAAGCTGTGCACCAGCACCTGGAATGAAAATCCATCGTGTTGAGCAAAATGGGGCAGGGTTGACCGCTTTCCTAAGTGGAAAAGACTGTGGCTGCTGCCCATCTTGCGGGACGCGGTCCACCTCCCGCCATAGCAAGTATTCCCGGCACCTCAGGGATCTGCCTGCTCATGGGGATCCCGTTACGGCAGTTGTGACGGTCACACGCTGGCGGTGCCGGAACCTACAGTGTTTGCAACAAATTTTTGCCGGGGAAGACCCCTTGCTGGCCGCTCCTTACGCGCGGCAAACCAGTCGAATGAGGACTATTATCCGTCTGTTTGGCCATGGTGTGGGTGGGAGACCTTCAGAGCGGATCATGGCTCGTCTGGGAATGCCTATCTGCCATACCTCGATCCTTCGCCAACTCAAGGCGAACGTGCCGAAGGTGCAGGATCGTCCTCACGTGCGGGTCGCAGGCATTGATGAATGGGCCTGGCGGAAGGGAATGACTTACGGGACAATGATCGTTGATCTGGAAAGACATGAAGTGGTTGACCTTCTGCCAGACCGCACAGCGGCCTCAGTGGCAAAATGGTTCAGCAACCACCCGGAAGTCGAATACATCAGCCGCGATCGGGCCGGTGTCTATGCGGATGGTGCCCGTCAAGGCGCTCCACAGGCGCGCCAAGGGGCTGATCGTTTTCATCTACTGATGAATTTCAGGGAAACTGTCGCACGTGAGATGAACGGGATCGGCCCGCCAATCCGAGAAAACATCTCGGTGGGCAGCGACAATGAGCTTCGAGACCAGAAATTTGAAGAGCGTGAACGGGTTGTTGCGTCGACCCGGCGTGAAGACCGTCAGGCCGTTTTTGATGAAATCAGAGCGCTGTATGATTCCGGGAAGACGGTCAGGGAAATTTCTGGACAGCTTGGTCTTGGGCGGCGACGCGTCGAGCGATGGGTGCGTCGTATTGCACCACCGGAGCGCAACATCATGGAACCCAAACCCAGCACACCCGCTGGCTTTGGGGCTTTTCTGGAGCGGCGGCGGAGGGAGGGCGTCACAAATGGCCGTCAGTTGTTTAGCGAAATTGTCGAGCGCGGCTACACGCGATCCTATAGCCATCTCGCACGATTTCTCACGCCTCGCACGGATGCTGGCTTCATTGTTCAAAAAATTGCAGGTTTGGCACCACAACAGGCCCGTGATCCTGCGTCAGGGCGTTTGCCCTTCAAAACCCCCGACCTGACGTGAGGCTTTTCTGCCTTGCCGCCATCGCCGTGGCTCAGTCACGTCCGCTGGGCAAAGCGGCGATGTTCAGTACCGACCTTGATGGACATGCGAGGGTTGCTTTGCTTCGTGCGTTTGAGAAGGAACCCCGTTTGCTCGCTTCGGTCGATCAGATTGCCCGGCGAAAAAGGAAAGGCCTCGCCCCATAGCCAGCCAAATATCACATTTAAGGGCAAGAATTGTCCTTCAACGCGCCGTGTGTCAGATTTAAAGGCAACGCGACAACAGGGCAACACGCGATTGCCTGATCACTGGCTATGAGGCCCTGGTGCCGGCCCTTACATTGCCGGATCCCGACGACCGGCACGTTTTGGCGGCCGCTATCGTTGGGCGCTGTGACGCTATTGTCACTCAGAACCTGAAGGACTTCCCGCCCGAGAGACTTGCGCCTTTCGGCATTGAGACACAACACCCGGACGATTTCTTCCGGAACCAGCTTTCGCTCGCGCCTGGTCTGGTCTGTTCGGCGTTACGCAAAGTTCGCGCTCGACTAAAGAACCCGCCCAAAAGCGTTGACGAATACCTATCTATCCTGACCCAGCAAGGGCTGGTCGCCACCGTTGCTGATCTGGAGCAGTTTGCAGATCTTCTCTGATTCAGCGGCTTTGCGACTTTCGGGATCGCATCTTAATGTTGCGTTGCCCGAACCTTGCACCGAGCTTCAACGCCTAAAGCGGTCAGGATTCCGAGGCAACTAGTTTTGGTTGAGGTTTTCCGATGATGAGCGCTCTCTTGCTATAAGGGCGAAAATAAACCAATCCGAAAGATCAATTGGAAAGGTTTTACACGATGACGACCGCCCGATCGAGGAGCGCCAGAGACTCCGCAGAGGCATTCTTCCCGGTGGAGATGCGCCCCATGTTCATGCCGACTGCAGATGGCCTCGAGAAGTATGAGACACCCAAGCGTCATATCGCGGTGGTACATGGCTTGGGGCAAAAAGAGGGCAGTTGGATGGGTGACTTCACTTCGGCCATCAAGTCCCATGATTTTTCATTTGACAGCAATCTGGCTGACTACAGGCAAACAACTGAGGTGATTGATTCCCTATGATCAAGTCCGTGAATAACTACCCAGTCTCTCAGCTTTTCGACATTGAGGCAGGTGTCGTCTATGCGATCCCGCGCTACCAGCGCGAATACACATGGAGCAAAGCCCAGTGGGAATCCTTATTCGATGATGTTCAGGAGAATGATCCTGGCTACTTCCTCGGTTCGATCATCTGCATCAACCAAACCACCGACACTCTAGCGGTGCAGCGGCTAGAGGTGGTAGACGGCCAGCAGCGGCTGACGACGCTTTCGCTGCTGTTTGCGGCTTTGTACCAGTCGCTGAAGCTGCACGAAAAAGACTTGGATGACGATCAGCGCGTAGAGCTGATCAACCTCAAGCGTAAACTGGTATTGAAAAAGGGGGACGACCAATTACGCGTTATCCCGCAGATTCAAAACAACAACCAGAACGACTACAAGGCCGTTCTGTCGAACGTTGGCGCAATCAGCCCATTCGATACACCTGCCCATGCTGGCAACCGCAAGATCTTTCGTGCTTTCCGGTATTTCCAGGCGCGCATCGAAGAGATGGTGAACGGGGGGAGCGATCGTTTAGCTTCGATCATGGCCTTCCTCGACAAGGTGAGCCAGGCGTGCTTGGTAAAAATCGAGGTCGCCAGTCACGCCGATGCCTACACGCTGTTCGAGTCGCTCAACAATCGGGGTATGCCGCTTACGGCCATCGACCTGATCAAGAATAAGCTGCTGGCACGGCTAGAGGCCACCGAACCCGGCAAGGTGGACCATTACTTTGACGTGTGGAACAAGCTGCTAGGGTATTTGGGCGACGATTACAGCGTCCAGGAGCGTTTCTTCCGGCATTACTACAACGCGTTCAAAGACCCGTTGAATGTGCCGTTCCGCAAGGACGAGGACAAGAAAAAGGACCCCTTGGGCCCCGTGGCTACACGGTCAAACCTGATCCTAATCTACGAGAAGCTGATCAATCAGGACGCCAAACACCACTTGCAGACCCTTCGTTCTGCCGGCCAGCTGTATGCGCTGATGTTGGCTCGGAATACGGACGAGACTTGGGCCCAGTTGGACAAGCCGCTGAAGGACTTGGACCGCATCCAGGGCGCACCTTCACACCTATTGATGCTGTACCTTTTGGTGCGGCGTGAGGTGCTGGGCATCGAAGTGAAGCAACTAGAAGAGATCGCAAAGTTGCTGGTCTGCTTCTTCGTTCGCCGCAACCTTACCGACACACCGCCTACCCGCGACCTAACGCG
>JBBRKS010000049.1:0-24355 GCA_038231775.1 Rhodobacterales bacterium | reverse complement strand
TCCTACCGGGCGTTCGGGAATGAACTGGGGCGCGATGCCTCGCCCCTTGAGGCGGCTTTGGACCGGTTTGTTGATCTGAAAAAGGATTTTCAGGGCAAAGAGGCGATGTTGGCCATCGGGGTGCGGTCGAAATGCTGCACGTTGTTGATTGACGGGCCTGCCGACACCGATCCGTGGGGCAAGGAAGCGTTGCTTTTCAATGGGGTGAAGGTGGGGCGTCTGACCTCTGGCGGGTATTCGGTGGCGTTCGGCAAGCAGATTGGCATGGGCTATGTGACGCCGGAACTCGCGGAAGTGGGCACCAGACTGAAGGTGCGGATGAACCGGGACTTGTGGGATGCGGTCGTGGTGGAGGACAGCCCGTTTGATCCGAGCAATGCGCGGATCAGGGTTGATGGCTGAGGGGTTGCGGGTCGTAGAGGGGTCTTGGAGTCGGGGTGGCCCCCGACCTACGGATGACTTGGTTGTTTCGCACTGGTGACGCAACCCGTAGCATGCGGATGAAATTGGGGGCGGCCGGGGGATTTCGGCCGCCCCCTTTTCTTCAGGCGGCTTTGCGTGTGTCGGTGATGACCAAAGCGCAGGCAGCGCAAGCCTCGGGTCCGGCTTGGGCATACCAGCGACAGGTCGAGCGGATGGTGCAGACTTGCAGGGCCTGAAGGGGAGCAGGCTTCTGGTCGCCCATGGACTTCATCACACGCTCGATCACGCCGCAGCTGTGGCCAGTCCACTGGCTGCAGCCCTTTGTCTGGCACGGGCTGGTGAAACGCATCCGCGCTTCGGGTGCGCCTGCCGCCCGTGCGGCCTGAAGAAAGTCTTCGTCAACCTGCATCAGGGTGCGCAGGTTGGCGATGCGTCCGTCCGCCCCCAGAACGCCCAGCAGCCCGGCACCCGGTACTGCGGGCGCCGAAGGGCAGGCGTAAGAGGGGGCGGCTGAAAGGGGGCCGCCCGTGTCCATCAGAGGCGGCCAGCGGTTTGCAGAAGGCCGCGTTCCAGCGCCTTTTGGCCTTCCAGCAGGCCTTCGAAATCCTGCCGCAGGATGAAGCCCCACCAGTCCTGCGGAAAGCGGATCACATAGGGCCTTGGGGCATGCAGGTTGGCGATGTGCGACAGGGCCACCTTCTGCATATCAGCGCTGATGGCGGCTTGGGCCTCTTTGGTCAGGGCGATATCGCCCAGATCGACGACGAAACGTGTCATAGGAAACTCCGTTGAAAAGCGACGGCGCAGGAAATCGGTCTGCGCAAGGCCAAGGTGCGCCACGCTCGCGTCAAAGGCGAGTTAATCAGGGGTTAAAATCCGTCAATTCAGCGCGACATGCTGGGCGGAAAGCCAGATCGAAAAGGCCTTCGGGTCGCCGTTGAAGGCATTCAGGTCAACCGGGCCAGCGATGCCGGGCACCTGCCCTGTGCCGGAATATTGCCAGATCAGCCAGCGCTGGCCGGGGAATCTGTCTGATGGATGGGCCGCGACAGAGCGCAGCCAGAAGTCAGCGCCCTTGACCAGCCAAAGCTGGTTTTCCTGATAGAAATCAACGGTTGTGTACAGGATCGGGCGCTGGCCATAGGCTTTGGCTACAAGGCCGATGAAGGTGCGGGCATCGGCGCGCACTTCGCCCGCCGGGCGCTTGGCGCGGCAGGTTGGAGAGCGCGGTGTCCACTCCATGTCCAGCACGGGGGGCAGGGCACCCGCACGGCGCGGAACATGGGCGATGAACCAGCGCGCCTGTGCTGCGGCAGAGCTGCAGTGGTAAAAGAAATGGTAACCGCCCCGCGGAACCCCGGCGGCAGCCGTCGCGCGCCAGTTGGCCGCAAAGGCGGGATCGACGCGGTCGCTGCCCTCTGTCGCTTTCAGAAAGGCGAAGTTCACCCCGTTGGCGCGGGCGGTCTGCCAGTCAATCGCGCCTTGCCAGGTTGACACGTCAACGCCGTGGACCCGGTGGGCGGATGGGGGCACGCCAGACCAGTTGACCGGCTTGCTTTCGCCAAAGTGAGGCGCTGTGACGAGGAAACCGGCTTGTTGACCTCGCTGCTGACGTTCCGGCTGCTGTACCGGTGCGCGCGCGCCACAGGCGGCAAGGCCCAAGGTCAGGATCAAAGTCATCAGGATGCGAAACATAGGGCACGATTGCAGGCGCGGCCGGGTTTGTCACGCAGGCGCTTGGGGTTTGCGCGGAAAATCCCACTTGGGCCGGGTGGAGGGGTGAACGCCAATGCGCTGTGCTGACCGCACCATGTGGTGCGAGTGGCCCGGAACAGAGGGACAGTCAGGCTTTTGAGAAACAGTCTGTGTGCTGAATGGTGCGCTGCAATGGCCTGCCTTACCCTCTGCGCCGGCCCATATTTTCCGCAACTTAAAGCGGTTTGAATCGCGGGCCGCCCCATCCTATGCTAGGCGCAGAATTTGAACTGGTGGAGACGGAACATGGCGGAATGGTGGCGTGGTGCTGTGACCTATCAGGTCTATCCAAGGTCGTTTCAGGATGACAACGGCGACGGGGTGGGCGATCTGCAAGGCATCACAAGGCGGCTGAGCCATATCGCCGATCTGGGTTGCGATGCGGTCTGGCTGTCGCCCTTCTTCACCTCACCCATGCTGGATATGGGCTATGACGTGTCAGACTACACCGATGTTGACCCGGTTTTTGGCACGCTCTCCGATTTTGACGCGCTGGTAGAGCGGGCCCATGCGCTGGGGCTGAAGATCATCATTGATCAGGTGCTGAACCATTGTTCGGACAAGCACGCCTTCTTTGCCGAAAGCCGGAAAGACCGGACCAACCCGAAGGCCGACTGGTACATCTGGGTTGACCCGCGCCCGGATGGCACGCCGCCGTGCAACTGGCTGTCGGTGTTCGGCGGACCGGCCTTCACCTGGGATGCGCGCCGCAAGCAATACTACATGCACAGCTTTTTACCGCAGCAGCCCGACTTCAACTACCGCAATCCGGCGGTGGTTGAGTACATGGAAAGCGTTTTGCGCTTCTGGCTGGACCGTGGCGTGGACGGCTTTCGCTTTGACACGGTCAACTACTTTTACAAGGACGCGCTGTTTCGCAACGATGCCGCCGACTACAAGGTCAAAGAGCAGCCGGACGGCAACCCCTATTACATGCAGTACCATCTGTTCTCTAAAAACCAGCCCGAGAATCTGGGCTGGATGGAGCGTATCCGCCGCGTGATGGACGATTATCCGGGTACGGCGACGGTGGGCGAGATGGGTGAGGCCCATCACGCCATCGCCATGATGGGCCAGTATACCGCCCCGGGCCGCCTGCATCAGTGCTATTCGTTCGAGATGATGGGCTACGACTACTCCGCTGCGTTCTTTCGCAGCCGGATTTCCGATTTCTTCACGGGTGCGCCGAATGGCTGGCCGATGTGGGCGTTTTCCAACCATGACGTGGTGCGCCATGCCTCGCGCTGGGCCAAGCATGGTGTGTCGCAGGATGCGCTGGCCAAACAGGCGGGGGCGCTGCTGCTGTCATTCCAAGGCTCGATCTGCCTGTGGGAGGGCGAAGAGATTGGCCAGACGGATACCGAACTGACGCTTGATGAACTGACTGACCCGCAAGGCATCAACTTCTGGCCTGAACCTGTCGGCCGTGACAACACCCGCACGCCGATGGTCTGGGATGGCTCACCCAACGGCGGTTTTACCACGGGAAAACCGTGGTTGCCGGTCAAAGCGCCGCAACTGGCGCGCAATGTGGCCAGCCAGAATGGAGTTGAAGGGTCGGTGCTGGAATATTACCGGACCATGCTGGCCTACCGCAAAGGCTCGGCTGCCTTGATGGCGGGCAAGACGGTGTTCTACGACCTGCCCGAACCGGTGCTGGCCTTCACCCGCCATGTCGAAGGTGCGGCGGTGCTGTGCGTCTTCAACCTGTCGCCCAAGGCACATGAGCTTACGGTCGAAGGTGTCGCCGCCCCATCTGACGCCTCCTTGGGCGCGATACTTGCCGGACAAACGCTGACCCTTGCCCCCAACGCGGCGGCTTTTCTGGCCGTGACGGACGTGGTCAAGTTGTCTGCCTAAAGTGCCTTACGACCACTCGGTCTGCAGTCCCAACGGCGGGGGGCCGTCTGCCCCCCGTGCCCCCCGAGAGTATTTCCCAAGGAGCAATCGGGGCGGGTAACCGGATTTTAACCAAGCGCCCCTACCCTCATCCTTGCCGAACAGGGAGGAGTCCCGATGACGGTAAGGAGCAAGTCGTTCCGGCTGGTTGGCCTCCCGCATCGCTTACGGGCCGTCACCAGTCGGGGCGCGCCTCTTTCAATTGCTCCTTTGCAAATAATCCGGGGTCCGGGGCTGGCCCCGGGGGCGGTGCAGCAAACCGACCTTTCAGAACCTATCCATGGCAACACAAAAGCCGGGGGCTCGATGCCCCCGGCTTTTGTTTGTCTGCCGAACGAAGATCAGTCTTTGGAGCGTTCCTGATAAGTCAGGTCTTCAGTGTTGATGATAATCCGGGTGCCCGGCCCGATATGCGGCGGGACCAGAACGCGCAGGCCGTTGGTGCAGATCGCGGGTTTGTACGAGGATGAGGCGGTCTGACCCTTGGTCACCGGTTCAGTCTCGGCGATTTCGACCACGGCTTTCAAGGGCAGTGTGACCGCGATTGCCACACCGTCAAAGGTCTGAACATAGGCTTTGACGCCTTCGCCCAGGAAAACCTTGCCGTCGCCGACAACCTCTTCTGTCACGGTGATCTGGTCATAGCTCAGGGGTTCCATGAAATGGTACCCCTCGCCGTCCGCGTAAAGGAAGTCGTATTCGCGTTCATCCACCGTGGCCTTTTCGACCATCTCGGTTGTGCGCCACCGCTCTGCCACCTTCACGCCGTCCGATATGCGGCGCATGTCGACCGAAGTGGTCGGCGTGCCCTTGCCGGGGTGGAAGTTTTCCGATTTCAGGACGACATACAGCTTGTTGTCCAGTTCGACGATGTTGCCCTTGCGGAGCGATGAGGCGATGACCTTCACGTGACGGTTTCCTTGTTTTCCCGGGCCCCGGTCGTTAAGGAGAGGCCGTATCGGCGCAGCCTTTACCCCTAATTCACGCAAATCGCCAGAGGCAAGCAGCATGACAGACTTGCAACATGGGGCACCGTGGTGGACGCGTGACCGCCACGCCGACCGCAGACCCGCCCTGTTGGCCCGCAGCCGCCTTCAATCGGCCATCCGTCACTGGTTTGGCGAGCGCGATTTTCTTGAGGTTGATCCGGTTGCCTTGCAGGTCAGCCCGGGCAACGAGGCGCATCTGCACGGCTTTGCCACCCAAGCCATCGGCAATGACGGCCAGCCGCGGGCGATGTACCTGCACACCTCACCCGAATTCGCGATGAAAAAGCTGTTGGCAGCGGGAGAGGTGCGGATTTTCGCTCTGACCCATGTCTGGCGCAACCGGGAACGCGGGCCGCTGCACTCTCCCGAATTTACCATGCTGGAATGGTACCGCGTGGCGGAGGACTACACCCAATTGATGCAGGACGCCGTCGCCTTGCTGCGCTTGGCGTGTCAGGTGACCGGCGTCGCGCAGTTGCGCTACCGTGACCTGACCTGCGATCCTTATGCCGAACCCGAACGTCTGGGTGTGGTTGAGGCGCTGGCGCGCTATGCAGGGTTCGACCTTATGACCACGATCCATGCCGATGGGACGACGGATGTCGCAGCTTTGGCCCGGCAGGTTGCTGATATCGGGATCAGAGTGGCTGACGATGACACCTGGTCTGACCTGTTGTCGCGCGTTCTGGTGGCGCGGGTGGAACCGCATCTGGGCATTGGTCGCCCGACCATTATTGACCGCTATCCGGCTGCCGAGGCTGCCCTTGCGCGCCGCCTGCCCGGCGATCCTCGTCTGGCGGAACGGTTTGAACTTTACGCCTGCGGGGTGGAACTCGCCAACGGGTTTGGCGAACTGACCAACCCGGATGAACAGCGCCGCCGTTTTCAGGCCGAAATGGACGAAAAGGAACGCGTTTACGGCGAACGCTATCCTTTGGACGAGGATCTTTTGGCGGCCCTGTCGCAGATGCCCGACGCATCCGGCATCGCCTTGGGGTTTGACCGGCTTGTCATGCTGGCCACCGGAGCGCCGAAGATTGACGATGTGATCTGGACCCCAGTGGCCTGACCGCGCGGCATTTCTTCGGGCGCGGCCGCTCAATCGGTCTGGTCATTCGGCACAATGCAGGGTCAATCCAGCAAATCGCCCGGCTTCCCGTTGCGTCACCGACACGGTTTGCACTTGCCTCGGCGTTGTTCAGGCTTAGGGTTTTGGTCATGCGACGGCGTTTGACCGTCCGACCACTTTCGGGGAGCACGACATGAAAAAACATCTGCTTTTATCCACCGTTGTCATCCTTGCAGCACTGCCCGCGCTGGCCGACAAGAATCCGCGCACCGGAGAGGAACTGGCCGCCAATCAGGCATATACCTACCGCATGCTCGACAGCGTCAAGTCACTGGACCCGCAGCTTATTTCCTCGGTTGAAGACAGCGATGTGGCGCGCGGTCTGTTTGAGGGGCTGTTCAACGAAGATGGCGACGGCAATCTGGTTCCCGCCGGGGCTGTGTCGTTCACCGTGTCGGACGACAAGCTGACCTACACCTTCAAACTGCGCCCCGAATCGAAGTGGTCGGACGGCACACAGGTCACTGCAGCCGACTATGTTTATGGCTGGCAACGGCTGGTTGATCCGGCGCTCGCCTCGGAATACGCCTATTATCTGGAACTTGCGCAGGTCAAGAACGCCGCCGACATCACGGCTGGCAAGACCCCTGCCGCCGATCTGGGCATCAAGGCGATTGACCCGTTGACGCTGCAAGTGACGCTGGACAATCCGATCCCGTATTTCACCAAGATGCTGACCAACTCTGCCACCTTCCCGGCGCCCAAGGCTGCGATCGACAAGTTTGGTGCCGACTGGACCAAGCCTGCCAACATCGTCACCAACGGCGCTTATCTGCTGACAGACTTCATCGACGGCGAAAAGTATGTCGAGGAAAAGAACCCCAACTATTGGGATGCGGCCAATGTGATCATGTCGCCGATCACCGCCCTTGTGATCAACGACGAAGACGCCGCCCTGACCCGCTATCAGGCGGGTGAGCTGGACCGGACCGATGTGCCCGCCGGTCAATACCCGCATCTGAAAGAACAATTCCCGGCAGAGGCGATCTCTACCCCCTATGCCTGTGCCTATGATTACATCATCAACCTGACCGAGGGCAAAGGCAACGAGGCGCTGAAGGATGTGCGCGTGCGCAAGGCGTTGTCCTATGCGGTGGACCGCGACGTGATCGTCAACAACATCCTGCAAGGTGGTCAGACCGCTGCCTATTCGTGGACGCCGCCCGCGATCAACGGCTATGTGCTGCCCGACATCGACTATTCGCACTGGACCCAAGCCGAACGGAACGAAAAGGCCAAGGCCTTGCTGGCAGAGGCGGGCTATGGCCCTGACCATCCGCTGACGCTGACGCTGAACTACAACACCTCGGACGCCCACAAGAAAATCGCGGTGGCCATTCAGCAGATGTGGAAGCAGACGCTTGGGGTTGAACTGACGCCGAACAACTACGAATGGAAGGTTCACACCGACAAGCTGATTGCTGGCGATTTTGAGATGGCCCGCTATGCGTGGTGTGCCGACTATAACGAGGCGTCTACGTTTCTTGACCTGTACGCGTCATACTCTACCAACAATGACGGCAAATTCTCGAACGCCGACTATGACACGCTGTTGAAAGACGCCAAGGGTATGGCGGACCCGTCGGCCAACTACACGGCGGCAGAGCAGATTTTGGCGACAGAGATGCCGATCATCCCGATTTATCACTATGCCAAGGTGGATATGGTCAAGCCCGACCTGAAGGGGTTGCCGCAGCATGACGTGATGCAGTTCTGGTATTCCAAAGACCTGTACCGCATCAAGCAATGACCTCTGGCAAGGAAGGGGGTGGCGCAAGCTGCCCCCGACCGGGTGACCGATGATTTCCTTCATTCTCAAGCGGCTGTTGGTCGCGATCCCGACGCTTTTGGCGCTGATCGTGATTTCGTTCCTGATGATGCACGCCGCCCCCGGTGGACCGTTTACCCAGGAAAAGCAGCTTCCGGCGGCGGTGCTGGCCAATCTGAACGCCAAATACGGGTTGGATCAGCCGATCTGGGTGCAGATGGGCCGCTATGTCTGGGGCATCGTGGCGCATTTCGATTTCGGCCCGTCGTTTGTCTACAAGGACCGCACGGTGAATGAGATCATTGCGCAGGGCTTTCCGGTGACGTTGTCCTATGGCTCCATCGCGTTCGTTCTGGCGGTGAGTGTCGGGCTGGCTTTGGGCATTCTGGCAGCGGTGTTTCAGAATTCGTGGCTGGATTACTTTGCGGTTGGCCTGTCCATCGGCGCGCAGGTGCTGCCGAATTTCGTGCTGGCGCCGATACTGGTGCTGATCTTCACCCTATGGCTTGGCTGGTTGCCCGGCGGTGGATGGGAGGGCGGTGACTGGAAACATCAGGTCATGCCAGTGATTGCGATGGCGACCGCCTACATGGCGTCAATTGCGCGGATCGTGCGGTCGTCGATGCTGGAGGTGCTGACGCTGAACCACATCCGCACCGCACGCGCGAAGGGATTGCCTACCCATCAGGTCATCCTGCGCCATGCGCTGAAACCGGCGCTTATCCCGGTTCTAAGCTATCTGGGGCCAACTTTCGTGTCGATGATCACCGGGTCGGTGGTGATTGACATGTTTTTCTCAACCGCCGGGATAGGCAAGTTTTTTGTCGATGCGGCGCTGAACCGCGACTATGCCCTGATGATGGGCGTGACCCTGTTGGTGGGGGTGCTGACCATCGTTTTCAACCTGCTGGTCGATGTGCTTTACGCATGGATTGACCCCAAGATCCGGCTTTAACATGGCATTGTCCGCAATCGACATGGGCGCTTTGGCGGCACGGCTCGCCCGGCTGGACGAGGTCAAGGGCCGCTCTCTTTGGGCCGATGCCCGGGTGCGGTTCCGCCGCAACAAGGCTGCCGGGGCCGGGGTTGTGCTGCTGGTGATCTGCGCGGGGTTTGCGGCGTTCGGGCAACTGTTGTCGCCGTTCAGCTATGACACCATCGACTTCACCCTGATGGGTCACGCCGCCGAATTGGGCGCGCCAAGCTGGGCCAAGGGCTATTATTTTGGTGTCGATGATCAGGGCCGCGACCTGTTCAGCCGGGCCGCGATGGGCACACGGATTTCGCTGTATGTGGGCATTGTCGGCACAGCGCTTTCCGTGCTGGTCGGCACGCTGTACGGCGCGGTGTCGGGCTATGTGGGCGGCAGAGTCGATGGTCTGATGATGCGGCTCGTTGATATCCTACTGGCGATCCCGTTCATGTTTGTGCTGATCCTGCTGCTGGTCATGTTCGGCAAATCGTTGAGCGTGTTGTTGTTGGGCATCGGCTTTCTGTCCTGGCCTTCCATGGCGCGGATCGTGCGCGGTCAGACCCTGACCCTGAAAAGCCGTGAATATATTGAGGCCGCCCAAGCCACTGGCGTGCCCGCCTTTCGCATCATCCTGCGCCATATCGTGCCGAACCTGCTGGGCATCGTGATTGTCTATGCCACGCTTCTGGTGCCCGACATCATCCTGACCGAAAGCTTTATCTCTTTCCTGGGGTTGGGCGTGCAGGAACCGCAAACCTCACTCGGTGCGCTGATCTCGGAGGGGGCCAAGACCATGCGCTACGGCACGCTGTGGCAACTGGGGTTTCCGATGCTGTTCTTCATGATGACCATGTTCGCCTTTTACTTTGTCGGCGACGGGTTGCGTGATGCGCTTGACCCAAAGGACCGTTGAATGACGATGCTGGAAGTCTCTGATCTGGGCGTCAGTTTTTCAACGCCGGACGGTACGGTGAACGCGGTCAACGGCATCAGCTTTGCGCTGGACAAAGGCCAGACGCTGGGGATTGTCGGTGAAAGCGGGTCGGGCAAAAGCCAGTTGGCATTTGCGATCATGGGGCTTTTGGCGAAGAACGGCACGGCGCGCGGGTCGGCCCGCTTCAACGGCACCGAACTGATTGGCGCGCCCTTGGCCACGCTGAACCAGTTTCGCGCCAACCAGATCGCGATGATCTTTCAAGACCCGATGACCTCGCTTAACCCCTATATGCGGGTGTCCGACCAGATGGCTGAGGTTTTGGTTCACCACAAAGGCATGACCAAGGCGGCGGCGGTGGCCGAATGCTTGCGTATGCTGGATGCCGTCAGAATCCCCGATGCCCGCGCCCGTATCCGCCTGTTTCCGCACGAGTTTTCCGGCGGCATGCGCCAGCGCGTGATGATCGCGATGAGCCTGTTGTGCCAGCCCGACCTGCTGATCGCGGATGAGCCGACCACCGCGCTTGATGTGACCGTTCAGGCGCAGATCATGGCCCTGCTGCGCGATCTGCAACGTGATTTCGGCATGGCAACCATCCTGATCACCCATGACCTTGGCGTGATTACCGGGTTCTGCCGCGAGGTGATCGTGATGTACGGCGGCCAAGTGATGGAGCAGGCGCCGGTCGATCCCTTTTTTGAAACGCCCAGCCACCCCTACTCTCGCGGTCTGCTGCACGCGCTGCCCCGGGTGGACCAGGAAGATGCCGAACTGTCGGCGATTCCCGGCTCACCGCCCAACATGACCCGCATCCCCAAGGGCTGCCCGTTTGCGCCGCGCTGTCCGGACGTGATTGATATTTGCCACCAGACCCTGTCGCCGCTGACCACCTTCGCGCCGGGCCGCAAACGCGCCTGCAACCGCCCGGTTGAGGCGCTGTCATGACCGCGCTGATTGAGGCGATTGACCTGTCGGTGACCTTTACCCTGCGGGGAGAAGGCGACCTGCCGTGGACAAAGCCAAAGCACCTGCAAGCGGTGAAGGGCGTCAACTTTGCGCTGCAACCCGGTGAAACCCTGGGGATTGTGGGGGAAAGCGGGTCTGGCAAATCCACCCTCGCCCGCGCTTTGATCCGGATGCTGCCAGCGACGGGCAAGGTGCTGTGGCAGGGCACTGACCTTTTGGCCCTGTCGCCGAACCCGATGCTAGTGCGGCGCGCCGACATTCAGATGGTGTTCCAGGACCCTTTCGCCAGCCTTGATCCGCGCATGACGGTTGGCCAGATCATCGCCGAACCCCTGCGCACCCATTTCCCGGCCCTGCCAACCGCCGAGGTCAAGGCCCGCGTGCAGTTGATGATGGACCGGGTCGGCCTGCTGCCCAACCAGATCAACCGCTATCCGCATGAGTTTTCGGGTGGTCAGTGTCAGCGCATCGGCATCGCCCGCGCCTTGATTGTCGAACCGAAACTGCTGATCTGTGACGAGCCGGTTTCGGCCCTCGATGTCTCGATTCAGGCGCAGGTGATCAACCTGCTGGCCGAGTTGCGCCGCGACCTTGGGCTGTCAATGATCTTCATCGCGCATGATCTGTCGGTGGTCAAACACATCTCTGACCGGGTCATGGTGATGTATCTTGGCAAGGTGATGGAGGATGCCACCAAGCGCGCCCTGTTCGCGGCCCCGCAGCATCCCTACACGCAGGCGCTGCTGTCGGCGGTGCCGATCCCGAACCCGGCGGCGGAACGTGCCAAGAAGATGATAGCGCTGGACGGTGATTTGCCCTCGCCGATGAACCCGCCTTCGGGCTGCGTGTTTCGCACGCGCTGCAGGCGGGCCCAACCGCGCTGCGTTGCCGAAGCCCCGCTGCTGTCTGGCGGAGTCAATGCCGTGGCCTGCCACTTTCCCGGCCCCGATGAAAACTGACATCAGGCAAGGGCCGAACCCCGCAATGTCATTTCATCCAGGTCCAAATATTCCACTGGGGTCCGGGGGTGTGAAACCCCCGGCCTTGGTGCCGAAAAGCTAGGCGACCATCGCACGGGCGATCAGGGCAAAGTCGGCCCGGCTCAGCTGCGTCAGGCCATAGCGAAACGCCATGCCCCAGGCGGTCACACCGCGTGTGATGTCCAACTGGTCCAGCATCGGGCGGATCAGGGCAATCCGGCCGTCTTGCCAATCCACCGGACGGCGCCACATCAGGCGGTCTGCGACGGCATGTTCAAAGACTGTGCCATCGGCAATCCGCCCGATCAGGGTGAAAGCCTGCAAAGCCGGGCCGTCGTGATAGCTCGTGCGGGGTGAATAGATCACCACACCGTCACCCGGCTGCATCCGGCGCAAGGGCCCGTTCTTGCCGTGGTTGGCCTGCACGATGCCCTCTGCCTTGCCGCGCGCGGCATGGTCGGCGGATGCTGTGATGGCCCAATAGCCTTCTTCCTGCATGATGCACCTCTGCGGACACTGATAGCGCAGGTCTGCTGACAAAAGCTGACAGGATCAGGTCAGACGGTCGGGCAGGGCAAAGCCGCGCAGAAGGTCGTTGGCAGAGGTCGGGCGTCTGCCTTCGCGCTGGGCCTCGGTCACCTCAATCGCACCTTGGCCGCAGGCGATGGTCAGGCCGTGCAGCACTTGCCCGGGCGCGCCATCGTCTTGGGTAAGGCGTGAGCGCAGCAGTTTCAGGCGTTCGCCACCGACCTGACACCACGCACCGGGAAAGGGCGACAGGCCGCGGATCATGCGGTCAACCTCGGCGGCGGGGCGGGTCCAATCAACCCGCGCCTCGGACTTGTCGATCTTGGTGGCATAGGTCACGCCGGTTTCGGGCTGCGGTTGGGGCACCAGACCGTTCAATTGGTCCAGCGCTTGCACGATCAGGTCAGCGCCCATCGCCGAAAGTCGGTCGTGCAGGTCGGCGGTCGTCTCCTCGTCACCGATCGGCGTGGAGTGCCGCAAAAGAACGGGTCCGGTGTCCAGCCCAGCCTCCATCTGCATGATGCACACACCGCTCACCTTATCCCCCGCCATGATCGCCCGGTGAATCGGTGCCGCCCCCCGCCAGCGTGGCAGCAAAGACGCGTGGATGTTCAGGCAGCCGTGCAGGGGCGCGGACAAAACCGGCGGCGGCAGGATCAGCCCATAGGCCACCACAACGGCCACGTCGCTGCGCAGCGAAGCGAAGTCTTGCTGCGCCTGTTCGCTGCGCAGCGAAGATGGGTAAAATATTGGAATACCAAGTTTTTCGGCGCAGTCCTGCACAGCGCTTTTCCGGTCAGCCTTGCCGCGACCGGCGGGGCGTGGCGGTTGGGTGTAGGCTGCGGCAATTTCATGCTGCGCAGCAATTGCTTGCAAGATCGGCACCGAAAACTGGGGCGTGCCCATGAAGACGACCCTCACCCGCGCCTCCGCAGCTTGTCGGCTTTTGCGATCAGCATCGACCGTTTCAGCACGGACAGGTGGTCAAAATACATCTTGCCCGCCAGATGGTCGATCTGATGCTGCGCCGAGGCGGCCCAGATGTGAACGAAATCGCGGTCTTCGGTCTCACCCGCCGCGTTCAGATAGCGCACGGTCACGGCGCGCGGGCGCGAAACGATGGCGGATACGCCGGGCAGGTTGGGGCTGGCCTCTTGATGGGTGCGCATCTGGTCCGAGGCGTGCAGGACAACCGGATTAGCCATCAGCACCGCCTTGTGCCGCGTATCCGATGCGTCAACGACGGCCAACCGCAGCCCAACGCCGATCTGCACGGCAGCAAGGCCGTAGCCCGGCATGGCGTCCATCGTATCAACCATGTCCGCCCAGATTGCCCTGATTTCGGGCGTGATCACGGCCACGTCTGCCGCCACGCTGCGCAAGATCTGGTTCGGCCACGGCACGCAAGGGCGGATCATGCCAAAACCGCCGCAGCCAGAACCGCCTCGGCTTCTGCGCGGGCATCGGGCGACAGGTGGTTCAGGGTGACAATCCCGTCAAGATGGTCGATTTCATGCTGGGCGCAGATCGCCCGGAACCCCGTCAGCTTTTCTGCCTGATGCGAGCCGTCCTGCATCACCCAACGCAGGATGATCTGGCTGTGGCGCGACACGTCGGCCACCACGCCGGGGATGGACAGGCAGCCTTCCGGCCCCACCGCCATCTCAGCCGAACGCCACAGGATTTCCGGGTTGATGAAGGATTCGGGCGCAGGCGAACCGGTCTTCCACGCCGCATCCATCACGAAGACCCGCGCCAGCACGCCAACCTGCGGCGCTGCCAGACCGCGCCCGTTGGCGTCATACATCGTGTCCAGCATATCGCGCGCCAAAGTCAGGGTCGCATCATCGACGCTGGCCGCAACAGCAACTGTGCTTAGCACCGCGTCCGGCCAGCGCAGGATAGGGAGCTTCATCTGTCACCCCGAAACTCACCGCGAGACTCACCCCGAGACTCACTCCGCGCCATTTCGCGCTTTAGTTTTTCCATCTTCCGGGTGATCATCTGGCGCTTCATCATGCCGAGATAATCAATGAACAGCTTGCCGTTCAGATGGTCAATCTCGTGCTGAACGCAGGTCGCCCACAGGCCGCTGAAGGTTTCCTCACGCGCGGCACCGGTTTCATCCATCCAGGTGACCGTCACGGTGTCGGGCCGTTCCACGTCGGCATATTGTTCGGGGATCGACAGGCAGCCCTCTTCATAGGTCGAAAGCTCTGACGAACTCCACACCACGACCGGGTTGAACAGCATCAGGGGGCGCGGCGAGTCGGGGACTTTCATGCAATCCATCACGATCAGCCGTTTGGTCACGCCAACCTGCGGCGCTGCCAGCCCGATTCCGGGCGCGTCATACATGGTTTCCAGCATGTCGCGGGCCAATTTCAGCAAATCCCCCGTCACGTCGCGAACGGGGTCGCAAAGCTTCTTGAGGCGCGGGTCGGGGTGGATCAGGATAGGGCGGATCATGCCTAGGATTTACGGTTTGGCCGGGTTTCGCGCAAGGGGGGCGATAGGCGGGGAAGATGTTCTGTCAGAACGCCAAACGCGGAATATGATACCAAGATCATAAACGAAATCAGGATGACTTCCCGATAACCTTGTAGTATCCGGAACAACGGACTTTGAAAGGACTGCGCCATGGACTTCGACACTGTCATCAACCGCATCGGCACCCACTCGGTCAAGTGGGACGCGATGGAGCCTATGTTCGGCGTTCCGGCCGATGGGGGTCTTGCGATGTGGGTGGCCGACATGGATTTCCGCCCGCCAGCTTGCGTGCAGACCGCGTTGGAACATATGTTTGCGCATGGCATCTATGGCTATTTCGGCGACGACCGCGCCTATCTGGCGGCAATCGGCTGGTGGATGCAGACCCGCCATAACTGGACGGTTGACCCCAAAAGCGTGTTCACGACTCACGGTCTGGTCAATGGCACCTCGTTGTGTCTGGATGCGTTTACCCAGCCGGGAGATGGCGTGGTGCTGACCACGCCGGTTTATCACGCCTTTGCCCGCGTCATCAAAGCCAGTGGTCGCAATGTGGTTGAATGCCCGCTGGCGGTCGTGGCCGGCCAGCACGTGATGGACTTTGCCGCCTGGGATGCGCAGATGACCGGGGCGGAAAAGATGTTCATCCTGTGTTCGCCCCACAACCCCGGTGGCCGGGTCTGGACGCTGGAGGAACTGCAAGGCGTCGCCGATTTCTGCATCCGCCACGATCTGATTCTGGTCTCGGACGAGATTCACCATGACCTTGTGATGCCGGGCCAAACGCATCACGTCATGGCCAATGTGGCGGGCATTCAGGACCGTCTGGTGATGATGACCGCCGCTACCAAGACCTTCAACATCGCCGGTGCGCATATCGGCAACGTGATCATTGCCGACCCGGTTTTGCACCAGAAGTTTGCCGATACGATGAACAAGATGGGCATCTCGCCAAACTCGTTCGGCATGCACATGGCGACTGCCGCCTATTCGCCCGAGGGGGCGGTTTGGGTTGATGCGCTGACCGCCTATCTGGAGCGCAACCGCCAGACCTTTGATGCGGGCGTGAATGCAATTCCGGGGGTCAGGTCGATGCCGTTGCAGGCGACCTATCTGGCTTGGGTTGATTTCAGCGGAACCGGGATGGCCCCGGCAGAATTCACCGCCCGGGTCGAGAAGGCTGCGCGAATCGCTGTCAACCATGGCGACGCGTTCGGAACCGGTGGCGGCACCAGCCTGCGCTTCAACATCGCCATGCCGCATGCGCAGATTGTGCTGGCCGTGGCGCGTCTGGCAGAGGCGTTCAAGGACCTGCAGTGACCGCTTACCCTCTGGGCAGGAACCCGACGGGCAGGGTCGGGTCCAACCAGAAATCCAAGGGTGCCTTGTCGGTCACATGGGTCAACCGCTTGAAGTCACAGGTGATTTCGTCGCCCTCGACCGTCGAGGCGACGATCAGGCACTGAAACACATGGCGGCTGCCATCATAGACATCGACCAGCCCACGCAGGCGCGGAGCAAGGGCGCCGTCCAGCACAAAGCCGTCGTGCCAAAAGCGCAGCACCGGAAAGACCGCCTCGCCAACCTGAACGCGCAAGCGCGACTTGCGCCGCTCTTTGGTCTTGCGGGCGGTTTCCAGCCCTTCGCGTACTTCTTTTGACAAAAACTCCAGCATCTTCGCCTCCGATCTGTCCAGTTTGGCGGCACGCGTCTGAAAAACAAGTTAACAGAAGAGTGTGGCTGTTTTGTGCAGATGGCGTGACTTCGCTGCCACATGATGCCGGTGATTCCCAAAGGTGCTGCAATCGGCTAGGGTCCGGCCGAACATTGGCGTCTTGCCCCGGAGGATTCATGCGGCTGCCCCTTATCGCCCTTTTGGCCCTTGCCACCCCCGTCAATGCTGCCCCGTGCGGCGGCGATTTGCGGACCTTTCTGCACGACATGACGGTTGAGGCATCGGCGCAAGGCCTGCCCGACAGCGCCATCCACGCCTTTCTCGATGACGCCCAGCTTGACCCCGCCGTGATAAAATCCGACCGGGGGCAGGGGTTTTTCCGCAAGACCTTTTTAGATTTCAGCCAAGCGCTGATTTCAAAAAGCCGCGTCCAGAACGCGGCAATCTACTCCAAGAAATACGACGCAGCCTTCAAAGCGGCAGAGCAGAAATTCGGAGTATCGCGCGGGATCATCCTTGCCTTCTGGGCGTTCGAGACGGACTTTGGTCAGGTGCAGGGCGATTTTGACACCCGCAATGCGCTGGTGACGCTGGCCCATGATTGCCGCCGCCCTGATATTTTCCAACCCCAGGTCCTTGCCGCCATCGCCTTGACCGCGAAGGGTGATTTCAACCCCGGCAAGACCCAAGGCGCGTGGGCGGGCGAAATCGGCATGGTTCAGATGCTGCCGCGCGACATTCTGGAACGTGGTGAGGACGGTGACGGGGACGGCAAGATCACCCTGAAAACCTCTGCCGCCGATGCAATTCTGTCTGCCGCCCATATGCTGCAATTTTACGGTTGGCGCGCGGGTGAGCCTTGGATTCAAGAGGTCACGGTGCCTGCCAATCTGGATTGGTCGCAATCTGGCATCGCAACCGAATTGCCCGCTTCGCAATGGCAGGCGATGGGGGTGACGCCCAAAGCCGGAAAACTCGCCAGCCTGCCCGCCTCACTTTTGTTGCCGCAGGGGCGCAAGGGGCCGGCGTTTCTGGTCTATCCGAACTACAAGGTACTGTTCGAATGGAACAAAAGCTTTGTTTACGTGACCACCGCCGCCTATTTCGCCTCACGCATCCAGGGCGCGGGGCCGTGTGATGCGGGCCACCCTGATCCTGCGCTAAGTCCTGAACAGATGACCAGCTTGCAGAAAAACCTGAACAAGCGCGGCTATGATGTGGGCAAGATTGACGGCGTCCTCGGCGCTGCCACCCGTAAGGCCGTGCAGGCCGAACAGCAGCGTCTTGGCCTGCCCGCCGACGGCTGGCCCACCGCCGATCTGCTGGCCAAGCTATGACCGAACCCACCATGGCCGACCTGATGGCCGCCTTGCCGCATATCCTGTCGGCCCCCAAAACCGATGCGCCGATCCATTCGCTGTGCCTGCGTCCGGGCTATGGAGAGCGGGATTTCCCCAGCCGCATCACGATGACCCGCGCAAATGGCATACCCGGCGAACGCTGGGCCACCGCGCCGTGGCTGCGTCTGGCGAACGGCGACCCTGATCCGGGCATTCAGGTCTCTATCCTGCCCGTCCGGGTGATGGACCTTGTGTGGCACGACCGTGAGGGCACGCCGCATCCAGGTGACCCGATTGTGGCTGATCTTGATTGCAGTCTGGCCAATCTGCCAACTGGCACGCTGATAAAAGCCGGGACCGCCATCCTGAAAGTTTCAGCGCATTTCAACCAAGCCTGCGCCAAATGGAAGGTCCGCTACGGCGCCGCCGCCCGCGCCTTCATCGAAGCGCCCGGCCACCCCGATCTGCGCCTGCGCGGCATCTTGTGTTCGGTGGACCAAGACGGCGAAGTCAGCCTGACCGACCGCCTGAAAGTTCTCAACCGCCCCTAACCAATTGCACCTTGCAAAATACTATCGTGGGTCTGGGGGTGCAAACCACCCACCCTTGGCCCCTAGCGCGTCGGCACCGGCACATCGCCGCGATAGTCATAAAATCCGCGCTGAGTCTTGCGCCCCAGCCAGCCCGCTTCGACATATTTGGTCAACAGCGGGCAGGGCCGGTATTTGGTATCGGCCAGCCCCTCATGCAACACGTTCATGATGGCAAGGCAGGTGTCCAGTCCGATGAAATCGGCCAGTTCCAGCGGCCCCATCGGGTGGTTGGCCCCCAGTTTCAGCGACTCGTCAATCGACTTGACCGACCCTACGCCCTCATACAGCGTGTAAACCGCCTCGTTGATCATCGGCATCAGGATGCGGTTGACGATGAAGGCCGGAAAATCCTCAGAACTCGCCGCCGTCTTGCCCAACCGCCCCACGACCGCCAGCAAGGCGTCATAGGTCGGCCCATCGGTCGCGATGCCGCGGATCAGTTCGACCAGTTGCATCACCGGAACCGGGTTCATGAAGTGAAACCCCATGAACTTTTCCGGCCGGTCGGTCCGGCTGGCCAGCCGCGTGATGGAAATGGATGAGGTGTTAGAGGTCAGAATGGTCTGCGGTGCCAGATGCGGCACCAAGGCTTTGAAGATCGAGTCCTTGACGCTTTCCTTTTCCGTCGCAGCCTCGATGATCAGATCGCAGGGGCCAAGATCGGCAATCGTGAGCGTGGTTTTGACACGCGCCATCGCGGCGGCCTTCGCTTCGGCGGTGACCTTGCCGCGTGTCACCTGACGTTCGATGTTGCGGTCAATCGTGGCAATCGCTTTGGTCAGGCTGTCTTCGCTGACGTCGTTCATCAAGACATCATAGCCCGCCAGCGCAAAGACATGGGCGATCCCGTTGCCCATCTGGCCCGCGCCCACGATCCCAACCGTCTGAATGGCCATGTCACTTCCCCCGGGGCAAACTGGCCCGCACCCTAGCGCCGCATGGCCCGCGCAGCAAGGCCGCTGCACTGCGGCATATCGGGCGCGACGCGGTCCGCGACCATAACACAAAGCATTTTCCCCAAACTGGACCTTTAGCCCTTTGGAAAGGGATATCGGGCAGGCTTTCCCTTGGGTGTTTAAATGACTGGGTGGGTACTATGGCTTATGCTTTGGCAAGCGAGGGTACGCTTGACTATTTTCCGTGCCATTACGGCACATCGAACCTCTTGTTCCGGGGTCCGCGTCGGTCGCTTGACCGGCCTTATGTCGCCTATCTGGGCGGCAATGAAACCTATGGGAAGTTCATTCCCGATCCCTTCCCCGAACTGGTGGAAGAGCAAACCGGCTGCGCTGCCGTCAATCTGGGCCACGTCAACGCAGGGCTTGATCTGTACCTGAATGAACCTGCCCTGTTGCAAATCGCCGCCAAGGCTGAGGCAGTTGTTGTGCAGATCGTCGGGGCGGCCAATCTGTCGAACCGCTACTATACCGTGCATCCGCGCCGCAACGACCGCTTTCTGGGGCCGACGCTCTTGTTGCGCAACCTGTTCCGCGACGTGGATTTCACCGAATTTGCCTTCACGCGGCATTTGCTTTTCGCCTTGCGGGCCCACTCGCCTGACAGGTTTGAGGTGTTGGCTGACGAACTGCGCTCCACTTGGCTGGCGCGGATGCAAGAGCTGCTGGCGCGGTTGCCGCAGCGCACGCTGCTGGTCTGGGTTGCCGATCAGCCACCGCCACAGGTGGAACGGCGTGCCAATCTGGATCAGGACCCGATCCTTGTCGATGTCGAGATGCTGGCGGCGGTCCGCCCGCTGGCGCGCACTTATGTCGAGGCGGTGATCCGTCCCGATCTGCGCGGTCAAGGTCTTGGCGGCATGGCCTTTTCGCCGGCCGAGGCGCAAGCCGCCGCCTTGGTTCCCGGGCCAGAGGTACACCGTGACCTGTCCCGTCTGGTGGCGCAGGCGCTGGAGAATCTTGTAGTACAATCATAAATAGTCACCAATGTGATTTAATTTGATCCTGCATTGCAATAGTCCTGCCCTTGGCTCATCCGGGGGCAGGATGAAAACCGACCGTTTCGACCTTATCCGTGACCATCTTTTCGCCCATGGCCCCGCCACGGTCGATGATCTGTCTGCGGCCACTGGTGCCTCTGCCGCCACGATACGCCGCGACCTTACCGCGCTTGAGGCGCAGGGTCATATCCTGCGCGACCACGGCTCTGCCCGTCTGGCAGAGGGGGCGGGCCGCGAGGTTGCCTTTGCTATCCGCGCCCGGGCCAACCTGTCCGCCAAGCGCGCGATTGCCGAGGTTGCCTTTCGCCACGTCGCTGCGGGCCAAAGCATCTTTCTGGATGCTGGCACCACAACGCACCAACTCGCCCGCCGCATCCGGCTTGCGCCCATGCCGCTGACCGTGACCACCAACTGTGTGCCAATTGCCGAGGAACTGTCCGGCCTGCCGGACCTGACCGTCCTGCTGATCGGTGGCCGCTACCGTCCCGAGAACGCCTCGCTCGTCGGTCTATTGGCCGAACGCGCTTTGGCTGACCTGTGGTTTGATGTGCTGTTCATCGGGGCAGGGGCCATCGCCCCCGATCTGAACCTGTACTCACTTGACGCGGATGAGGCGCGGGCCAGCGCCCTGATGCTGACCCGCGCCACTCGCACCGTGATTCTGGCTGACAGCAGCAAGTTCGGCCGCACCCTGCCATACCGCGTCGCCCCGCTTTCACCGGCCACGCAGCTGATCACCGACACCGTTACCCCCGACTGGCGTGACCGCCTCGCAGCAATTCCCGTGACTGAGGCCGTTCCCGTTGGCGCCGCGATCCCGGTGATTGCTGCCAACCCCTCAACCGGCACGGTCCACTCAACCGCCCCAATCCCCTAGACCGCCGCGATCCCCTTGACTGAAGGACCCCCGCCATGAACGCCACCCTGCGCTCCATCACCGAACAATTCCCCTACTGGCACGCCGCCATGCCCGCGCCCCTGACCGACGCCACGAAGACCCACGTGATCCTCGGCTGCGGCACCAGCTATAACCTTGCCGTGTCGATTGCCGCCGCGTTGAACGAAACCGACATCCCGTCCCTTGCCATCCCCGCCGAAGAGTGGACGATCCGCCCGCAAAGCTATCTGCCCGCAGCAACACAGGTCAAAGTCATCGCCCTGTCCCGCTCTGGCGAAACCACCAAAACCGTTCAGGCCGCAGAGGCCTCGCGGCTCCGGGGCCTTCATGTCACCGGCACCACCTGCGCCCCCGGCTCGTCCTTGTCGCAAAACGCCGATGCCGCAATTGAATTCCCGACCCACCGGGATGAAGGTGTTGTGATGACCGTCTCTGCCAGCGTGATTCTGCTGGCCGGTCACGCCCCCACGCCTGAGTTGATTCACTCCGCCGAAGCGTTGCTGACCCCAGCCGCCAACCTGCCCGCCGCATTCCACACCAAAACCCATGTCGTCTTTCTTGGTGCAGGCACGCTGTACGGCATCGCCCTTGAAGGCGCGTTGAAGCTGCAGGAAATGGCCTTGACCTACCCGCAAGCCTTCCACCCCGGCGAATACCGCCGCGGCCCTGTTTCCCTGATCGACGATAGCAGCGCCGTCGTCATGCTGTACCATCCCGACTCCGCCGCAGATGAGGCCAAACTGGTCGCCGAACTTCAGTCCAAAGGCGCGTTTGTGATTGGCTTTGGCGGCCCCGGCGATGTCACGCTGCCGCTGACCCAATCCACCCCCCTGCGCGGTGCCGAGGTCTTGCCCGCTTTGCAAATGCTGGGCGAAGCCCATGCCAAAGCGCGCCACATCGACACCACCGCACCCCGCCACCTGACCAAGGTCGTGGTTCTGGCATGAGCGCGCTTGATTTTCTGCTGTCGTTGCCCGCCCTGCACACCAACGGCACCCCGAAGGGCATCACCTCGATCTGCTCTGCCCATCCGACTGTGATCGAAGCCGCCCTGACAGAGGCCGCAGCCACCAACCAGATCGCCCTGATCGAGGCGACCTGCAATCAGGTCAATCAAGACGGCGGCTATACCGGCATGACCCCCGCCGCCTTCCGCGCCTTTGTCCTGAAGATCGCGGCCCGCCTGAACTTCGCGCCTGACAAAATCCTGTTCGGCGGCGATCACCTTGGCCCCAACCCGTGGCGCGCCCTTCCCGCCGAACAGGCGATGGCCAAAGCTATCACCATGACGCACGACTATGCCGCCGCTGGCTTTGCCAAGCTGCATCTCGATGCCAGCATGTCGTGTGCGGGTGACCCCACGCCCCTGTCAAACCAAACCATCGCCACCCGCGCCGCCCGCCTTGCCCACGCCGCCGAACTGGGCGCGCAAAGCCAAAACCTGCCGCCGCCCGCCTACATCATCGGAACCGAGGTTCCGGTTCCCGGCGGTGCAACCCACGCGTTGACCACGCTCGACATCTCAAACCCCAAAGACGCCGCCGAAACCCTCGCCCTGCACGAAACCGCGTTCCAGAACCTGAACCTGACGGCTTTCGCCCGCGTCATTGCCCTTGTCGTCCAACCGGGGGTCGAGTTTGGCCACACCGATATCATCCCCTACGCCCCGGACCTCGCCCGCGCCCTCAAGACCCAACGCCCGCGCACCATCCTGTATGAGGCGCATTCTACCGACTACCAAAGCACCAAAGCGCTGACCCACCTTGTTCAGGACGGTTTTGCCATCCTGAAAGTCGGCCCCGGCCTGACCTTCGCCCTGCGTGAGGCGCTGTATGCCCTTGACCTGATCGCAGCCGAACTGACCGACTACCCCGCCCAATCCCTGCCCAAGACGATGGAGGCCGTGATGCAGGCACATCCAGCCGACTGGCGGGCCTACTATCACGGCAGCCAGCGCGAGCAGCATCTGATGCGCCACTTCTCCTACTCTGACCGCATCCGCTATTACTGGAACCGACCACAGGCGCAGGCCGCCACCACCCGCCTGTTCGAAAGCCTCAAAGACACCAAGATCCCCGCCCCCCTGCTGTCCCAATACCTGCCAAACCTGACCAACCCCGAAGCGTGCGCCGAACCCACAGCCCACGCCCTGACAATCGCGGCCATCCGCGCCGCCCTCGCCCCCTATTCCAAAGCTTGCCTCTGACCCTTTCATTCAGGTCCAAATAATCCGGGGGTGCGGGGGCTGGCCCCCGCTTTGTGGCATGTGCGGGGACTGGCCCCCTTTTAGGGCCGCATTCAAAACCTCTCGCCCGCTTCGCCCTTCGCTTTTGCCCGCCAAAGCTCTATGTCTGGCATCAACCGAAGGAACATCGCCCATGCTGCTGCACGATCCGCTCTTTTTGTTTGCCTCCGCCGTCTGCCTTGTCGTCCTTGTCATCCTGCTGATCGGCATCGGCAGCTTTGGCAAAGGCGGAGAGTTCAACCGCAAATATGCCAACAAACTGATGCAGTTGCGCATCCTTGCCCAAGGGCTTGCGGTGGTCGCCATCGTGATCTTTGCCTGGGCCCGCTCGAAAGGGGCACCGTGATGGTTGTTCTGTCGAAAATCTACACCCGCACCGGGGATGCCGGGCAAACCGGTCTTGGCGACGGCACCCGCGTGCCGAAATATGACCTGCGCGTTGCGGCCTACGGCACGGTCGATGAAACCAACGCCACCGTTGGCCTTGCCCGGTTGCAAGGTGGGGCCATGGACGCAGCGCTTGCCCGCATCTCGAACGACCTCTTCGACCTTGGCGCTGACCTGTGCACGCCGGATATCGAGAATGACGGCACAGCCCCCTATCCCCGCCTGCGCATCATCGCCCCGCAAGTTGACCGGCTTGAAGCCGAAATAGATGAAATGAACGCCACTCTTGAACCCCTGCGCAGCTTCATCCTGCCGGGCGGCACACCGCTTGCCGCCCATCTGCATCTGTGCCGCACAACGTGCCGTCGGGCCGAGCGTCTGACTGTTGAACTTGCCGCTCACGAAGCGGTCAACCCCGAGGCG
>JBBRKS010000048.1:0-25223 GCA_038231775.1 Rhodobacterales bacterium | reverse complement strand
TCCAGTATCAAAACGCCGGAAAGCCGCCTTGGGTTCCCGAATATCTAAAGGTTTTCACTGAAGTGCGCCGTGTCATTGCAGAGGACTATGGTGCAGTTCGGCCATGGTCGGGTTTGGCGCTGTCAGGTCAGATACGTCAAGTCAGACGTGGGCAAAGTCGCAGGCGATGTCAAGCGTGCCGCAAGGGGCGCAGCGACCTTATCCAGACCGCTGCGTCCCCTCGCTGGGTTGGGGGGCACAAGACGGCAGGCCGGGACAAATATTGGCTGCTTTCGTAGCGCCGGGGTCGGGTCGGGGGAACCAAAGCGGCACTTACCCGTTGGGTCACATGGGCCACACCGACGCCCACCACATTGGAGAACTACACCATGGACCACGCCAACAACGTTGAAATCCAAGCCATCGACTTCGTCCCGCAAACCCTGATCGACGCCGAAATCTACGGTGATCAGGACACGCTGATCGGGCGGGTCAGTCATGTCCACGGGTTGGGTGCTGCAAGCCAGATTGTCGTCGATGTCGGCGGGTTCCTTGGGATCGGCTCTAAATCGGTGATGCTGAAGGCCACCGATCTGGTGTTCATGCGCGACGACAATGGCCGCGTGCACGGTCTGACCAGCTGGACCAAAGAGCAGGTCAAGGCCCTGCCCGAACACGCCCACTGACATCCAACCCTAAACCTGTCACAGCGTAGGACGCGGGGCTGCAACTGGCCCCGCATCACCCAGACAGGATCGGAGCGTTTGATGCCCAACAATGACAAGAAGAAACCCGCCAAAGCTGCCGATGCGAAAGCCGCTGCCAATCCGAACGCCTTTGCCAAATCCGGCGCCATCGCTGCGGGCCAGTTTTACCCGGGGCAAACCAAGCCGACAGATGCCGGGCGCACGTCGGCCAATACGGGTGGCAAGGGTGCCAGCAGCAAAAAGGGCCGCTAGCTCCGGGTGTTGGCGATAGGGCTGGTCTCTTAAACCGGCTGCAGACCTTTGCCGCTGATTTAGCGCGGCTTGTCTGGTCGCCAGATCAGCTTCAGGGTCTGTGCGCAGGGGCGTATTCTGGCACTGCTATCATCGTGAAACCTATCCGAACCGTCTGTCCAACGCCCTCCCCCGGTTCTGTCAGCCAGGGTCCACCGTGCAAAACCCCTGCGACAGGACGGCGGCTGTGGTCTTGTCGAGCGTCGGCATCGGGCACTCGCCCAGGATCGCGCGCGCCCGGCTGACCCGGCTTTTGACGGTGCCAATGGCCAGATTTGTGACAACAGCCGCCTCTTCATACGAAAAGCCAAGCGCGCCGACCAAGGTCAGCACCTCGCGGTGTTCGGGTGACAGGTGGGCAAAGGCGGCCAGAAACTCTGCCATCGCCAAAGCACCGTCATGCGACGGCCCGATTGCCAGCCGTGCCACAAACGCGCCTTCCGGGTCAGCCACCTCGCGCCGCCGTTTGCGCAGTTCGGAATAATAGCCGTTGCGCAGGATGGTGAACAGCCAGCCGCGCAGGTTGGTGCCCGGCGTGTAAGAGCTGAAATGGTCCCAGGCGCGCAGAATGGTGTCTTGCACCAGATCATCGGCACGGTCCGGATTGCGGCACAGACCCAAGGCAAATGCCCTTAGCGCGGGCAAATGCAGGACGATCTCATCCTTTTGGGAGTGGGTTTGGGGGGTCGGACAGTCGGTCATGGTCTGATTCCTTTCGGTTCAGCGCGTCCAGCAGCACTTGGAAGCGGTCAGGAACGCCTTCATCCAAAACCGTTTCAAACGCCGTGCGAAGGGCGTCCTCCGGGCTGCGGATGGGGCGTGACGTACGCCGTTGCGGATGTGCGAAGAAAGGCATGCCGGGTTCCCTAACGTCAGGACCGTTATGCTTTGCAACGCGCGCCGGGCAGGTCTGGTTCCCAACCGACGGTAGCTTGGCCGGACCGTGCCATCCCGCCGGGCTGTGCGTGCTGATCCATGTTGCGATCAGGCGACAAGACGCCGCCCAAGAGACCCCAGATGGGAACCAAACCGCCGGTCGGCACGTTTTGCAGGCGTCACAGCCAAGGGGGAATGCCCATGACGTGGAATTTTATCCTGCTAACCAGCACCCCGGCGCTGCCAACAGGTCGCCTTTTTGACAGGGCGCGCCGGTGCGTGACGTGTCAGGCGTGATCCTGCCTGCCACACCTGACCTGTGGTCAGACCCCGCCCCGATCCGCGCCGACCTGTTTGGTCAGGAACGGCTGGAACATCACGCCATCTCTCTTGCCGCAGCGCAGACTGTCACCGGCCGGCCCCGTCGCGTGAAAAGCCTTGCGGGACGGATGCGCGACAATGCCGATTTGTTGCTGGCCGCCTACCGGGCCAACGCGCTGGCCATAGAAACCGGGCTTGCACTGACCCCGGCTGCCGAATGGCTGCTGGACAACTTTCACATCGTTGAAACTCAGCTGCGCCAGATCCGCGATGATCTGCCGCCCGGCTATTACCGCAACCTGCCCAAGCTGGCAGAGGGGCCTTTGGCGGGCTATCCGCGCGTCATGGGGCTGGCCTGGGCCTATGTCGCGCACACCGACAGTCTGGTTGCGGGTCCGGGTCTTTTGGGCTTTGTGAAGGCCTATCAGACCGTGCAACCCCTGACGATCGGGGAATTGTGGGCCGTGGCCATCACCCTGCGCATCGTGTTGATCGAGAATATGCGCCGTCTGGCCGTGCAAATCGCCGCCGCCAATGCGCAGCGCAATCAGGCCGATGCGGTCGTAAATCAGGTGTTGGCGATCAGTGGGGCGGCAGGGTCCGTGCACGACATTCTGGCCGATCTTGACCGGTCAGAATTGTCTGACCTTATGGCGGCACAAATCTCAAAACGTCTTCGCGGGATGGACCCGTCTGATACTCCGCTTGCCGCGTGGCTTGACCACCGGTTGCAACAAACCGGGCGCACCGTGGACGGCGTGGTGGCCTTTGCGCTGGCGCGTCAGGGCGCGTCAAACGTCACGATGCGCAATATCGTCACCTCGATGCGGCGGATGTCAGAGATTGACTGGGCCGACATGTTCGAAGCCAGCAGTCTGGTCGAGGAGAGTCTGTCCCAGCAGCCCGGCTTCGCTGCGATGGATTTTGCGACCCGCAACGACTACCGCTCCGCGATAGAGGTTCTGGCCCGTGGCAGCGCGCAGGACGAAACCGCCGTGACACAGGCCGCGCTGGCGCAGGCAGCCCAAGGCGACAGCGACCGGACGCGGGATGTGGGCTACGTGCTGATCGGCGACGGCCTGCCAAAGTTACAGCGCGCACTGGCCTTTGCCCCGACGCTGCGCCAGCGGCTGCACCGGTTGGATTTCGGGCTGGCGGGCTATCTGGGCGCGTTGGTACTGGCCTCAACCGGGTTTTTGGTTTTGGCGGGCTGGTTGACCGGGTTGGGCGGGCCGGTCTTTATCCTGACCCTCGCCTTTGTCGCGGCCGAGGCGGGGATTGCGCTGGTTCATCTGGGTGTCACCCGCTTTGTCAGCCCAAGGCGCTTGCCCGGTTTGTCGCTGAAAACCGGTGTCCCGGCTAAGATGCGCACGCTGGTTGCCGTGCCGGTTCTTCTGGCCAATCCCGGTGATCTGGCCCGGATGCTGGAGTTGCTGGAGGTGCACCATTTGTCCAGCATCGACGGCGCTGTGCATTATGCGCTGGTGTCTGACGGCCCCGATTCAGACGAGCAAGAAACCCCCGCCGACCGCGCCCTGATCGCCGAAGCCGTGGCAGGCATCGCCGCTTTGAATGCCGCCTATCCCATGGTTGAGTTGAACAGCAGTCTGGCAGCCAATCCGACCGACACGCCCACCGGCAATTTGGCAGCCTATTCCACAAGCGGTGACACCATCAATCTGGCCGCCAATCTCTCTGTGACTGACGCCGCGAATCCTCCGGCTGATTCGACGTCCATCCCCAATTCCACCGCCACCCCCGCCCCCACCGACCGCTTTTTTCTGCTGCACCGGCACCGGCGCTGGAACGCGGCCGAGGGCGTCTGGATGGGGTGGGAGCGTAAGCGCGGCAAGCTGGCCGAACTGAACCGTCTGTTGCGCGGGGCGACGGATACCAGCTTTCTGCCCGGCTCGACCGTGCCCGAAGGGGCGCGCTTTGTCGTTACGCTGGACGCCGACACCCGCCTGTCGCGTGACACGGTGCGCCAGTTGATCGGCAAGATGGCGCATCCCCTGAACCGCCCCGTGCTGGACCCGGTCCGCCAGCGTGTTACCGCCGGTTACGGCATCCTGCAACCGCATGTCAGCCCTGCGTTGCCCATCGCAGCCGAAGGATCAGCCTATCTGCGCATCACCTCTACCCCGGGCGGGGTGCAACCCTATGCGGCGGCCAGTTCGGACATCTATCAGGACATGTTCCGCGAAGGGTCTTTCACCGGCAAGGGCATTTATGACGTCGATGCGTTTGAGGCTGCACTGGCCGGACGGGTACCCGACAACAGCCTGCTCAGCCATGACCTGTTCGAAGGGGCCTTTGCGCGCGCCGGTCTGGCCTCGGACATTCAGGTGATAGAGGAATATCCGACCCGCCATGATGTTGATGCCCGCCGCCAGCACCGCTGGGTGCGTGGGGATTGGCAGTTGCTGCCGTGGATCACCGGCATCAGGCCGTTGGTCGGCGGGATCAGCGCCCTGAACCGCTGGAAGATGATCGACAATCTGCGGCGGTCTTTGGTGGCACCGTTGGCGCTGCTGGCGCTGTTTGCCGGATGGATGCAGGCCTTGCCGCAGGCTTTGGCGTGGACGGCGGCGGTGCTGGTTCTGCTGTCGGTGCCCAAGCTGATCGGCCTGCCGCTGGCGATGTTGCCGGGGCGGGCGGGGTTCACCTCGCGCAGCCATTTGCAGGCGTTGCTGGCCGATACGCTGAACGCGGGTGCCCGCATTGCGCTGTCAGTGCTGGATCTGGCCGATACGGCGGCGCAGATGCTGGACGCTGTGGCGCGCAGCCTGATCCGGTTGCGCACCGGGCGTCAGATGCTGGAATGGATGACTGCGGCACAGTCCAGCGGGTCGGGCGTTCCGGGCCTGTGGACGCAGTACCGGCTGCGCGCACCGGGGGTCGGGCTGGGCCTTGCAGCCTGCGCCATCCCATTGGTGCTGAACCCGCAGGTCTGGCCTCTTGTCGTCCCATTCGCCGCCCTGTGGCTGGCCGCCCCGGCGATCACCCGCCAGATCAGCCTGCCCGGCCCCCGCCTGACCGCACCGCATGTCACCGATGCGCAAAAGGTGGCACTCCGCCTGATCGCCCGACGCACCTGGCGCTATTTTGAAACCTTCGTGACCAAGGACACCAACTTTCTGCCGCCCGACAACTTTCAGGAAACCCCGATGCCGGTGGTGGCCAACCGCACCTCGCCGACCAATATCGGGCTGTATCTGTTGTCGGTGACGGTCGCGGTTGACATGGGCTGGATCGGTCAGGCCGAGGGTCTGCTGCGGCTGGAACAGACCCTTGCCACCATGCAGCGCATGCCCGGCTACCTTGGCCATCTGTACAACTGGCATGACACGACCGACCTGCGAGTGCTGGAACCGGCCTATGTGTCAACCGTCGACAGCGGCAATCTGGCGGGCCATCTGATCGCGGTGGCGCAGGCCTGTCTGGAGTGGCAGCACCCGCCGGTGCCCGATCTGGCCGGGGTACAAGACACGCTGACGCTGCTGCGACAGGCACTGGACACCGCACCCAATGCCGCGTTGACCGCCCTTGCGGATCAGGCAGCGATGCATCCGGCCAAAGCGGGTGAATTGGCCGAACAGGCTGCGGCCTTGACCGGTAACGACAGTGAGGTGACCTTTTGGGCCCGCGCGCTTGTTGCCACCCATGCCAGCCACCTTGCCCCGCCCGCCCCGCCGGAACGCGCCGCCGAAATCGCCACCACCGCCCGCCGCCTTGCGATGGACATGCGCTTTGATTTCCTGCTGCAGCCCGAAAAAAAGCTGCTGTCGATCGGCTATTCGGTGGCCACCCACGCGCTGGATGCCAACTGCTATGATCTTCTGGGGTCAGAGGCGCAGCTGGCCAGCCTGTTTGCCATTGCCAAGGGCGATGTGGAAACCCGGCACTGGTTCCGGCTTGGCCGCGGCAGCACGCCGGTGGGGGCAGGGTCCGCGCTGATCTCGTGGTCGGGCAGCATGTTTGAATATCTGATGCCGGCGCTGGTTCTGCGCACGCCAGAAGGCTCGTTGCTGGAAGAAACCCACCGCCGCGTTGTCGACCGCCAGCAGGACTATGCCGCGGGCCTTGGCATGCCGTGGGGCATTTCGGAAAGCGCGTACAACGCCCGCGATCTAGAGATGACCTATCAGTATTCCAACTTCGGCATTCCCGGTCTGGGGTTGAAGCGCGGTCTGCATGACAACAAGGTCATCGCCCCCTACGCCACCGGTCTTGCCGCGATGATCGACCCGCAGGCCGCCTTGGCCAATTATGCCGCCCTCAGGCAAATCGGGGCCGAGGGGCGTTTCGGCTTTTATGAGGCGCTTGATTTCACCAAACGCCGCCTTCTGGACCCGGAGCGTTTTGCCATCGTGCGCAGTTTCATGGCGCACCATCAGGGCATGACGATCACCGCACTGGCCAACGTGGTACATGACGGCCGCCTGCGCACCCGCTTTCATGCCGACCCGGTGATCCAATCGGCGGAACTGCTGCTGCAGGAACGTGTTGCCCGCGATGTGGCCATTGCCCCGCCCCGCGCGCGTGAGGTGTCTGTCGCAGCGCCGGCCTTGGATTCCACCCCCAAAGTTCGCAGTTTTGACCAGCCCGGCTTGGCGACACCGACAGCGCATGTCTTGTCGAACGGCACCTACAGTGTGGTGCTGACACCGGATGGCGGTGGCTACAGCCGCTGGGGCGATCTGGCGATCACCCGCTGGCGGCCGGACCCGACGCAGGCGCGCAACGGCACCTATGTCTATCTGCGCGATGTGCGATCTGGTGGGTTGTGGTCTGCGGCGGTGCGCCCCACGCTGGCCGACGGTGACCATCACCACGCCGATTTCAGTGAACACCTCGCGACGTACGCGCACCGTTCTCGCCTGCTTTCGACCCGCACCGAAGTTCTGGTGTCGGCTGAAGATGATGCCGAAGCACGCCGTGTGACGCTGACCAACACCGGACGCCATCCACGAGAGATTGACGTGACATCTTATGTGGAACTTGCTCTGGCGCAGCCTGCGGCGGATCAGTCGCATCAGGCATTTTCCAAGATGTTCGTGGTGACGGATTATTTGCCCGAACTGGGCGTCCTGATCGCCACGCGGCGCAAGCGTAGCCCGTCTGATCCCGAAATCTGGGCCGCCCACATCGCCGTGGTCGAGGGGGTGGAGACTGCCCCTCTGCAATACGAAACCGACCGCGCCCGCTTTATCGGCAGGGGCAGCGATCTGGGGCAGGCCCGGATGGACATGGCACTTTCCGGCACCACCGGCACGGTTCTGGACCCGATTTTTGCGCTGCGCCGCCGGGTGATGGTTCCGGCTGGAGGTCGCGCGCGGATCACCTTCTGGACCATGGTTGCCGCATCGCCCGATGCTTTGTTGCTGTTGGTTGACCGCCACCGCGACGGCCCTGCCTTTGGTCGTGCCGCAACGCTGGCCTGGACCCAAGGTCAGGTGCAATTGCGCCATATGGGCCTGACCTCTGCCGTGTCGATGGAGTTTCAGCGTCTCGCCGGGATGCTTCTGCGCGGCGATACCCGGCTCCGCGCCAGTCGCGCCCAGATCCTTGCCGGGGCAGGGCCGCAATCGGACCTGTGGGCGCTTAGCCTGTCGGGTGACCTGCCGATCCTGCTGTTTCTGATCAACGACGCCGAAGACCTGCACCGCCTGACAGAGGTTCTGGCGGCTGTGGAATATCTGCGGATGAAGCATGTGGCGGTTGATCTGGTCATTCTGAACGATCGTTTGACATCCTATGTGCAGGACCTGCAAGGTGCCATCGAAAGCACGGTACGTGCGGCCAATCGCAGCCCGGACGCCACAGGTCAGACCGGCGGCATCCATGTCCTGCGCGCCGATCTGACCACGCCGGAGGCGCGGGCTCATCTGCGCGCGGCGGCAGCGGTGATCCTGGTTGCCAGCCGTGGCAGCATCGGCGCACAACTGGACCAGTTGCCTGAAACGCCGGTTCCTTCGGTTGCGGTGATACCCCCCCCTGCCGCGCCTGCCGCGATGGCGACCTCGGAGCTGGAGTTCTTCAATGGCACCGGCGGCTTTGCGCAAGACGGGCGCGAATATGTCACAGTGCTGCGCGATGGGCAGACCACACCAGCGCCGTGGATCAATGTCATCGCCAACCCCGGTTTTGGCTTTCAGGTCTCTGCCGAAGGGTCGGGTTTCACCTGGGCTGACAATGCCCGCGAAAACCAGCTGACACCGTGGTCAAACGATCCCGTCCGCGACCCTGCGGGTGAGGTTTTGTACCTTCAGGATATGGAAAGTGGCCAGACCTGGACACCGACCGCGCTGCCGATCCGCACCAACGGCGTCTATATCGCCCGGCACGGCATGGGCTATTCCAGCTTTCAGCACACCCAGAATGGCATCGCCGCCGATCTGGTGCAGTTCGTGCCCAAAAGCGGCGCGGTCAAGATCACCAGACTGACCCTGCAAAATGTGTCGGCCCGCATCCGTACGATCTCGGTCACCGCCTATGTCGAATGGGTGCTGGGCACAGCGCCCGGTCAGCCCCTGATCACGCAGATTGACCTGCCGACCGGTGCCATTCTGGTGCGCAATCCAAAGGCGATGGCGTTTCCCGGCAAGGTGGCTTTTGCCGATCTGGGTCAGGATGTGACCAGCCGCACCTGTGACCGGGCAGAGGTTCTGGGCCGCACTGGATCACTTGCCGCACCGGCCCGTTTGTCAGGCCTTTCAGGACGCGCCGGTCCCGGGCTGGACCCCTGCGCCGCCCTGCAACGCCGCATCGTTCTGTTGCCCGGCCAAAAAGCCGAGGCAGTCTTTCAACTCGGTCAGGCGGCTTCGGTCGAAGATGCGCGCGCGCTGATCCTTGCCACCCGCACCAGCGATGCCGGGCAGGCACTGGCCGACGTCAAGGCGTTTTGGGCTGATCTTCTTGGCAAGGTGCACGTCCGCACCCCGGACCGCGCCTTTGATATCATGTTGAACGGCTGGCTGCTGTATCAGACCGTCGCCTGCCGTCTTTGGGCACGGGCCGGGTTCTATCAGGCCAGCGGCGCTTATGGGTTTCGCGACCAGTTGCAGGACGGCATGGCTGTCGCAGCCCTGCAGCCAGAGATGACCCGCGCGCACCTGCTGCGCGCCGCTGGCCGGCAGTTCCCCGAAGGAGACGTGCAGCATTGGTGGCTGCCGCATTCCGGGCAGGGTGTGCGCACCCGGATATCGGATGACCGCGTCTGGCTGTCCCATTGCGTGGCGCATTATGTCGCCGTGTCGGGCGATCTGGCCGTGCTGGATGAGGAAATCCCGTTTCTTGATGGTCCCGCTTTGGCCGCAGGTGAGGCGGATGCGTTCTATCAGCCGGGCCCGTCGGATCACTCGGCCAGCCTGTTTGAACATTGTGCGTTGGGTCTGGATCAGGCCATCGCCATGACCGGGTCGAACGGGATGCCGCTGATCGGCACCGGCGACTGGAATGACGGGATGAACCGGGTTGGCGCAGAGGGGCGCGGCACCAGCGTCTGGCTGGGTTGGCTGCTGATCGCCACCTTGAACGCAATGGCGCCACTGGCCGATACGCGTGACCCGGTCCGTGCGGCCCAGTGGCGCGCCCATGCCGAACGGGTGCGGCTGGCGATTGAAGACGCTGGATGGGATGGGCAATGGTATCGGCGCGGCACCTATGACGATGGCAGCCTGCTGGGATCGGCCACATCGCAGGAATGCCAGATCGACTCCATCGCGCAGTCCTGGGCGGTTCTGTCAGGCGTGGCAGACCCGGTGCGCAGCGGTCAGGCGATGGCGTCGATGACCGACCGGTTGCTGCGCCCCGGTCTGGCGCTGTTGTTCGACCCGCCGTTTGACCGCGCCCCGGCTGACCCCGGCTACATCAAGGGCTATCCGCCGGGCTTGCGGGAAAACGGCGGCCAATACAGCCATGCGGCGATGTGGGCGATCCTTGCGCAGGCCCGTTTGGGCCACGGCGCTGCGGCGGCAGACTTGTTTGCCCGGTTGAACCCGATCAATCACGCCCTGACACCGTCCGAGATGCAGCGCTACAAGGTCGAACCCTATGTCATCGCCGCCGACGTCTACGCCGCCCCCGGACATGAAGGGCGCGGCGGGTGGACGTGGTACACCGGCTCTGCCGCGTGGATGCAGCGTGCCGGGGTCGAGGGGATCATCGGTCTGACCCGTCAGGGCCAGGATATGCGCTTTGCCCCGTGCCTGCCCGCGTCATGGCCGGAAATTACGGTGACGTTGCGGCTTGGTCCGGCACCCTGCGCGGTCAGGATCGTCAACCACGGCGGCAATGGCGTAACCGCCGCCCGGCTGAACGGCGAGGCGCTGCCTTGTGCTGACGGCGCGCTTATCCTGCCGCTCGCAAGGTTGAAGGGTGACCTGATCCTGCAACTCGGCACAAGTTAGGCTTGGGTCGGCTTGACGGTGTGACGGGGTGCCAAACACACGCATCTGGCAGGTATCACCCCAAAAATCCGTGGCGATTTTCTGCATGATTGCAACGCGCAGTGCCAAGCCGGGACAGATTGTCCGACGCTTCGGTGATTTGGATTTCAAGCCCGCCCCGATCACAGGCGTTCTGGCGTACAACCTGGCTGGAACGGTTCGGCATCGTGATCCCTGTGTCTGGCAGGTCGTACAAATGCAAAGGCAGCGCACCGGCCAATGCCACTGCGCTGCCAGCTTCAGGCTTTTATGGTTCAGGCTTCTACGTCTGCGCGGGCTTCTTTGCGGGCTTCGGTCGGTGCGGGCGGTGGCAGATCACCCGGCAGGTCGCCCGGCGGAATGGTCGGCGGGTCTTCGTCGGGGCCGCTGGCTGTGCGGAACGGGGCATCAGCCCGCACCCTGCGCGCCATTTCGGCCCATTTCACTTCAATCTGATCCCAGGTCATCGGCGTTCCTTTCTTCGGGGTTTGGTCTTCGGGGTTTGGCGCAAGTGAAACCAACACAGCCCAAGGCGCATTTAGGCCCGGGGCAAAATCGGGGCCGGCAGAACCGGCGCGGGTGGGCCGTAATGTTTGGCCATATCCGCATCGAAGCTTGCAGGCAGCGGCGCTGAGGCGTCATAGTCCGGGCTGCTGCGCACCGTGTCGCGCGTCACGCTCAGGTCAATCATCCGTTCCATCCAGCGGATGCTTTGGGTGGACCGCGGAGAGATCAGGACCTCTTTTCCCTGCCACCAGTTGCTGGTGTTGACGACCATATAGCGCAGGCTCCAATCCGCTTCGTCCACCAGAACGTCGGCCAGATGGCCGATTTCGCCGTCGGTGGCGTTGATGTAATAGCCCTGCAGCAGGTCGATGCTGCGCAGATGCGGGTCGTCGGGGCTGCGTTGCGTCCGGGCGACCGTGTCCGGATTTGCGGTGTCCGAAGGCAACGGCGGCGCAAACTGCATGCCGTTCCAATAGCCGTAATCGCCGATATATTCGGCCCCGCCCCAATAGGGGCTGACGCCGTAAAAGTCGTAGATGTTCACCTCTTGCTGGCGCGATACGGGCCGGTGGCTGTCAACATCCGGGCTGTCCTTGACCTGCGCCTTGGTCAGGTTCACCGTCAAGGTTCGGGCTGACACGTCCGGGCGGCCAATCGCCGAAGCGGGCAGCAGCACCTGACGGTTCATCAGCCAGGTGCCGGTCTCGACCACCAGCCAGCGCACGGTCCATGTCGCATCGTCAAACAGCAGGTCGCTGACCGTACCGATGCTGCCATCGGATGCCACAATCTGATATCCCTTGGTGGCAGAAGCTTTGATCAGCATGTCTGAAGTCCTTATTGCGTTGTTCTTCGCACCTTAATTCTTTGGGCGCAGCACCGCCCTGATGCAGGTTTGCGCGTGAACACATTTCACCTCACGGCTGCGTGTGGGGCACCTTCAGTCCCGGTCGCCGCGCTTCCGGTCTGTGCGGTTTGGCGGCGGTTCTGACCCGTCCGGTGTGAAAAACCGGCGCAGCAGGGCCATTGGGTGGCTGCGCAGGGTCAGGCGCATCGCAACGTAATCTTCCACCACTGATTCGCCCTCGGTCATGGCGCGAAACTGCACGGCGGGTTCCACGATGCCCTCGCCGTCGATGTCACCGGCGAACAGGGGCAGGGGCTTGTCACCGGTCAGCGCGCGGGCAGCCCACAGCGCATCGCGGCGCGACAGGCCCAAGGGGGCGAAGGCATCAGCTTCGGCCAGACGGGTGATCGTCGCAGGCGACACCCCGGCACGGCGCCAGACGTCTTCAACCGCGCTATAGCCGTTGCCACGGGCGGCGATGATCCACAGGGCCTCTTCTTCTGCCATGCCATTGATCTGGCGAAAGCCAAGCCGCAGCGCGAGGGGGCCCGCGCCATGGCCAGACCCCTGCGTCGCGCGGTTGCCAGAGGCATTGTGCGCCGGGCTGCTTGCGCCGCTTACCTCCATCACGTTGTCCCAATGGCTGGCGTTGATCGAAGGCGGCAGGACCACCACGCCATGTTCGCGCGCATCCCGCACGATCTGGGCCGGGGCATAAAACCCCATCGGTTGGGAATTGAGCAGGGCGCAGGCAAAGATGCCCGGATGGTGCATCTTGATCCAGGCACTGGCATAGACCAGCAGGGCAAAGCTGGCGGCGTGGCTTTCAGGAAAGCCGTAACTGCCAAACCCCTCGATCTGGGCAAAGCAGCGGGCGGCGAACTCCATGTCATAGCCATTGGCCGCCATACCATCCAAGAAACGGTCGTGAAATTCACTGACCGACCCGTGTTTCTTGAAGGTGGCGAGGGAGCGGCGCAACCGGTCCGCCTCGGTGGGCGTAAAGCCCGCGCCGATGATGGCAATCTGCATCGCCTGTTCCTGAAACAGGGGCACGCCAAGGGTCTTGCCCAGCACCCGGCCCAAAGCGTCAGACGGGAAGGTGACGATTTCCTGCCCGTTCCTGCGCCGCAGATAGGGATGCACCATGTCGCCTTGAATCGGTCCTGGGCGGATGATGGCAACCTGGATCACCAGATCGTAAAAGCTGCGCGGCCGCATCCGGGGGAGGAAATTCATCTGCGCCCGGCTTTCAACCTGAAACACGCCAAGCGAGTCCGCCTTGCACAGCATTTCGTACACCTGCGGGTCTTCCGGTGGCAGGGTGGCCAGCGTGTAGTCGGTGTGGTGGTGTTTCTCCAACAGACCAAACGCCTTGCGGATGCACGACAGCATCCCAAGGGCAAGGATATCGACCTTAAGGATGCCAAGCGTGTCGATATCATCCTTGTCCCAGCAGATGACGGTGCGGTCCTCCATCGTGGCGTTTTCAATGGGGACCAGTTCATCCAGACGGCCTTCGGTGATGATAAAGCCGCCGACATGCTGGCTAAGGTGGCGCGGAAAACCCTGAATCTCTTCAATCAGCGCTAGGGTCAGTTGCAGGCGGCGGTCGGTCGGATCAAGCCCGATTTCAACCAGCCGCTGTTCGTTCATGGTTTTAGAGGAGCCAAAGCCCCAGATCTGCGACGACATGGCTGACAGCGTATCCTCGGTCAGGCCCATCGCCCGGCCGACCTCGCGCACGGCGCGCTTGCCACGGTAATGGATGACGGTGGCGCACAGACCCGCACGGTGGCGGCCGTAACGGGCATAGATGTGCTGGATCACCTCTTCGCGGCGTTCGTGTTCGAAATCGACGTCGATGTCAGGCGGCTCATTGCGCGCCTCTGACACAAAGCGTTCAAACACCATGGTGCCGATTTCGGGGCTGACAGAGGTGACGCCAAGGGCATAGCACACCACCGAATTGGCGGCAGAACCCCGGCCCTGACACAAAATGCCGCGTTCGCGGGCGAATTGGACGATGTCATGGACGGTCAGGAAATAGGGCTCGTAGCGCAGCTTGCCGATCAGCGCCAGTTCGTGCGCCATCTGGGTGCGCGCCTTGTCGGGCGGGCCTGCCGGATAGCGCCAGTGCAGCCCGGCCTCGGCCAGCCGGGCAAGGCGAGCGGTGGGGGTTTCGCCATTGGCCACCTCGGACGGGTATTCATAGCGCAATTCATCAAGCGAAAAGCGCAAGGTGGCAGCCAAAGCTCCGGCGCGGTGCACCGCCCCCTCAAACCCGCGAAACAGCCGCAGCATTTCGGCCTGTGAGCGCAGGCGATGCTCGCCGTGCGGGGCGGCATCCAGACCCAGCGCGTCGATGTGCTTGCCAAGGCGGATCGCGGTCAGCACATCGGCCAGCTTGCGCCGCGCACCGTGGTGCATCAGGGGCAGGGCCGAGGCGACGGTGGGAATCTGCAACCGCTCTGCCAGCGCGGTCAGGGTGGCAAACCGCGTGCTGTCCTGTCCATCATATCCCGGTGCCAGCATCAGATGACAGGTGTCAGGAAAGCGGCGCGTCAGCCGGTGTGCCAGTGTCAGCCACGCGCCCGCGCCGCCCTGCAGCGGGGTCGCCTGCGTCACCGTTTCGGGGTGCAGCAGCAGCACCAGACCTTCGCCCCAGTCCAACATATCCTGCAAGGTCAGATGGCATTGCCCTTTGGGTGCGCGCCTGTGCCCCGCCGTCAACAACCGGCAAAGCCTGCCCCACGCGGCGCGGTCGACCGGCAGTGCAGTCAGGCTGAAGCCGCCCTGCAGCACGATCCGTGCCGCCGGGATCAGCCGCACCTTTGGGCCGCCATCGCGCCCTAACTCCCGCGCTTTGGTATGCGCCCGCACAATCCCCGCGACCGAGTTCACATCGGCAATCGCCACGGCGTCAAACCCCAACTCGACAGCGCGCATGACATAGTCCTCGGGGTGCGAGGCCCCGGTGAGGAAAGTGAAGTTCGACGTGGCGCTAAGTTCGGTGAAGGGCATGGGTGTCCATGAACATTAAGTGAACAACCTAGCGCAGCCATGGCGGGCTGGCCAGTGAGTCGTACCAAGCGATCTGGACCTGAAACGCAGCACCCCTGCCACCGGCAGAGCCTCCGGCGGGAGTATTTGGCAAGGAGCAATTGAAAGTGAGGGGGCACTTGTAATTGCTCCTTTGGAAATACTCCACCGGGAGGTCCGGAGGGTGTGAAACCCTCCGGCGCTGGCCCCCCACACCGCGTTCCGGCTTTTCGCGCTGCCTGTGTCGTGCTAGGGGCAAGCCATGAACCCCATTCCCACCAAAGATCAGATCCGCCAGTGGATCCTCGACAATCCCACGCTTTTGGCCAAGCGCGACATCGCCCGGGCCTTCGGGATCAAGGGCGATGCTCGCATCGACCTCAAACGCCTGTTGGCCGAGCTTGAGGCCGAGGGCGCTGTCACGCGCACCGCCCACCGCTATCACGACGCCGAAAGCCTGCCGCCGGTTGCTGTGCTTGAGGTGCTGGCCCCTGACGCCAACGGCGATCTTTTTGCCATGCCGTTAGAGGCCGGGGTGCCGACCGATGGTCCGCGCATCCTGATCCTGCCGCAAAAGGGTAATCCGGCCTTGGGCGCGGGCAACCGCATTCTGGCACGCCTGACCAAGGTGGATGCCGAGGATCACGGCTATGAAGCGCGCCTGATCCGCGCCCTTGGTGGCAATCCGGCCAAGGTTCTGGGCATCTTCCGCGATGGGGCCGAAGGTGGGCGCATCGTGCCGATCGACAAGGGGGCCGACAAGGAATGGCGCGTCGCCCGCGATGCCACCCTGGACGCCCGCGACGGTGAGTTGGTTGAGGCGGAACTGGTCGGCAAGCGCCAGATGGGCCTGCCGCATGCCCGTATCACCGCGCGCCTTGGCGACCCGTCCGGCCCACGCGCTGTGTCATTGATTGCCATTCACCAGCACGGCATCCCCGACGCCTTCCCCGACCCGGTCGTGGCCGAGGCTGACCGCTGTGTCGCAGCGCCCATGGGGGGGCGCGAAGACCTGCGCGACCTGAATCTTCTGACCATCGACCCCCCCGATGCCCGCGACCGTGACGATGCCGTCTGCGCCGAGCCTGACCCCGATCCCGCCAATCCCGACGGCTTTGTCCTGTGGGTCGCCATCGCCGACGTCGCCCACTATGTCACGCCAAATTCGGCACTGGACCGCGAGGCGCGCCGGCGCGGCAATTCCAGCTATTTCCCCGACCGCGTCGTGCCAATGCTGCCCGAAGTCCTGTCGGGCGACCTGTGCAGCCTTCACGAACACGTCGACCGCGCCTGCCTTGCCGTGCGCATGGTGATCGACGCGCAGGGCCACAAGCTGCGCCACGCCTTCAGCCGGGGCCTGATGCGGTCAAAGGGCGCGCTGTCCTATGCGCAGGTCCAATCGGCGCAGGACGGCTTTCCGGATGAGGCCACCGTCCCCCTTATCGACCTGATCAAACCGCTCTACGGCGCGTATGAGGCGTTGAAACGCGCCCGAACCTTGCGCCAGCCCTTGGAACTTGACCTCCCGGAACGCAAGATCGTGATGGGCGACGATGGCAAGGTCGCCTCTGTCTCGTTCGCCGAACGCTTTGACGCGCACCGGTTGATCGAGGAATTCATGGTGCTGGCCAATGTCGCCGCTGCCGAAGAACTGATCCGCCTGAAACGCCCCTTGCTGTTTCGCGTCCACGAAGAACCCAGCCCGCAAAAGCTGGACTCGTTGCGTGAGGTGGCAGAGGCGTCCGGTTTTACCCTTGCCAAGGGTCAGGTTCTGAAGACCGCGCACCTGAACCGTCTGCTGGCGCAGGCCGAGGGCAGTGAGTTTGCTGAACTGATGAACATCTCGACCCTGCGGTCGATGACGCAGGCCTATTACAGCCCGGACAACTTTGGCCATTTTGGCCTCGCGCTGCGGAACTACGCCCACTTCACCTCGCCGATCCGGCGCTATTCCGACCTGATCGTGCACCGCGCCCTGATTTCAGCGCATGGCTGGGGCAAGGATGGTCTGTCGCCATGGGACATGGAAAATCTTGAGGAAACCGGCAAGCTGATTTCCGACACCGAACGCCGGTCTATGGCGGCTGAACGCGATACGACCGACCGCTACCTTGCCGCCTATCTGTCAGACCGGGTCGGCGCGGAATTTTCCGGCCGCATCGCAGGCGTTCAGAAGTTCGGGCTGTTTGTGAAACTGGATGAGACGGGGGCGGACGGCCTTGTGCCGATCCGCAGCGTGGGCCGCGAATACTACCGCTATGACGAGGGCAGCCAGACCCTGACAGGGGCCGACAGCGGGCAGGTCATCGGCCTTGGTCAGCGTGTTCTGGTCCGTCTGGCCGAGGCGACGCCGGTGACGGGCGGCCTGACGCTGGACCTGTTGTCGATCGAGGGGCAGACCTTGCGCGTGCCCTCGTCCAAGCCGGGGCGCTACGGGCCGCGAAAACCCACCGGTTTCAAGGCCAAACAGGATGCGGTCAAACGCAAGATCACCCGCAAGCCGCGCTGATCCAACCCGAATTTGACTTGCCGCAACGCTTTGCCCGGTGTATCGCCACCGGGCGGAAGTCTTTTCCGTTTCACCCATGGACCCGATCCTCATGCCCACCCTCAGTCGATTGACCGTGCCGTCAGGGCAGCGCTAGGCAGGGTTCCCTTGTGATCCTTACCGCGCCGCCCTTGATGGCCGGTCGGAAGGATACAAGAATGAAGGCTTTCATCAAAAGCCGCTTCGAAGTGCTTGCGGAGTGGATTTCCGTGGCCCTTGGCCGCCCCTTCGCCTTTATGACCGCGCTGGCCCTTGTGGCGTTCTGGGCGATCAGCGGGCCGGTCTTTGGCTATTCCGACACCTGGCAGCTGGTGATCAACACCGGCACCACGATTTCCACCTTTCTGATGGTGTTCCTGCTGCAAAACACCGGCAACCGCACGATTGCCGAACTGCAGGACCATCTGCACCGGCTGGAGCGTCAGAATACCGAAATCCTGTCCCTGCTGCGCGATGACCGGGCTGATCTCCGTCGTGCGGCCTGATCGAACAGGCCAAGTATGATGTGGCGTCATGTGCTTGGGCTGATCTTGCTATCTTTGCCCGGGACCGCTTTTGTGGCCCGGGCAGAGCCGCCGACCCGGCACGCCTTGCACGCACACCAACAGATAGAGGTGACCATGGGCGATTTGCAGGGCTGGATTGCGGCCTTCCGGCCCCGCGCCATGGCTGCCGGAATCACGTCGGCCACGCTGGACTCCGCCCTGACCGGGCTGACTCTGCGCCCCGACGTGGTGGAACGTGACCGCAATCAGACCGAGTTTACCCGCACGATCTGGGATTATCTGGACCGCGCCGTTTCCGACGACCGCATTGCCGCAGGTCAAGCCGCGCTGAAGAAACGCGCCCGCCTGCTTGACCAGATTGAGGCGCGCTACGGTGTTGACCGTCAGGTTCTGCTGGCGATCTGGGGTCTGGAAAGCAGTTACGGTGTCGGGCGCGGTGATGTGCCGACGGTGGCCGCACTGGCGACCCTCGCCTCATCGACCCGGCGCAGCGCCTTTTTTGAACGCGAACTGCTGGCCGCCCTGCGCATCCTGCAAGATGGCGATGTGGACCCAAAGGCGATGCTGGGCAGTTGGGCCGGGGCGATGGGGCACACGCAGTTCATGCCCTCCAGCTATCTTGCTTTGGCGGTGGATTTTGACGGCGACGGACGGCGCAACATCTGGGGCGATGATCCCGCCGACGCATTGGCATCAACCGCTGCGTTTCTGGCCCGTTGGGGTTGGCGCAAAGGCGAACCTTGGGGGGTGGAAATCGCGCTGCCACAGGGGTTCGACTACACTCTGTCGGGCGAAAAGATTCACCACAGCGCCGCCGAATGGCAGGCGATGGGCGTGAGCCGCGCAGGTGGATTCGCGTTGCCAGATTGCGGCCCGGCCTCGGTCCTGTTGCCCGGCGGGGCGCGCGGGGCTGCGTTCCTGATCTGCGCGAACTTCCATGTGATCGAACATTATAACCCTGCCGACGCCTATGTCATAGCCGTCGGCCACCTTGGCGACCGCATCATGGGCGGCGAGGCGATCCACGCAACATGGCCCCGCGACCTGCGCGCCCTGACGCTGGACGAACGCGTAGCCCTGCAACACCGCCTGACCCTTGCAGGGTTTGACGCTGGCGGTGCGGATGGCCGCATTGGGCCGCTGACGCAGTCGGCAATCCGCGCCTTTCAAACCTCAATCGGCCTTGTCCCTGACGGATATGCCTCGCTTGATGTGCTGAACCGACTGCCATAAGGCAGCGGTCTGCCGCGCAAAGCCCGTCACACGTCGCCAAATTCGCACGGTTGGGCCCGCAACGACCGCACCACTGCGTCAGTCGTGCTCACCCAGTTTCGGTGCGGTGCGGTCCAGCGCAAGGCCAGCGGCAGAGAATGTCATCGGGCTGCGCACCCCGGGAACGCCATCGGGCGCGATCTGCAACCCACGGGCAATCACCTGCGGGTCGGCGAACACGGCATTCAGGTCGTTGATCGGGCCAGCGGGCACGCCTTGCGCCTCACACGCAGCCAGAAGGTCGGCTTTGTCAAAGCGCAGGGTCGCCTCGGTCAACCGGCGGGTCATCTCAACCCGGTTGGTCACGCGCTGGGCGTTGGTCGCATAATCGGCAGCCTCGGCCATATCGGCCAACCCCAGAACTGCGCACAGGCGGCGGTATTGTGCGTCATTGCCAGTGGCAAGGATGATCCAGCCATCGGCACAATCAAACACCGCATAGGGCGCAAGATTGGGATGCGCGTTGCCCATCTTGCCCGGCGCTTTTCCGGTGGCCAGATAGTTCATCGCCTGATTGGCCATGATTGAGGTTGCCACGTCCAGCAGCGCCATGTCGATGTGCTGACCCTGCCCGGTGCGGCCGCGCTGCACCAATGCCGCAAGGATCGCAGTCGCCGAATAAACCCCGGTGAAGATATCGGTCACCGCGACGCCTGCCTTTTGCGGCTGACCATCCGGCTCTCCGGTCACCGACATCAGTCCGGACATGCCCTGAATGATGAAATCATAGCCTGCGCGGTGGGCATAAGGCCCGGTCTGGCCAAAGCCCGTGATGGAACAATAGATCAGGCGCGGGTTGACCTGCCGCAGGCTGTCATAGTCCAACTCGTATTTCGCAAGCCCGCCCACCTTGAAATTCTCGATCAGCACATCGGCATCGGCCACCAGCGCCCGCACCATCGCCTGCCCCTCATCCGTGCGAAAATCGCAAGTGACAGAGGTTTTGCCCCGGTTGGTCGCGTAGAAATAGGCCGCCGACGTATCCTGATCGCGCGTGATGAAGGGCGGACCCCACCGGCGGGTGTCGTCGCCCTCTGGCGCCTCGACCTTGGTCACCTCGGCCCCAAGGTCGGCAAGGGTCTGGCCCGCCCAGGGGCCAGCCAGAATCCGCGCCAGTTCGACGACCTTTATGCCTTCAAGCGGGGTCACTTGGCCAGTTCGGCGTCGATGATCTTGGCCATATCTTCGTAGGACATGTTGGCATATTGCGCGCCGTTGATGATGAAGGACGGCGTGCCCTGAAAGCTGTCCTTGGGATAATCCTTGGCGATGTTGGCCTGATAATGCGCCACCAGCGCCTCGGCATTGGCCTGGTCGTGCAAGCAGGTATCCACGGCGGCATCATCCATGCCTGCGGTGCGGGCGAACTTTTTCAGCTCGACCACGGCGGCTTCGGTGTCGGCAGCGGCGGCCCAGTCGCGCTGCTTGTCATACAGCATGTCGGTGATGCCAAAGTAGCGCATTTCACCGCCACAGCGCGCCAGCATGGCCCCGATCAGGCCCATCTGGTCAAAGTAGACCTCGTGGTATTCGATGCTGACCAGCCCCTTGTCGATGGAGTTGGCCTTGATCTTGGGGAACACTTCGGCGTGGAAATGTTCGCAATGCGGGCAGGTGAAGGACAGGTATTCGACGATCTTGACCTTGGCGTCCGGGCTGCCCAGCACGTAATCCTTGATCGTCTCGGCGGCAGGTGCGGCTGCGGGCACGGTGGCAGGGGCGGGTGCAGTCGTTTCGGCCCAGACACCCGTGGCCGCAATGGCTATGAGGCTACAGGTCAGGGTGAGCAGGGTGCGGCGGGTAAGGATCATTTTGTCTGGCCTTCCGGTGAGGTGCGTCGAGTTAAAATGTTCTGCCCCAGTTGTTCAAGGGCGTGGCGCAGGGTGTCGTCGCCAATCGGCTGGGCAAGGCCGACGGCCTTGGCCGTCAAAGCGGGGTCAGGGGCCTTGGCCGCGGCAGGGCCGGTGAACGGCGTCTGCCCTTCGGCAAAGCCCGAGGTTGCGGTCTGCGTCAACGCGATCCGGGCGATGGCAGCATAGCCGTAGGCCGCGTTCACCCGTTCGATCAGGCGCGGCACGCTCATCTGCACCATCGGCGCGTGAGAGGAGGCGACCAGCAGCGTCAGCGTCGCACCAAACCCCTCACGACCATAGCTGACCTTGACGGGCCGTGTGATGGCCGCAGTCTCGGCCCCGGCGATCTGGTCCCATTGGGTCAACAGGCGGGCCACGGCAAACCCGCGCGCTTCACCCGCCGCACGGATGCGCTGGGTCAACAGTTGCGCTGCCGGTTCAAACCCGCGCATACGGCGGGAAGGGGGCGCATCCGGGTTGTGCGGTTTACGGGCCATCTGGTCCTGCCATGGTTCTGCGCTAGTGTAGGTGGTGCGGTAGGGTCGCTGCCAGCATATTGCGTCATCGGATGGGATAAAGATTGCGTGACGACGGGGTGAAGTCCAGCGACCTGCTATCTTGGTACGACGCGCATGGCCGCGACCTGCCGTGGCGCATCAGCCCGCAGGCACGGGCGCAGGGTCATATTGCAGATCCTTACCGGGTCTGGCTGTCAGAAGTGATGTTGCAGCAAACCACCGTGGCCGCCGTCAAAGCCTACTATGCGCGTTTCACCACGCTGTGGCCCGATGTGCGCGCTTTGGCTGGCGCGCCGGATGCGGCGGTCATGGCCGAATGGGCGGGCCTTGGTTATTACGCCAGGGCGCGCAACCTGCTGGCCTGTGCGCGGGCCGTGGTGGCGCTGCACGGCGGCATATTTCCGTCTGATCTTGCAACCTTGCGCAGCCTTCCCGGCATTGGCCCCTACACGGCGGCGGCGGTCGCTGCGATTGCGTTTGACCGGGCCGAGGTGGTGGTTGACGGCCATGTGGAACGCGTCATGGCGCGGGTCTTTGCGATTGAAACGCCGATGCCGTTGGCCAAGCCCGAACTGGTCGCCGCAGCCGCTGCCCTGACCCCTGTAAATCGCCCCGGTGACTATGCTCAGGCCGTGATGGACCTTGGGGCGACGATCTGCACCCCCCGCTCTCCGGCCTGCGGCATCTGCCCTTGGCTGGCGGGCTGCAAGGCGCGGGCTTTGGGGATCGCGGCCGACCTGCCGCGCAAGCTGGCGAAGCCTGCCAAACCGACGCGGCAAGGTCAGGTCTGGGTCGGGCTGCGGGCTGACGGCGCGGTCTTGCTGGAACGCCGGGCCGACAAGGGCCTGCTCGGCGGCACGTTGGGCTTTCCCGGCACCGGCTGGGACGGGTCCACGGCGCAAGCTCCATCCTCCGGCCCATGGACGCTGGCTGGCACGGTCCGCCACACCTTCACCCATTTTCACCTCGACCTGACCGTGATGCGCGCCGACCTGCCGCATGACACCACCCCATCCCGAGGCGAATTCCACGGCACCAACGCTTTTTCGCCGCAAGATCTGCCCACTTTGATGCGAAAGGCGCATGACGTGGCGTTGCACGGCGCCGACAAAGATTGAGACCGCCGCCCAACCCGCTAGACTGCCGCCTGAACGACCAGAGGACGCCATGGCCACCATCCCTACCGACAAAGTCCGCCGACTGGACAGCGCCCTGCCGTTCTGGCTGTCGCTTGGCACGGTGCCGGTCACCATGATCGCGGTGGCACACGGCGGGTGGACGGTGTTTCTGATGCCGTTGTACACTTGGGGCCTGTACGCCGTGCTGGATGCGTTTGTCGGCCTGAACCCCGACAACGCCGACCCCGAAACGCCCGAGGAGGACCTGTTCTGGTATCAGCTGATCACCATGGTCTGGTTTCCGGTGCAATTCGTGATCCTGTTGGCGATGATCTGGTATGTGCCGCAAGCGTCCAACCTCAACTGGGCCGAAAAGCTGATGCTGTTCTTCGGGCAAGGCATCATGTCGGGCACCATTGGCATAGTTTACGCACACGAGTTGATGCACCAGTCCGACCGGGTAGAGCGTTGGCTGGCCGACCTGCTGCTTGCCTCTGTCCTGTACAGCCATTTCCGGTCAGAACATCTGCGGGTGCATCACATCTATGTCGGAACGCCGCGAGACCCGGTGACCGCGCGCTACGGCGAGGGCTTTCACCGCTATTTCTTCCGTGTCCTGCGTGAATGCCCGGTCAGTGCGTGGAAGGCAGAGGCTGCGATGCTGGCCCGCAAAGGCGCCAGCCCGCTCAGCCCCGCCAACCCTTTCCTGCGCTACGCCGCCTTGCAGGGGGGGATGCTGCTGCTGGCGCTGCTGCTGGGCGGCTGGCAGGGGCTGATCCTGTTTCTGTTTCAGGCCTTCGTCGCAATCTGGCAACTGGAACTGGTGAACTACGTCGAACATTACGGCCTGACCCGGCGTCATCTGGGTGACGGCAAGTATGAACACGTCCAGCCGCGCCATTCGTGGAACGCAACGCACCGGGCGTCAAACTGGCTGCTGATCAACCTGCAACGGCATTCCGATCACCACTACAAACCCGACCGCCGCTTTCCGTTGCTGCAAGCCCACCCGGCCGAGGATGCCCCGCAACTGCCCTACGGTTACCCGGTGATGACCACGATGGCGCTGATCCCGAACCTGTGGCGAAAGGTGATGAACCCGCGCGTCAAGGCGTGGCGGGCGCAGTTCTATCCCGAGATTCAGGACTGGCTGCCCTACAACAAGGGCAAAACCCCGCTGCCCAAAGGCGCGCCGTGAAAGCAGAGCCTCTGGCGGGACTATTTGGACCTAGATGAAATATCTCGGGTCTGAGCGACCTTGTAGCCGGTGCGATGTCAACCGCACACACGAGAGTTGGGACGCTGGTAGATCGTCCTGCGCTGTCTAAGCCGTGCCCGGACGACATGGCTACCTAGCAGAAACGATCTTGGACCGCGTGATCCGGTGCGCCGCTTTTTCTTGTGGCGGTACAAACCTCATGCCAAACCAAAAAGACCCCACCCTGCACAAAGGCAAGGCGGGGCAGGCAGCCCTGACGGTGAACCGCAGAGCAGGCGTTCAAATTCCGTAGCGTTCGTGTTGGGGGTGCGCAGGATGGTTTCAGCGCACCACAGCCCCCGCCCTAATGCTTGCGGGCCGCATCCGGCTGGGCATCGGCTTCCATCTCTGCCCTGATCTGCTGGCGCAAAATGTCGATCGGGATCAGCTTGCCGTCGCGCTTGTAGTGCCAATAGGTCCAGCCGTTGCAGCTTGGCGCGCCCTCCATATGTGCTCCGACCTGATGGATTGACCCCTTGACGTCCAAGCCCACCAGCGTGCCGTCCGGGCGCACCCTTGCGATGTGGCGTGACCCTTGCGAATACAACTCCTCACCCGCCCGCAGCATGCCGCGTTCCACCACCTGCCCAAACGGCACGCGGGGTTCAGAGCGTTTCGATCCGGTGGTTTCCAAGGATGAGGCGTCCAGCATCCGCACCCGGTCAATCCGGTCCTGCGCGACTTTGCGGTACCCCTCTTCCCGCTCCAGCCCGATGAAATCGCGGCCCAGCATCTTGGCGACCGCCCCCGTCGTGCCGGTGCCAAAGAACGGGTCCAGGATCACATCGCCCGGATTTGTGGTGGCAACGATAATCCGGTGCAACAGGCTTTCCGGCTTTTGCGTCGGATGCGCCTTGTCGCCGTGTTCGTCCTTGATCCGCTCATGCCCGGTGCAGATCGGCAGCACCCAGTCTGACCGCATCTGCACACAGTCATTCAACGCTTTCAGCGCCTCATAGTTGAATGTGTACTTGCTGGCCTCGTCCCGGCCCGCCCAGATCAACGTCTCATGCGCGTTGGTCAGGCGCTTGCCGCGAAAGTTGGGCATCGGGTTCGACTTGCGCCACACCACGTCGTTCAAAAGCCAGAAGCCCTGATTTTGCAGCTCTGCCCCGACCCGGAAGATGTTGTGATAAGACCCGATCACCCAG
>JBBRKS010000047.1:0-25321 GCA_038231775.1 Rhodobacterales bacterium | reverse complement strand
GGGTATCGGCTGTCAACCGTGCTGTAGGCGAGCGCCCTGCCCTGCGGTTGCTTTAAGAACTGACGTTAAGACTATGATTATTGTGGTAGATACCAATATCCCAATGGCGTTTTCTGGGTTGGCGCCGGAGGGTTTCACACCCTCAGGCCCTTTTGCGGAATATTTGGGCCAATGCGAATGACAAGCAGGCCCGGACAGAACGGTAGGTTCGAGCTAACCCAGACGCGGGTTCTTGTCAGAGGCTCCGGTCCAGATCGGGTTGGACCAGGCGCGTTTGCCTGCGGCGTCAATCACGGCGGCGCGGACCCAGGGGGAATTGTTGAGACGGTCCAGTGCGACCTCTCCCCGCGTCAGGGAATGGCCGTGGACCGCCTTGGCACCGGTGCCCCAGCCGATTGCGATGATTGAGGTTACGGCAGAGCATTCGACCACCAGCTTGCCGTCTTCGATGCGGACATCGCGCAGTTCGGGGCCTTGGGTGGCGTAAAAGGCGCCGGCTTTCAGCGCTTCCAGCAAGGCCTCAGGCGTGTTTTCGGCGGCTTTCACCATGGTCCAGCCGCCAAAATGGTCGGGTTCCGAAAAGTGCGCGTCGTCGGTGGCGATCAGGGACAACGGGCGGCCTTCGGTCAGCAACTGGTCGGCAATGGCAAAGCCGTCGGGGCGGTCGCAGCCGGTGGCACAGCCGTGATTGTAAATCTCTACCGCGTGGGCCGACGCGATGGAGCGGGCGTCTTCTATCGTCAATCCAGACCATTGCGGGTGGGCGATTGCGACAAACGCCCCTGCGGCCACCGCACGGGCGGCGATTTCGGGGCCGGTTTCCTGACCGGGTTCGGGAACGAAGGTCGGCGTGTTCGAAGGTGCGAAATCCTGCGGCAGACCGACAGCAAGGATGTGCCACAACTCTCCATTCGCCATCGCGCCGGAATGCAGTTCTGCCCCAAGGATCGTGGTGAAACCGGCATCGCGGAACGGCTTTGTGTCGACGATAGGATAGCCGTAGCGGCCAACGAAATGGTCAGTTAACGCTATGAAATCATAACCTTCGGCCTTGTAGCGGCGACACACCTCTGCCGGGTCAAGGACACCGTCAGAGCGGGTCGAATGGGTGTGCAGATTGCCGCGCCAAAAGCGGCCGGGATTTGTGAAGGCGGCAAGGGTCAGGGTCATGGGGTCACTTTTCTGCAAGTTTTGTACAAGGTTTGCCGGGCCGGAGGCGGCGGATCGGCTGTCAGCACTTTGGTAAGATTTCGCGGGCATTCTGGCAAGGACAACACGGTTGCGCCGTTCGATGCCAAATTCAGAATCGTGCCTTATTTACGCCAATTTCGCCGTATCAACTGTACTGCAGGAGGATGCATGATGACTGTAACGTACACGATGACCCTGACGCTGCTGGCCACCGGCACCATGACCCTTTACCTTGTCGTGATGGCGACGATTGACGTGCTGCGCAGCCGCTTTACCCGGCGCTAACCGCGCCCGACATAGGGCATGTCGCGCGCCATCAGTGTCATGAACGGCACGTTCACCTCTAACGGCAGGCGCGCCATGTTCAGGACCGCTTCGGCGACAAAATCCACATCCATCACCGGTTCAATCTTGATCTGGCCATCGGCCTGCGGCACGCCGGTCTGAAAGCGCGCGGCCATCTGGGTCAGCGCATTGCCGATATCAATTTGCCCGCAGGCGATGTTGAAGGGGCGTCCATCCAATCCCAGCGTCTTTGTCAGCCCGGTGATCGCATGTTTGGTCGTGGTGTAGGGCGTCGATCCGGGGCGCGGCGCGTGGGCCGAGATTGATCCGTTGTTGATAATGCGCCCACCTTGCGGGTTTTGGCGGCGCATCTGGCCAAAGGCTGCTCTTGCGCACAGATACATCCCGTTGAGGTTGACATTCACCACCTCAAACCACGTTTCCAGCGGAATCTCGTCAATCGGGGCGGCTTTGGCCGACATGCCGGCATTGTTGAACAGCACGTCAATGCGGCCAAAGGTGTCGGCAGCCTCGGCAAAGCTTGCCTCGACTTGCGCGGGCAGGGTCACGTCACAGGGCAGGATCAGGGCGTTGGGCGCCTGGGCGGCGGTTTCCTGCAACGCGTCGGCACGGCGTCCGATCAGGCCGACATTCCAGCCCGCCCGCAGAAAGGCATACGCCGTCGCACGCCCGATGCCAGAGCCTGCGCCGGTGATGAGGATGGTTTGTGTCACAGAACGCTCTCCCGATAGGTGGCTTTCGCAAGGAATTCAGGGGCAATCTCTACCCCCCAGCCCGGCGCGTCTGGCACGATGGCACAGCCGTCCTCGATCCGGTAGGGGTCGCCACGGAAAGCCCGTGCTGCCACGGATAATAGTCCAGACCTTCGATGGAAAACTCCAGATACTTCCCCGCGTTAGGGATCGCCTTGAGCAGGTGCATGGTGCACATCGTCACCAGCGACAGGTTGGCGGCATGGGGGGTGATCGGCAGACCGGCTTTGGCGCCCATCTGACAGACCTCTAACGTGCGGGAGAGGCCGCCCATATACATGACGTCAGGTTGCAGGATATCGACCGCTTTGTGTTCGATGGCCAGTTGCCACGCGGTCAGTTCGCAATCCTGTTCACCGCCCGCCACATCCAGCGTCAGGGCGGCGCGCACCTCAGCCGTCTGATCCACCTCCCAATAGGGGCAGGGTTCTTCAAAATGGCCGATGCCGTTGTCTTGCAGCAGATGGCCGACCTGAATGGCCGCCTTGGGGCCGTAGCACGAGTTGCCGTCCACCAGCTTGTCGATGCCGTCACCCAGGGCTTTGGCGACCACGGGAACCACCGCTTCGGTGCGGCCCGGCCATTCATCGCGGCCCCGGCCAACTTCGGCCCCGACGCGCCATTTGAAGGCGGTAAAGCCGTTGTCGTCGCGCAGTTTGACAAAGCGCTTTGCCTCGTCCTCGGGCGTGATGTCGCGCTTCATCGAGCTGGCATAGGCGCGCAGTTTACCGGGGGTGCCGCCCAACAGGCTGACGACCGGCTGACCCGCCGCCTTGCCGCGCCAATCCCAGACAGCGGTATCAAGCCCGGTCTGGGCGCGGCGCAGATAGGAACCGGGGAATTTATGTTCGCGTTCGGCGATCAGGCGCAGGGTGTCTTCCATGTCCTGAATTTGCGTGCCCAAAGCGTGGCGGGCGACCTGACGGTGAAAGATTTCGGCGGTGATATCGGCATTGTAGGTTGAAAGCTGGCCCCAGCCTTGGCGACCGTCTTCAGTCGTCAGCCGTGTGAAGGTGACAAATTCATTGCCGATGGTTTCAAGTCTGGCGATTTTCATGTCTTGTCAGCCCCTTACAGCCATTTCTTCCACTTGAACACGAACCATGTCGTCAGCGCCGAGGCGATCATCAGACCGATGGCCATCGGATAGCCAAAGCGCCACTGAAGTTCCGGCATCAGGCGAAAGTTCATCCCGTAAACCGAGGCGATCAGGGTTGGCGGCAAGAACAGGACGGCGACCACCGACACAATCCGCACCGTTGTATTTTGCGCAAGGTTGATCATGCCAAGCGTGGCGTCTGTCGCCTGCGCGACACGCGAGGACAGATAATCGCCGTGCACCTCTAGCGACTGAATGTCACTGGTCAGGCCCTTGATGGTCGACCGAAGGGTGTCGGCGGTGCCGTGCTCCTCAAGTCCGACCAGAAAGAACGACAGCGCGCGTTCCATCGTCAGCAACGACAGGCGGCAGTTGCCGACCATATCGCTTTGCCGGCCAGAGGTTTCCAGCGCCTTTTGCAGCACCATCGCCTCTGGACCCATCCCGTCAGTGCTGAAAATCTGGCGGGTGATGGTGTCAAGGGCGCGGCCTGCCCCCTCCAGCAGGTCAGCGATGCGGCCGATGATTTCCTCACACAGGCCCAAAAATACCCGCTCGGGCGTGGCACAGCCAAGGCCAACCTTTTCGGCACGCGGCGCATACGTCTCAAACGGGCGCGGCGTGTGGTAGCGCACCGACACGACGCAGCCCGCGCCGAGGATGAACGCGACCGGGCCGGTGACGGGCGTGACACCGTCTTCGCGGGCCAGACCGGGGACCAGCACGGTCAGAATGGTAAAGCCGTCTTCGCGGTACAGGCGGGCCGAAATCTCAATCTCTTCCAGATCGTCCAGCGTGGGGATTTCGGGCACCAAGGGGGCGGCCTGCGCCAGTTCGTCAGGATCCGGTCTGCACAGGTCCAGCCAGACAGAGTCGGCGGCAGCGCAGGTCACAAGCTTGCCGTGGTCGTAGCGGTAGGCGAACAGCATGGCAGGCTCCGGTCCGTTCTGGCGTTTCGATGACAGGCTTGCCACGCAAGCGGGCTGGACAAAAGCCCCTGTTTGAGAGGACACCCTAAAGGCGGAGGGTTGCGATGGCAGAGAACAGCTTTGATCTGGTCATATTCGACTGCGACGGCGTGCTGATCGATTCAGAGATCATCAGCGCCCGGATGCTGGTCGATGCGTTGGCGGGCTTTGGCGTGCAGATTGACCTGCCCTATGTGGCGCAACATTTTCTGGGGCGCAGTTACCCGACCGTGATGGCGCAGATAAGGTCAGAGTTCGGGCTGGACCTGCCGCCCGAGTTTGAAGACAGCTACCGCAGCCGCCTGATGGCCGCGTTCGAGGTTGCATTGAAGGTGATGCCCGACGTGACCGGGGTGCTGACGACGCTGGCGCTGCCATGGTGTGTGGCCACCTCGTCCAGCCCAAGGCGGGCGGCGCGCAGTCTTGAGATTGCGGGTCTGTCCCATCTGGTCGGTGACGGGCTGTTCACCGCAACCATGGTGGCGCGCGGCAAACCTGCGCCCGATCTGTTTTTGCATGTCGCGGCGGTGCGCGGTGTCGCCCCTGCCCGCTGTCTGGTGATTGAAGACAGTCTGAACGGCGTGCGCGCCGGGCTTGCGGCGGGCATGACGGTGTGGCGCTTTACCGGCGGCAGCCATCTGGCGGGCCAAAGTCTTGACGCGCCCGACGATGCCCGTGCCGCATTGCATTTTGCGTCCTTCGCTGATTTCTTTGACCTGCACCCCACCTTGTTGCGGAGACCCTGATGGCGCGCACCGCATCCGTTGCAAACCCCGAACCCTCGTTGCACGACGAAGCGGCGCGGGCGGGTTGGCTGTACTACCTTGGCGGCATGACGCAGGACCAGATTGCCACCGAGCTTGGCGTGTCGCGCCAACGTGCCCAGCGTCTGGTCAGCCGCGCCTTGGCCGAGGGGTTGATCCATGTGCGGCTGAACCACCGGATCGGCACCTGTCTTGACCTTGAAACCCGGCTGACCGACCGCTATGGCCTGCTGCGGTGCCGGGTGGCCGCCAGCCTAGGCGCGGGCGGTGATGCGGTTATGGCGATTGCCCCCAGTGCCGCAACGGAGTTGGAGCGTTACATGCGGATGACCGAACCGCAGGTGATAGCCTTTGGCACCGGGCGGGCGTTGCGGGCGATGGCAGAGCAGTTCAACCCGACCGAGGCCGGGCATCACCGAATCGTCTCATTGATCGGCAACATTGCGCCGGACGGGTCGGCCACATTGTATGACGTGATTCGCCGCGTCGCAGAAAAACTGGTAGCCCCCTACTATCCGATGCCGGTGCCGGTCATTTCCGACACGCTGGAAGAGCGGGCGTTCTACTACCACCTGCGCCCGGTGCAGGCGGTTGTGGCCCTTGTGGCGCAGGCCGATGTGACCTTTGTGGGTGTCGGCCAGATGACGGATGACGCGCCCTTGGTGCTGGACGGCTTTGTCACTGCACAGGAAATGGCGGAATTTCAACGCCAAGGCGCTGCGGGCGAAATCGCAAGCTGGGTCTATGACGATCAGGGCCGCTACATCGCCTCGGACCGCGACGGGCTGGTCGGCGCCGTGCGGCTGGAGCCGAACCGCACCAAGCCAGTGATCGGTGTTGCCGCCGGTTCCAGCAAGGTCAGGGCAATTCACGCGGCCCTTGTTGGCAAGATTCTGAACGGTCTGGTGACCGATGAAGCCACCGCTGCCGCTATTTTAGACGCCAAATAAGCCCGTTTGCCTTCGCAGGTGCAGCATAAGAAGGGGCTTGACGCAACCGGCCTGAGTGTGAGTAATTGCCCATTAAGCGATGAAATGCTCAATCGCTGATCCGGGAGGTTACCAATGAACATAACGCTCCGTGCCCTGTTGGGCGCGACGGTTGCGCTTACCCTGGCGGGTATGGCCCATGCCGAAACGACCGAGATCACCGTCGCCACCGTGAACAATGGCGACATGATCCGCATGCAAGGGCTGATGGACGATTTCTACAGCAAGCACCCCGACATCCATGTCAACTGGGTCACGCTGGAAGAAAATGTCCTGCGCCAGAAAGTCACCACCGACATCGCAACCAAGGGCGGTCAGTTCGACGTTCTGACCATCGGCACCTACGAGGTTCCGATCTGGGGCAAGCAAGGCTGGCTGGTCTCGCTGGACGACATGCCGGCGGATTACATGAAAGACGACCTGCTGCCCGCAATCGCTGGCGGTCTGACCGTTGATGGCCACCTGTACGCCTCGCCCTTCTACGGCGAATCGTCGATGGTCATGTACCGCACCGACCTGATGGAAAAAGCAGGCCTGAAGATGCCCGATGCGCCCACCTGGGCTGACATCCGCAAAGCCGCCGACGCGATGACCGACAAGGCCAACGAGATCTACGGTGTGTGTCTGCGTGGCAAGGCCGGCTGGGGCGAGAACATGGCCTTCCTGACCGCCATGTCGAACTCTTTCGGTGCCAAGTGGTTTGACGCGGACTGGAAGCCCCAGTTTGACACCAAGCCCTGGGCTGACACGCTTGGGTTTTACCTTGACCTGATGAACGCCGATGGTCCTCCGGGCGCGTCGAACAACGGCTTCAACGAAAACCTTGCCCTGTTCCAGCAAGGCCATTGCGGCATGTGGATTGATGCCACGGTTGCCGCCTCGTTCGTGACGGGCAAGGACTCGACCGTCGCTGACAAGGTGGGCTTCGCTTTGGCCCCCGATAATGGCCTTGGCAAGCGCAGCAACTGGCTGTGGGCATGGTCTTTGGCCATCCCGGCAGGCTCTGCCAAGATCGAAGCCGCCAAGACCTTTGTGGATTGGGCGACCAACCCTGATTACGCCGCCCTGGTTGCATCGAAAGAAGGCTGGGCCAACGTTCCCCCGGGCACGCGCACCTCGCTTTACGCCAACCCGGAATACCAGAAGGTTCCGTTTGCCAAGATGACGCTGGACAGCATCAACTCGGCCGACCCGACCCATCCGACGGTTGACGCGGTGCCTTATGTCGGCGTGCAATTCGTGGCCATCCCGGAGTTTTCGTCCATCGCCACGCAAACCGGCCAGCAGTTCAGCGCCGCACTTGCCGGAACAACCACGGCTGCGGACGCCCTGAAGGCTGCGCAAGACATCACCACCACTGAAATGACCAAGGCGGGTTACATCAAGTAACCCTGCCGCACAGGGGCCGCCGTCTCCCAAGGGGCGGCCCCTGATTTTTTCCTGAAATCCGATGGAGGTTCGACATGGCCACTCAGCAGTCCAGGATTGCCGCGCGTTTTATGGTCGCCCCCTCGGTCGGGTTATTGTTTGTCTGGATGATCGTGCCACTGGTCACGACGATCTATTTCAGCTTTCTGATCTACAATCAGTTGCACCCCGAGCGTCAGGGCTGGGCCGGGTTTGACAACTATTACTACTTCCTGACCGATCGTTCCTTTCTGATCGCGATCTGGAATTCGGTCGTGCTGGTGATGGGTGTCTTGATCATCACGGTGATCGGGGGGGTGCTTTTGGCGCTGCTGATGAACCTGCCGTTCTGGGGCCAGGGCGTCGTGCGGGTTCTGGTGATCGCACCTTTCTTCGTGATGCCGACCGTGTCCGCGCTGGTCTGGAAGAACATGTTCATGAACCCGGTGAACGGCATGTTTGCCCATATCGCCAAGGGGTTGGGGTTGCAGCCCTATGACTTTCTTGGTCATGCGCCGATGGCGTCGATCATCGGGATCGTGGCGTGGGAGTGGCTGCCCTTCGCCACACTCATTCTGCTGACCGCGCTGCAATCGCTCGACAGTGAGCAGCAAGAGGCGGCAGAGATGGACGGGGCGAGCTGGTTCAGCCGGTTCATCTACCTGACCGTGCCGCATCTGACGCGCGCCATCACGGTCGTGATCCTGATCCAGACGATTTTCCTGCTGTCGATCTATGCCGAGATTGCGGTCACCACCAATGGCGGACCCGGCACGGCATCCACCACAATCACCTACCTTGTCGCCCTGCGCTCTCTTTACGACAACGACGTCGGCGGGGCATCGGCGGGCGGTATTATCGCTGTCATATTGGCCAACATCGTCGCCATCTTCGTGATGCGGATGATTGGCAAGAATCTGGATGCATGACCATGGCACGCAAATCCTCCACCACCGCAAAAGTCGTTGTCACACTTGCCGCATGGACCGTGGGGTTGCTGATATTCTTCCCGATCCTGTGGACTATCCTGATGAGCTTTCACACCGAAGGCGACGCCATCAAGCAGCCTTGGGACATGCTGACCTCACCGTGGACGCTGGAAAGTTATGCCGAGGTGCAGACCCGGTCCAACTATGCGCTGCACTTTTACAACTCTGTCGTGATCTCGCTTGGATCGACCGTGCTGGCGCTGATCATCGGGATTCCGTCAGCCTGGGCGATGGCCTTTGTGCCGGGCCCCAAGACCAAAGACCTTTTGATGTGGATGTTGTCGACCAAGATGATGCCCGCCGTGGGCGTGCTGATCCCGATGTATCTGGGCTTTCGCAACTTGCATCTCTTGGACAGTCTGACCGGTCTGGTGGCGGTCATGACCCTGATCAGCCTGCCCATCGTGATCTGGATGCTGTACACCTATTTCAAGGAAATCCCCGGTGAAATCCTTGAGGCGGCGCGGATGGACGGTGCCAACCTGCGCAGCGAGATCATCTATGTGCTGACCCCGATGGCGTTGCCGGGCATTGCCTCGACCATGCTGCTGAACGTGATCCTCGCGTGGAACGAGACGTTCTGGACGCTGCAGCTGACCACCCACAATGCAGCCCCCTTAACGCAATTCATCGCCAGCTATTCCTCACCTGAGGGATTGTTTTATGCCAAACTTTCGGCGGCCTCGACCATGGCCATAGCACCGATCCTGATCATGGGCTGGTTCAGCCAGAAACAACTCGTCCGCGGCCTGACCTTTGGCGCGGTGAAGTGAGGATAAAATGGGACAGATTACCCTGACGGCAGTACGCAAAAGTTTCGGTGAGGTGGATGTCATCCCCTCTATCGACCTTCGGATTGAAGAGGGCGAGTTTGTTGTCTTCGTCGGCCCCTCGGGCTGCGGCAAATCCACCCTGCTGCGCTTGATTGCGGGGTTGGAGGATCTGACCTCTGGCCACATCACCATCGACGGCACCGATGCGACCGACCTGCCACCCGCCAAGCGCGGCCTGGCGATGGTGTTTCAAAGCTATGCCTTGTACCCGCACATGACCGTGCGCAAGAACATCATGTTCCCGTTGAAGATGGCGGGGATGGATCTGGCGGCGGCCACCAAGCGCGCGGATGAGGCGGCCAAGGTGCTGAACCTGACCAATTACATGGAGCGTAAGCCGGGCCAGCTTTCGGGCGGTCAGCGTCAGCGCGTGGCGATTGGCCGGGCGATTGTGCGCGAACCCAAGGCGTTCCTGTTTGATGAGCCGTTGTCGAACCTTGACGCCGCCTTGCGCGTCAACATGCGGCAGGAAATCACCGAACTGCACCAAGAGCTGAAGACGACAATGATCTATGTGACCCATGATCAGGTTGAGGCGATGACGATGGCCGACAAGATCGTTGTGCTGAACGCAGGACGGATCGAACAGGTCGGCAGCCCGCTGGTGTTGTACGACAACCCGGCGAATACCTTTGTGGCGGGCTTTATCGGCTCTCCCAAGATGAACCTGATCACCGGGGCAGAGGCGGCCAAGATGGGGGCTACGACCATCGGCGTGCGGCCGGAACATCTGGAGATTGTCGAGTCCGGCGGCTGGACCGGCGTTGTGGGCCTGTCAGAACATCTGGGATCAGACACGTTCCTGAAGGTTGCAACCGACGCGGTCGGCACGATCAACGTGCGCGCCGGTGGTGAGATCAAGCTGCGCCACGGCGACGCTGTGCGCCTTTCCCCGCAGGCTGGCAAGGTCCACCGCTTTGGCGCGGACGGAAAGTCGATGGCATGAGGCTTCACGGCAAAACAGCGCTGATCACCGGGGCCGCGCGCGGCATCGGGCTGGAATTTGCCCGGGCCTATATTGCTGAAGGGGCTACGGTTGCGCTGGCCGATATCAACGCTGATGCAGTGGCGAAAGCCGCAGCCTCGCTTGGGCCGCAGGCGGTTGCGGTGCAGATGGATGTGACACGGCAGGACAGCATTGATGCAGGCTTTGCCGACGCTATTGCCAAGCTGGGCAAGCTGGACATCCTGATCAACAACGCGGCCCTGTTTGCCGCCAGCCCTATCGTCGAAATCACCCGGGCTGATTACGAACGTTTGTTCAGTGTGAACGTTTCGGGCACTCTGTTCTGCCTGCAGGCCGCCGCCCACCACATGATCGGGCGCGGTCAGGGCGGCAAGATCATCAACATGGCCAGTCAGGCCGGACGCCGGGGTGAGGGGTTGGTGGGGGTCTACTGCGCCACCAAAGCCGCCGTGATCAGTCTGACCCAAAGTGCCGGACTGGACCTGATCAAGCACGGCATCAACGTGAACGCGATAGCGCCCGGCGTGGTGGACGGCGAACATTGGGACGGCGTGGACGCCTTTTTCGCCAAATATGAAGGCAAGGCCCCGGGACAGAAAAAGCGTGAAGTGGGCGCTGCCGTGCCACATGGCCGCATGGGTGTGGCGCAAGACCTGACCGGCATGGCGATATTCCTCGCCACGCAGGAAGCCGATTACATCGTCGCCCAATGCTTCGGCGTGGACGGCGGCAACTGGATGGCGTGATGATGAAAGCTTCTCTTCCGGCCTATGACCGCAGCGCGCTGAAACCCGGCATTGTCCATATCGGCCTGGGCAACTTTCACCGCGCCCATATGGCGGTGTATCTGGATGACCTGTTCGCGCTGGGGCACGACCATGACTGGGCCATCATTGGCGCAGGCGTGCGCGCGCCTGATGCGCGGATGCGCGATGCGATGAAGGGGCAGGATTGCCTTTCCACCGTGATCCAGCTGGACCCGTCGGGCCGGTCCGCGCGGCGCATCGGGTCGATGATCGACTTTCTAGCGGTTGAGCCTGACAATGCCAGCCTGATCGCCGCCATGTCACGGCCCGGGATCAGGATTGTGTCGCTGACCGTCACCGAGGGCGGCTATTTCATCGACTCCAACGGTGTGTTCGACCCGTCAGCCCCCGAGATTGCTGCCGATGGGGCCAACCCGTCGCGGCCCGGTACAGCGTTTGGGGCGATTGTGGCGGCACTTAAGGCGCGGCGTGCGGCTGGCATCATCCCGTTTACCGTGATGTCGTGCGACAACCTGCCGGGCAACGGCCATGTCGTCCAAGGCAGCGTGGTGGGCACAGCGCGCCTGTCAGACCCCGAACTGGCCGACTGGATCAAGGCCAACGTCGCCTTCCCGAACGGCATGGTGGACCGCATCACCCCCGGCACCGGCCCGCGGGAACGCGCCATGGCGGCCGAATTTGGCCTTGCCGATGACCCGGTTCCGGTGACGTGTGAGCCTTTCCGCCAATGGGTGCTGGAGGATAACTTTCCCGCTGGCCGTCCCGCGCTGGAAAAGGTTGGCGTGACGTTTTCAGCCCATGTCCACGCGTTTGAGACGATGAAGATCCGCATCCTGAACGGCGGTCACGCGATCATCGCCTATCCCGGCGGGCTGAAGGGCATTCACTTTGTGCATGAGGCGATGGCCGATCAGATGATCAGCGCCTTTCTGGACGCCGTTGAAACCCGTGAGATCCTGCCGATTGTCCCGCCCGTGCCCGGCCAGGATTTGATCGACTACAAATCCCTGATCCTGCAACGCTTTTCCAACCCGGAAATTGCCGATACCGAACGGCGGCTGTGTCTGGACGGCACAAACCGGCAACCGAAATTCATTGTCCCGTCAATCCGCGATGCGCTGGCTTCGGGCGCCAAGGCCTACGGGTTGACGCTGCTGTCGGCCCTGTGGTGCCGCTATTGTTACGGCACGACCGAGGCGGGCGATGTGATCGAACCGAACGATCCGAACTGGGACCATCTGCAGGCCAAGGCGCGTGAAGCCAGGACCAATCCTGCGGCGTGGATCGGGATGGAGGCGGTGTATGGCGATCTGGCCAAGGATGCGGGCTTTGTGGCGCGCTTTGGCGAAGCGCTCACCTTTGTCTGGGCCAACGGCGTGGATGCGGCGATTGCGCGCTATATCTCGGCTGTCTGAGCGGGCCTGACGCGCCGGGGGTTTCACACCCCCGCACCCCCGTGGGATACTTGTTGACCAGTGAAATAGGTCAGGGGTGGCTGATCTTGCCGCCGCCAACCGCTGCGGGCACGCCGGTGGTCGAGGGGCACGAGGTCGGCAGGCCGCGTTTGACCCGGGCGGCGAGGTAGGCGAAAGCCTGCGCCTCAAGCATGTCACCGTTCAGGTTTTGCGTTTCAACCGGGGCCACGTTGGGCAAAGCGCGCGAAAGTGCCTGCATCAGGGCGGCGTTGTGGCGACCGCCGCCTGCGACCAAAAGCTGGGTGATCGGCGCGGGGAAATGCTCTGCCCCTTTGGCCATGCTGGATGCAACGCATTGGGCCAGAGTGGAGAGTGCATCGGCATCACTCAGATGGGCCGTGTCAGCCAAAAGATCAAACGCGTTGCGGTCCAGCGATTTGGGCGGCATGCGGTAGAAATACGGGTGGTTCAGGAAGGCCGCGACCACGGCCTGATCCGGGGTGCCGGTCAGGGCCAAAGCTCCGCCATCATCCTGCGCCCTGCCCTGCCGCGCCAGCATCAGATCATTCAGCGGCGCATTGGCAGGACCAGTGTCAAACGCCAGCAACGCGCCGGGGGTGTCCGGATTGGGCTGGCGCGGGTCGATCCACGTCACATTGCCAACCCCGCCAAGGTTGAGGATGCCGAGCGGTTCGTCCGCCCCGATCATCCGGGCCAGCGCATGGTGAAAGAAGGGAACCAGCGGCGCGCCCTGCCCGCCCAAAGCGACATCCGCCGTGCGGAAATCCCACACGACAGGCAGGCCCAACGCTTCGGCCAACAGCGCGCCGTTGCCGACCTGATGGGTGCCGCGTCCGCCGGGATCATGGGCAAGGGTCTGGCCGTGAAAGCCTACCAGCGCCACATTGGAAAAGCGCGAGATCAGTTCGACATGGGCGGCCTCTACTACTTCTGCCGCCTCGACCACGCCGGGATCGCCGGGCCAGCGCCCAAAGGCTGCCCGGATCGTGGCGCGTTCGGTGTCGGTATAGGGGCGGTAGGCGTCGGGGCCGAATTCCAGCACGCGAATGCCGTCGGTCAACACCATTGCCGCATCCACCCCGTCCAGCGATGTGCCGGACATAAGCCCAAGAACCCAGACCGGACCCTCCAAACCCTTTCCCTTCATCACAGCCCCCGCTATAGACCTGTCACCTTAAGGCCTTAGTAGATGAGGGTATCATGACCTACCATCCGAAATCAGACTTCATGCGCGTGATGATGGAGCGCGGCTATCTGGCCGATTGCACCGATTATCAGGCCTTGGATGAGGCGTTTCTGGCGGGCGTGGTGCCGGGTTACATCGGCTTTGATGCCACGGCCAAAAGCCTGCATGTCGGAAGTCTGATCCAGATCATGATGCTGCGCTGGTTGCAGAAATGTGGCGGCAAGCCGATTGTGCTGATGGGCGGTGGGACGACCAAGATCGGCGATCCGTCGTTTCGCGCGGAAGAGCGGCCTTTGCTGACCAACGCGCAGATTGATGACAACATCGCCGGGATCAAGCGGGCGTTCTCGCCCTATGTGACGTTCGGCGATGGCCCGAACGATGCCATCATGGTCAACAACGCCGAATGGCTGGACAAGTTGAACTACATCGGCTTTCTGCGCGACATCGGCAAGCATTTCAGCGTCAACCGGATGCTGTCGTTTGAAAGTGTCAAGTCGCGGCTGGACCGGGAGCAGAGCCTGTCCTTTCTGGAATTCAACTACATGATTCTGCAGGCCTATGACTTTCTGGAGCTGAACCGCCGCTATGGCTGTCTGATCCAGATGGGCGGGTCAGATCAGTGGGGCAACATTGTCAACGGTGTCGATCTGACGCGGCGGGTGGTGGATCACGAGGTTTATGGCCTGACCTCTCCGCTCTTGACCACCAGTGACGGCAAGAAGATGGGCAAGTCTGCCTCGGGTGCGGTGTGGCTGAACGCGGATTTGCTAAGCCCATATGAATTCTGGCAATTCTGGCGCAACACGACGGATGCGGATGTGGGCCGGTTTCTGAAGCTGTACACCGAATTGCCACTGGACGAGTGCAACCGTCTTGGCGCGTTGCAGGGGTCAGAGATCAATCTGGGCAAGATCACGCTTGCGAACGCGGTGACCACGCTGTTGCACGGCGCAGAGGCTGCGGCTGCCGCAGAGGCGACGGCGCGGCAGGTATTTGAAAAGGGCGGCGTGGGCGATGATCTGCCCACCATCACCCTGTCGCCGGTGGAATTGGCCGATGGCATCACGGTGGCGCAACTGTTTGTACGGGCAGGCTTGTCGGCGACCGGCAAGGACGCCAAGCGCCTGATCAGCGAAGGTGGGGCGCGGCTGAACGACGAACTGGTGCTGGAGGCGGGCCAGCGCATCGGTGCGGGCCATCTGGGCACGCCCTTGAAACTGACCGCCGGCAAGAAGCGGCACGCGCTGGTGGTTCTGGGTTAACGGCCACGATTTTTCTGCGAAAAATCAAGAAGGGGGCTGAAAGGCCGCCTTTGAATTTTCGCAGAAATTTCGGGGGACTCAGGAAATTTGCAAATATCGCGGTGGCGTCAGACCGGCGCAGGGTTCCGGTCAAAGCTGCTTTGGTGCCAGTACGGATAAGGCAAGGCCGGGCGGCTGACCGCATCCAGACGCGCCAACTGATCGGGCGACATCTGCCAGCCTAGCGCGCCAAGATTCTCGCGCAACTGAGCCTCATTGCGCGCCCCGATGATGACGCTGGACACGGTCGGGCGGCCAAGCACCCAGTTCAGCGCGATCTGAGGAACGCTGCGGCCGGTTTCAGCTGCGATAGCGTCCAGCACGTCCATCACGTTGTAAAACACCTCATCCGACACCTGAGGCGCCGATGTGCCGTTCTGTGCGGCGCGCGAGGTTGCGTCGATCGGCTGGCTGCGGCGGTATTTGCCACCCAGACGGCCCCAGCCAAGCGGGCTCCACACCACGGCCCCGACGCCTTGGTCAATACCAAGCGGCATCAGTTCCCATTCGTAATCGCGCCCCAGCAGCGAATAATAGGCCTGATGGGCGACATGGCGCACAAGGCCGTGGCGGTCAGACGCGGCCAGCGACTTCATCAGATGCCAGCCGGAAAAGTTGGAACAGCCGACATAGCGCAGCTTGCCTGCGGTCACGAGGTCATCGAGAACCCGCATCACCTCGTCCACCGGGGTCATCGCGTCAAAGCCGTGCAGTTGGAAAAGGTCGATGTAATCGGTGCCAAGACGTTTGAGGGCCGCATCGACCGCGCGGATCAGGTGGAACCGCGACGAGCCTACATTGTTCGGCCCCGGTTCAAACTGAAACGTCGCTTTGGTTGAGATCAGAACGCTGTCGCGGCGGCCCTTGATGGCAGCACCCAGAATCTCTTCGGCAGCCCCGGCGGAGTAGACATCTGCGCTGTCAAACATGGTCAGACCGGCGTCAAGGCAGATGGCCAAAAGCCGGGTTGCCTCGGCCACGTCGGTCGCACCCCAAGCCTTGAAGAAATCGCCCTTGCCGCCGAACGTGCCGGTGCCAAGCGTCAAAGCGGGAACCATCAGGCCTGAACGGCCAAGGCGGCGGTGTTCCATTGGGGTGCTCCAGATGTTGGGGGGGAGTCGGGGTTGCCCCCGACCTACCGTTATTCTTTGACGGTGACTTTGGTCATGACGTCGGGGTCTGACACCTCGCCGTTGGCACCCTCGCCGCGCTTGATTGCATCGACGACGTCCATGCCCGCGATCACCTTGCCGACCACGGTATATTGGCCGTTCAGGAAATCACCGGGCGCAAACATGATGAAGAACTGGCTGTTGGCCGAATTCGGATCGGTCGAACGCGCCATGCCGACCACGCCGCGTTCAAAGCCAACGCTGGAAAACTCCGCCGGAATGTCGGGCATATCAGAGCCGCCCATGCCCGCCATCGTGGTGTCGCCGCCCTTTTTGCCGTATTGCACGTCGCCGGTCTGCGCCATAAAGCCGTCAATCACCCGGTGAAACACCACGTTGTCATAGGCCCCCGCCTTGGCGAGTGCGACGATCTGCGCCACCGCTTTGGGGGCAATATCGGGTGACAGGTCGATGACAATTTCGCCCTTGGCGGCACCGTCAACCTCGATCACCAGATTTGGGCCGGGGCCGTCGCCTTCGGCAAAAACCGGGGAGGACAGCAGGATCAGCGCGGACGCTGTCAGGAGATTACGCAACATCGGCGGCCACCTTCATTGAAATCATGCGGTCCGGGTTGGACGGCGGTTCACCGCGAACAATGGCATCGACATGCTCCATCCCCGAAATCACCCGGCCATAGACGGTGTACTGGCGGTTCAGGAAGTGATTGTCGGAAAAGTTGATGAAGAACTGGCTGTTGGCCGAATTGGGATTGGACGAGCGCGCCGCCCCGATCGTGCCCCGGTCATGCGGCAGGGCCGAAAACTCTGCCGGAACGTCGTCATACTGTGACCCGCCCGTGCCAGCCTTGCGCAATGCGAAGTCTTTTTCCATGTTGCCGTTTGCCACATCGCCGGTCTGGGCCATGAAGCCGTCAATCACCCGGTGAAAGCACACATTGTCATAGGCCCCGTCGCGGGCCAGTTGTTTCATCCGTGCGACATGCTGGGGGGCGACATCGGCCAAAAGCTCGATCACCACATCGCCACCCTTGAGGGTCAGGATGATCGTGTTCTCGGGGTCCTTGATTTCGGGCATAGGTTCAGTCCTTTGATTTCATTTGGCCGGGAAACTAGCCGAAAGCCGGGGCGATGTCCAAGGGGCCACGGTTGACCTTTCACCGCTTTGCGCGGAAACAGGAACAAATCAGACAGGAGGCATGGATGACCTGGAAGACGATTGACGATGTGGCGCTGGCGGGCAAGGTCGTTTTGACCCGGGTTGACATCAATGTGCCGATGGAGGGTGACACGGTCAGCGACACCACGCGGATCGACAAGATCCGCCCCACGGTCGAGGATATCATCGCGCGCGGCGGCAAAGTGGTGCTGTTGGCGCATTTTGACCGGCCCAAGGGCACGGTTGTGCCTGCGATGAGCCTGGGGCGCATCCGTTCCGCGGTGGAAGCCTCACTTGGACGGACGGTGATCTTTGGGGCGGACTGCATCGGCCCGAAGGCTGCGGCGGCAATTGCGGCGGCGGGGCAAGGCGACGTGGTGTTGCTGGAAAACACCCGCTTTCACCCCGGTGAAGAGGCGAATGACCCGGCCTTTGCCGCGAAACTGGCGACGATGGGCAATATCTACGTGAACGACGCGTTTTCGGCTGCCCACCGCGCCCATGCGTCAACCGAGGCTTTGGCGCGCTTGTTGCCAGCCGCAGCGGGCCGTCTGATGGAGGCCGAGTTGAAGGCGCTGGAGGCGGCCCTTGGCACGCCGGTGCGCCCGGTGGTTGCGGTGGTGGGCGGGGCCAAGGTGTCTTCAAAGCTGGAACTTCTGGGCAATCTGGTGACCAAGGTCGATCATCTGGTGATCGGTGGCGGGATGGCCAACACGTTCCTTGTGGCGCAAGGGATTGAGGTTGGAAAGTCGTTGGCAGAGCGTGACATGGCCACGACAGCGCTGGAAATCCTCGCCAAGGCCAAGGCTGCAGGCTGCACCATTCACCTGCCGGTCGATGTGGTGGTGGCAGGGGCCTTCAAGGCCGGGGCCGAAAGCAAGGTGGTGAAAGTGGCCGATTGCCCGGCGGACCAGATGATTCTGGATGCGGGCCCAAAGACGGTGGCCGAACTGTCCAAGGTGTTTGAGGCGTGCAAGACGCTGATCTGGAACGGCCCGCTTGGGGCCTTTGAAATTGCCCCGTTTGATGCCGCCACCACGGCTGCGGCACAGGTTGCGGCGGCGCTGACCAAGGCGGGCAAGTTGGTGTCTGTCGCGGGGGGCGGTGATACGGTTGCGGCGTTGAACCATGCCGGGGTTGCGGGCGACTTCACCTTTATCTCGACCGCCGGGGGGGCGTTTCTGGAATGGATGGAGGGTAAGGTTCTGCCGGGAGTGGCCGCCTTGCAGGGTTAGCGCGGGGTCAGGCGGCGGGTGCCTCCGGCGGGATTATTTGGACCTGGATGAAGTTGGAAAGGGGGTGCTGCGATTTTTGCAGCGCCCTTTTGCGTTTGGTCGGGAATTGGGGGAGAGTTGAATGGGGCGGTTCTTGGAGGGGATCGGGTGGAGCAGCAGGTGATCATCCGGCAGGCGGTGCGCGCCGATCTGGCCGGGATCATGGCGCTGGTCGAAGCGTTGACGCGCTATCACGACGATGTCCCGCGTCTGACGCTTGCCACATTGGAGCGCGATGTGTTTTGAGCGGCGACGGGCGAGATGACCGGGGCGGGACCGTGGTTTCATGTGCTGGTGGCCGAAAACGCTGGCGAACTGGTGGGCTATGCGGCGTTGTTGCCCTTGGCGCGGCTGGGCTGCGGCGAGCGCGGTTTGGACCTGCATCATCTCTTTGTTGCTGAAAGTGCCCGCCGACTTGGGATAGGTACGGCACTGGTGCGGGCGGCGGAAGACATGGCGCGGGGATTGGGCTGCAGCTATCTGATCATCGGCACCCATCCGGGCAATTGGGCCGCGCAGGAGTATTATCAGCGGTTGGGCTATGGACCGATGCCGAACACCGCAGTGCGGTTTACGCGGCGGTTGGAGTAGCTGGATAGGCTGGACATGTCGTTGAATGCGCGCGCCTCAGCCCCCGCGACCCTTAAAACCGCCCCGTCAGCGACATCCACACCAGCCCGCCGCGCCGGGCGAATTCGGACAGGCCCAGTGCGCCTTCGGCCACGCGGGTCGGGTTATTGAACGTTTGTTTCAATAGGGGTGCGGCTTGCCACGCACTTAGCGCCGCGGGGGCTGCGACACCGAAACGGGGCCGGGCGGCGCGGGCGATGGCCAGATGGTTCATGCCTTCGGCTGCCAAAATCCGGATTGCTTTGGGATCGGAATTGACCAGCGGTTGCAGGTTGCGCGCCGTCAGCGCGGGCACGGCGCGCAGATAACTGGCCAGACCCGCAGCCCAACCAAGGGCGCGAAAGCCGGTTTCAGCGTCAGCCTGCCCGCCCAAAGCAAGCGCTGCGGCCCACAACAGGCTGGCCGAGGTATCCTCGATATAGGCGTCAAAGGCGGTTTCGGACGCAAAGGGTTCGCGGGTGATATCGCGGCGGCGCGCCTCTATCACCAGGTCCAGAAGCGGGGCCAGGCCTTGGGTCTGGCCGCACAAAGCATGCAACGGACCCGCCACATCATGCGCCCGAGGCTTGGGGGCGGCCAGCACATCGCGCCAGAATTGCAGGCGCATTTCGGCGATCAGCGGCTGTTCGGTGACCCAAGGGGCGCGGGCCACCTCAAGATTGAAGGCATAGATGGGCAGCAGTTTGGCGCGTGCCGCCGGGGGGGCAGCCATCAGGGCGGCAAAGCGGTCCGGGTCGCCACGTTCGACCAACGCAGCGCAGGCGTCAAGGCTCATGGCCGGACAAGCGCGTGCAGGATATGCGTCATCAGGTCCGCCATCGCAGGGTCCGGGCACTGGGCCGAAACACCGTCGAACCCGGCAATCGGCGGGGTGACCTGAACGCTGTCGCTGCCGTAATCCATGCAGGGGTATTTCTGCGGCTTCAGGCGTGCGCGGGTTTTGGCCCCTTCAGCCTCGATCACTTTGGCGGCGGATGCAAAGACCTCGGGCGTGGTGTGGCTGGTCGTATAGACCGGCTTGAAAGAGGTGCCAGACCCTGCGATCAGTGTGCCGTCGGCATAGATCTGGGTGCTGGTAAAGCCAGTGAAATTTCCGGAGGCCACTGTAATCACGGGGGTATCCGGGGCGGGTGCCGGGGTGCAGGCGGCAAGCGTCATCAGGGTCAGGATCAGGCGTTTCATGCCCCCTGCCCCTCGTTTGAACCCACATCGCGGATCAGCTTCCACGTGATCGCATCCAGCAACGCCTCAAAACTGGCATCGACGATGTTGGCGGACACACCCACTGTGCTCCACCGGTTGCCATTCGAATCCTCGGAATCGATGATCACGCGGGTGACCGCATCGGTGCCGCCTTGGGTGATACGGACCTTGAAATCGACCAGATGCAGATCATCAATCACCGCCTGATAGGGGCCAAGGTCTTTCGCAAGCGCCTTGGACAACGCGTTGACCGGGCCAAGGTCTGCACCCGTCTCATCCACCGAATCGCTGACCGACATCATCACCTGATCGTTGATTTTGACCACCACGACCGCCTCGGACAGGGTCACGTTCGCCCCGGTGGACGAGCGTCGGCGTTCAACCGTTACCCGATACCGCGTCACCTCAAAGAAGCTTGGGCACAGGCCGAGTTCGCGCCGTGCGAGCAGTTCGAACGAGGCTTGGGCACCGTCATAGGCGTAGCCCTGATCCTCACGCTCTTTGACCACGTCCAGAATGCGCGACAGGCGGTCATCGCCGGGTGGGATCGTGATGCCGATGGCGGTCAGGCGGGCGCGCAGGTTGGACTGGCCGGCCTGATTGCTCATCGGAATGACGCGGGCGTTGCCGACAAGCGCCGGGTCAACGTGTTCATAAGTCGAGGGATTTTTCAGGATGGCGCTGGCGTGAAGCCCGGCCTTGTGGGCAAAGGCGCTGGCCCCGACATAGGGGGCCTGACGCTGTGGCACCCGGTTCAGGATATCATCCAGCATCCGGCTGTCACGCAGCAGGCCCTTCAGGCCGTCCGCCGCAACGCCTGTTTCGAATTGGCTGGCAAAGGGTTCCTTCAGCAGCAAAGTCGGGATCAGCGTCGTCAGGTTCGCATTGCCGCAGCGTTCGCCCAAGCCGTTCAGCGTGCCCTGAACCTGCCGCACCCCGGCCTGCACCGCCGCCAAAGAGTTCGCAACCGCGTTGCCGGTGTCATCATGGCAGTGGATGCCCAGACGGTCACCGGGAATGCCGGACGCGATCACCTCACCCACGATGCGGGCGATTTCAGAGGGCAGCGCGCCGCCGTTGGTGTCACACAAAACCAGCCAGCGCGCGCCCGCGTCTTTGGCGGCGTTCAGGCAGGACAGCGCATAGGCGGGGTTGGCCTTGTAGCCGTCAAAGAAATGTTCCGCATCAAAAAGCGCCTCGCGCCCTTTGGCGACGACATGGGCAAAGCTGTCGGCGATGGCCTGCCGGTTTTCCTCCAGCGTCACGCCCAAGGCTGTGGTCACATGGAACTCATGCGTTTTGCCGACCAGACAGACGGCGGGCGTGTTGGCGTTCAGCACCGCAGCCAGAACGTCGTCATTGTCGGCCGAGCGGCCCACCCGCTTGGTCATGCCAAACGCCGTCATGGTGGCGCGGGTCTGCGGCGGGTTGGCAAAGAATTCCGAGTCGGTCGGGTTGGCACCGGGCCAGCCACCCTCGATATAGTCAAGGCCAAGCGCATCAAGCGCCTTGGCGATCTGGACCTTTTCAGCGGTAGAGAACTGAACGCCCTGAGTCTGCTGGCCGTCGCGGAGGGTGGTGTCGAAGAGGGAGAGGTGGGCTTTCACAGCGGTTCACCAAGTAGTCTAAGGGTCTCAGTGATAGCCTTACGAACGTGAGCATCGTTTGGAAGCCCTAGCCAAGCTGGGGTACTTTCAGAAGTCCATCCAGCTAAAAAATGAATTCCTGCATCGGCGGCTGCCGCAAATGCTTCGTCTCTTTGTTCGTCGCTACCGGACGAAATTGCTGCTCGAAAAGCTGCGTGGAATGGCCAACTTTCCAATTCATCCTTAACTAGATCCCAATTTGTGCGCTTGCCTTCGTCCCTCAATTTTATACCAGCGAGTTTCAGCCCATCACGAACGATGTCTGCTCTTGACCAGTCTTTTGCCGCCCGCGCCTCAGAACGTCTCGAGATAGCGCGATTGACGAGTTCGATTGTCGACAGAGCGAGTGGATTGGCTACCCATTCCCCCATCCTGTCCGTCAATATCCCTATCAACTCGGCCGACGTCTTAAGCCTCGCAAAGTCCCCGCGCTCCACCGCGGCATGCATTTCGGCAAGCGCACCTGCTGTGTTCAGATCATCTGCCAGCGCAGAAACAACGCCCGGCAGCGGGCTTGGAGCAGGCTCGATGCCTGCGACGAGGCCTCGCCACTTGCGCAAGGTCGCTTCGGCCTGCGCCGCCTTCTCCGCCGTCCAGTCCATCGGCTTACTGTAATGCGTGCCAAGGAACACCATCCGGATCACCTCACCCGGCACACCCTGATCCAGCAAATCCCGCACCGTAAAGAAATTGCCCAAACTCTTGGACATCTTCTTGCCCTCGACCTGCAGCATCTCGTTGTGCATCCAGACATGAGCGAACCCGCCCTTCGGATGGGCGCAGCGGCTTTGGGCGAGTTCGTTTTCATGGTGCGGAAATTGCAGGTCAAGGCCGCCGCCGTGGATGTCGAAGGCCTTTTCTGCCTCGGGCAGGCCCTTCATCAGCAAGTCGTCGGCCATGGCGCTGCATTCGATGTGCCAACCCGGTCGACCCCGGCCCCACGGGGAATCCCAGCCGGGCAGGTCGGCGTCTGACGGCTTCCACAGCACGAAATCCATCGGGTCTTCCTTGAAGGGCGCGATTTCAACCCGCGCCCCGGCGATCATGTCATCGACAGACCGACCCGACAGCACGCCATAGGTTTTGTCGCTGCGCACCCGGAACAGCACATGGCCGGCCTTTTCGTAAGCGTGACCCGATGCCACCAGCCCGGCAATCATCGTCACCATCTGCGGAATAAAATCGGTCGCACGCGGCTCCAGCGTCGGGCGCAGCGCCCCCAGGGCGTCCATATCGGCGTGATACCAGCTGATGGTTTGCTCGGTCCGCTCATGGATCAGCGCCTCTAGCGATCTTGGATCACCGGCCACCTTCCGCGCCTGTGCGGCCGCGTTGATCTTGTCATCCACATCGGTGAAGTTGCGCACATAGGTCACGTGATCGGGCCCGTAAACATGGCGCAGCAGGCGAAACAGCACGTCAAACACCACGACAGGCCGGGCATTGCCGATATGGGCGCGGTCATACACGGTCGGGCCGCAGACATACATGCGGACATTATTAGCATCAATCGGGGCGAAATCCTGTTTCGTCCGCGTGGCCGTGTTGTAAAGCCGGATATTGTCCATAGTCCCTCCAAACGCCGCAAAGACCCCCTTGAGGGCGGACCTTTTCGTGCGTTTAGGACGAAATGACGGGCCCGCCTGACAAAGTCAGCCGGTAATGCAGCACGCCGTATTGATGTGCAGGTTCGTCATGGGCGGCGTTCTAGCGGAAGATGGCGGTCAAACCAAGGGGAAAGTGCGGTGCGTTGGCCGCACCGCACCTTGATTTCAGGTCAGGCGTCAGTCGCCCAGCCGGGTGAAGCTGGCGCGCACATCGGGGCCGGTGCCAAGCCAGGCGGCGATGGTTGCCGCGACATGGGCGGTGATCTGCGACTTCTGCGTCTCTCCCCTCGCCCGTGCGGCGCGCATCTTTTCGCCAGACAGCGCCGGAAAGTCGGCGACGATATGGGTGGAGCCGACCAGAACCTGACCAGAGCGGGCATCAACCACCTGAATGTCAAACTGGATGTTGTGCACACCGGCGTCTGGCAGGCCGGTTTCAGCCTCAAACGTCAGGGCGTGGAAGCGCGTCACGCTGACCTGCAGCTTCACCGCTTCTGGCCCATGCAAACCGCGTGCCCCCGCGGCGATGGCGTTTTGCATGATGGTTGCGACCTGCTGATGGCGGTCGCCCTGCGGATCATCCTCACGCCAGACGATGTCGGCATGCGGCACAAAGCCCTTTTCTTCCGACACGGTCAGGTTTTGCGAGACCAGAACCTGAACCGACGTGACGCGCCAGTGGCTGGTCTGGTCAAGGCTTAACTGTGCCGGAAACGAGGTCGCGTAGGTGCCGCCACACGCCCCCAGCGGCAGGGCCATAGCGGATAGCAGGAAAAGTCGACGGGATACCGGCATTGCACACTCCTATGAAACAGTCTTGGCTTCTGGCATGAGATTGTGGCACGATTTCGACAAATATCGCGCTATTTGAGGTCGAGTTTGCGGAGCCTGCCGGGTGCGACCTGCGCTGTGCAGGTGGCGGCAAGACAGGCCGCTGCAAAATGAGACGCTCGGGCAGAACCGCACCCACCGCCTTGCGTCGCCGTCAATCGCACTTCAGTCAAACGCTCCAGATAAGGCTCACCCGATGGCTCACCGCGCATGACCTACCAGATCGGGCGCCCCGCGTGACCCGCGCCCTGGTCAACACAGTCTGCGCCGGATTGCCCGGCGCGCTATGGTCCGATCCGTGGGGCGGCGGCCATGATGCGTGGAAGGTCGGCGGCAAGCTGTTCGCCGTGGTGGGAGCATTGGACGGCAACGGATTGAACGTCAAATGCCCCGACACCGACACCGCCCGCTTTCTGATCGAAATGGCCCGCGCCCAACGCGCCCCCTATTTCCATGCAAGCTGGGTCCGTATTCCGTTTGGGTCTGTGCCGGATGAGGAAATGACCGACCGCATCCGCATATCATACGGCGTCATCCGCAAAAGCCTGACACGCAAGCTGCAAGCCGCGCTTGACCCGTGGCCGCCTGACGCCTGAGCGCTGGACACTGAGCCGCCAGAAGCCGGGCTTTGGCCTCGCCCGACCTTGGCCTTGTCCGACCTTATTCTCGCCTCCCCCTGACTTCGCCGGACCTTACAACCGATGCCCTTTAGGCTCTGCGCCTCTTGGCCTAACATCCGGTTCACCCGGTCTTTCCATACCCTGCGCGCCCCTTGCCAAGAAGCCTCCCCTCTGGCCTTATCCGCGCCAAAGCAGAGGGCATGATGAACCACGACGACTTGCGCGATTGGTCCAAACGGGCTGCCGACTGGGCGCACATCT
>JBBRKS010000046.1:0-25675 GCA_038231775.1 Rhodobacterales bacterium | reverse complement strand
GATCCCGAAAACAGACCTCGAAGTGGACCGCGCATCATCAGACCCGAGGCAATAACCCGGCAGATGAAGGCCGCTGACGCGCCTCAGGCGGAGCCCGCTGCGCCGTGACCGCAAAAACAGTCAAAAATCGAGGTGCCCTTAGGTCGGATGAACGCCCAGCCGTCCATCGCACGCTCAGAGGGGCCCGAGAGAAACAGCAAAATCCAAAGTCTGGATACCGTCGGATTGTTTCTTGAACCTGCCCTGCACGCACTTTGACGTACTTGCCGGTCAGGCGCGGCATGATCGCGCTCCCGATCCGCCCGTTCGAGCCGGTGACGAGAATAAGGCCTGACGTGTCGTTCATGTTGGAAATTCCTGGATTGGATCGGATGAGTTGACCGGATCGAAAGGCAAAACGAGGCGGGCTGTCGGCGTGATCACATGATTGTACTGGTCTGTCATTCGGCCGGCGAGCGGGCTGAGACTTTTTCCTCGCTTGCCTTCCTCGCAAAGAGGTTGAAGAGCGGCACGAATATCACCGCAATGTACCAGCCATAGGCAAATGCCTCCACCAGCCCGAGCAAGGCGGTGGGCCAGGTTATCCAAGTCACGCTAGGCAACAACGGCAGCCAAGCCTGATACATCTTGGCAGTCGGGAACAGCAGCCCGAAGACGACGCAAAAGGCAAAGCTGAAAGCAAGCAGAATGCCGAGCGCCATGCCCACTGGATACATGCGAAGGAATGATGATTTAGGGTCCATGTTGGAAACTCCTGATCTGGATTGCACTGATATGACAGGTGCCGGGCCGCTGGCGGGCGGCCCTGACACTTTGCTGTTTGCGGGTTTAGACTACTATGCCACGACACCCCCGCCTTGTTTCATATCAACCAGCCGTCAGGCCGGGCTGATGATCACTTTCAGCGCCTTGGTCTTGGCGGCATTGCCGAATGTTTCGTAAGCCTTTTCGCCTTCGGCCAGCGTAAAGCGGTGCGAGATCAAAAGCGCCGGGTCGATTGTCTTTGCGGCCGTCGTCTTGAACAGCATCGGGATCGTCGCGGTATCGACCAGCCGCGTGGTGATCGCGATGTTGCGGTCCCACAGCTTTTCCAGATGCAGATCGGCCGGTTTGCCATGCACACCTATGTTGGCGATGGTGCCGCCCGCCGCGACGATCTGCTGGCACAGCTCGAAAGTGGCCGGGATGCCCACCGCCTCGATCGCGGTATCGACGCCGGCCTTGTCGGTCAGTTTCATCACCGCTGCGGTGGCCTTGCCATCGGCGTTGTTGATCACATCCGTCGCGCCGAATGTCTTGGCGATCTTCAGACGGTTATCGTCGATGTCGATCATGATGATCGCGCTTGGTGAATAGAACTGCGCTGTCAACAAGGCAGCAAGACCCACAGGCCCCGCCCCGACGATGGCCACCGTCGATCCCGGTTCCACCTTGCCATTCAGCACACCGCATTCGAACCCGGTGGGTAGGATGTCGCTGAGCATCACCAGCGCCTCTTCGTCGGCGCCTTTGGGGATGTGGTATAGGCTCATATCGGCAAAGGGCGTGCGCACGAACTCGGCCTGGGTGCCGTCGATCGCATTGCCAAGGATCCAGCCGCCGTGGATGCAATGCGAATACATCTGCTTGCGGCAGAACGAACAGGTGCCGCAAGCGCTGACGCAGGAGATTAGCACATGATCGCCTTTCTTGAACGACGTTACTGCCGCACCGACGCTGTCGATCACGCCGACGCCTTCGTGCCCAAGGACACGGCCCGGCGTGGCGGTGGGCACGTCGCCCTTCAGGATATGCAGATCGGTGCCGCAGATCGTGGTATGGACGATGCGCACGATGGCATCGCCCGGGGCGGTGATCTCTGGCTTGGGGCGGTCTTCCAGAGCGATTTTGCCGGATTTGGAATAAACGAGCGCTTTCATTGCGGTATCCTCATTTGTTGGATGGGCTTTGCGAAAGCCACCTCGCCCAGTATGCGTTGGATCGCAGCGCCCGGCTGGCAGACTGGATAAGCCGCGGCATCATGCCGTCCTGGCGCGCAAGATCAACGTATCCCGGCAGTTCAGATTTTCGGACCCACTGCTATGGTAATACCTGCGGTTCTGCCCCTCCGCCCTGATACAGATCAGCCATCCCGAAGTTCGCGGGCTTGCTTTATCGTCTGCACGGCGCGTTGTTCAGTCTTTGGGCCCTGGCGCGACCGGCACAGAATCTGCCAAGGGTTCAGCGTGAAAAGGTGTCCGGTCCTGCCACGGATGCAGAGGCTGCGCCTAGTGCGGTATCGTCTGATGCACCAGCGTTATGTCGTAGTGCCATCGCCTGCCCGAACAGAATGGCCAAGACGGCCACGCTCTACAGGATGACCTGCGCACGCTCGTCCGGCGCCGCACCCCCGGTCGCGTTGTGCAGGGTGGTCTGGATCCTGCCTTTCTGCGGCAGCAGCGCGATCAGCCGTGAAGCGATATCGTGATGGTCCGCAAGCGCGGATGGCACATCCCCGAGTGTCAGGATCAGCGCGTCCAGCCGGTCGGCTGCCGCCGTCTGCGGCAGACCGGCAAGCGTTTCAACCTCTGTCCAAGAATCGACGCCAAATCGCCATTGTTGACAATACGCTGATCATAATGCCATTGCGGTCCTCGCCCACCGGCGCGAACAGGAAGGCGTCGAACTGCGGGCTTTGCCCACCAAAGGCTGCCGAGAGGGTTACTTTGTCGAGCTGTCTGCGGCGGTTCCGTCCGGTTCGGATCGGGGCGTGGCAAAGTGCGCGGCCATCCGGTCCGCGTAGGCACGGTCAATCGGGTGGTCCGGATCGTAAGGCGGGCTGCCCATGATCTTTTGGCGGTCAACGTCGAGATCGATCAACCGTTCGGCCCAGCGGATCTCTCTGGCCGAACGGGGCGAGATCAGCACCTTTTGGCCCATCCACCAGTTACTGGTATCCACGATCAGAAAACGGATGCTCCAGTCGGTATCCTGAACGATCAGGTCGGACAGATGTCCGATCTCTCCATCGGTGGCGTGGATATGATAGCCGGTAACTTCTTCAACGCTGCGCAGATGCGGCTCGTCCACATCCTTCTGAAGCCGGTCGCGTTCATCAGTGCGGCTGGGCGCCTCGGGATCTCCGGTCATCGACAGGGCACCGCTCGTCATGCCAGTTCCGCCAAGATCAAAGCCCGCGCCCCAATACGGATTCCACGCATAATGGTCATAAGTGGACGCTTAGAATTGGCGCGACACCGGCCGGTGGCTGTCCAATGCGGCGCTGGCCTCGACCTCTGCCCTGGTCAGGCGCACCGAAAATTTCCGGGTGGCACCGGCATGACCCAATGCTGCAGGTGGCAACAGCACCTTGCGGCCTGGCAGCCATGTTCCGGTATCCACTACCAACCAGCGGTTCATCCATCTGGTGTCATCGAAAAGGACATCGCTGACAGCGCCGATGGTGCCGTTGCTGGCCGCGATGTCACACTGCCGGATCGACGACAGGTTGACCCGCATATCGAAACTCCTTTTGGTTGGTAAGCCTCAACCGGCAGGTCCGTCGCCAACATGGTGGCTTTGGTGGGTCTGCTGGGCCCGAACGGGCGGCTGCGCACATGCGCCAAAGAAGCCATCATGCGCCTTCGCGGCCTGTGACGCGCTGATCTGCGTCAGCCCGGTGCGTAAAATTCGGGGGATCCGTTCCGGTAGGAAGACGGACGGTCAAAAAGAGCCCGTAAGCGCCGGGCGTCTTGCCTGGCGCGATGCTGATCTTTGTTTTCGTGCTGATGATTGTTGGCGACACGCAAAACCGACGCAGTGGTTGACCGCATCAGGCCCACTCAGGCCAGCAGCGGCCCGGTCTGATCCAGATAGGCCGGATCGAACTCGGCTAGCGCCACCAAACCCTCATGGTCGTCGAACGTGACGTAACCGTTCTGGAACGTCGCCAACCCCTGTTCGCGCAGTTTCCGCAGGACGCGGTTGACGTGTACTGAACTTAGCCCAAGCGCATCGGCAAGGTGGTATTGCGACAGGGGACAGGCATAGCCCGCCTTGGTCCCCAGCCCGACCAGCGCCAGCCTAGCACTGAGTTCCAGCAAGAAATGCGCCACGCGGACTTCGGCGTCGCGGCGTCCGACCCCGACCAGATGCTCGACCACCATCGCCTCGTCGCGCGACGCCGCCCAGAGCACGGCTGCGGCAAGTCGCGGGGTTCGCGCAAACGCGTCGAGAAGGTCGCTCTGGTGGACCTCGGCCGCCATGATGTCGACAATGGGTTCAAAGCTGTGGTCCGAAGTGCGCAACAGGATACTGCGCAAGCCCAGAAAATCCCCCGGAATCTGAAAATCCACGATCTGGCGCGACCCGTCGGGCTGAAGCTTGTAGGAACAGACCCAGCCAGCACACAGGATATAGGCGGATTGTTCGGCTTGCCCTTGATAGACCAGGTCGCGCCCGGCAACAAAGCGGCGTCGGCGTTGATGCAGACGGTCCAGAACCACAGCCTCTTCGTCGGTCAGAGTCATGAAAGCTCCAAGTTTGCGGACGAGAGGGCATGTTTCAAGGGCAAGCATAAATCACTTTCGATTGGCAGCGGCCGACAGATATTGGAAGGAATTAGGCCACCGGCCCGTCCCAAGGACTGCTTTAGATCAGTGCAGTATAGCATGATTTCCTACAGACTCTAAAAATACATCAGATTCTTGCACCTTCTGGGAGTTGAAATCTTGAAAAAGGACCACTCTGCGATGCCCGACTCCAACAACCACGCGGCAAAACCCGACCTGACGGATCACAGCGGAATCGCGGCGCTGTCGATCGTCGAGGCTTTGCTGTTGGCAATGAACGACCGTGATCTTCTTCCCGAACACGAGATCGTCGGGATCCTGCGCGACGCCGCCACTGCGCACGAAAACGCGGTCGGTCCGAACGTTGACCGGGCCATGCATCAGGCAGTTGCAGGCCTGATAAACAAGATCATCTCGGGCGGAAACTCGGTGCGGCGGCCTGTGTGACCCACGCACCGTCCCGGGCATCGTCACCACCGCTGTAAGCCGGGCCGACTCAACCGTCGGTGAATTCGGCCGGTCATGCGGCAACACCCCGCAGAGCAACCTGCGTCACAAGCCGATCAGTTTGACAATCAAATCCATCAGGGAGCGTTGTGATGAAAACGAGTGATATTGAAGTCCGGGATATGCTTTCGGTGCTGAGCGTGGTTGGAGTCGAAAACCGGATCGGCGAGGTGCCGGGTGTCGAAAGTGTGACCGTGAACTATGCTGCTGGTCTTGCCACGGTGCGCTACGACGAAACCCGGTTGAACGTCACCGATATCAAGTCAGCCGTGCGGCAAGGTGAGTATGAACCTGCCATGGGTGGTGCCAATTCGTCGGCTGGCCACCATGAAGACCACGCAGCCGCGGATAAATCGCCTGAACGCCCGACACCCGTCACCTCGCCTGCAAGCGTAGGGCAATCGGGCAAACTAGAGCCGGTCGCCCCGGCCAAACCTGCGCCAGCACCCAGTGCTGCAAAACCGTCGCCGGTCGCAGGGGATGCATCCGCTTCAGACAAGCCGGCCCCCTCTGCCGCTGACGATGCTGCGGAGAAAAAGGACGTGGACAAGTCGGGAATGAGCAAGGGCAAGCCCTGAAATTCGCCTTTCACCGGGCCCGATGGTTCAACTCGGGTCAGACAAACTCAACAGGAGATCTCCATGATAGCGCAAAATGTTTCACAACAAGATGCCCGCAGATTTCCGGAGGCGCTCAGAAGAGCGCAGGCTGCAATCCATCTACCCGAGGTGCAGGATATGCTGCGCCGATTGTCTGCATATGAGCTTGGCATTTTCATGCCGCATATGCACGACGCGCTAACCGGTGACTTCCAGCCGCTGCCCGATGATATGATGCAGGTGGAGTCCGGGCTGGACGTGTCGTTCCGGCCATCGCGGGATATCGCGGCACAGACTGACCAATTTCTTCCGACCGGCTGGTGCTGGCGCGCAGGCGCAGCGAACGCGGTCGCAGCGTGCGAAATGACCCGAGACGACGAAAATGACGGCGCCGAAACTGCCATCAAGCACAAGATGACTGCGTGAAAACGTCTTGGCAAGAGCAGCTTGGGGGCTCGGAGTTGCGACATGGGCGTCGGAGCGAAATAAAATTCGGCGAACACGTGATACGCGAAAACGCGTGTTCAATCAGACTTTTTCAGATCGGCGGATGACATGGTAAGCACACAATGAAAACCAGCGTTATTGATGTGCACGATATGCTGTCGGTGCTGAGTGTTGCGGGCCTGGAAAAGCGGATTGGGGCTGTTCCCGGTGTGGAAAGCGTGACGGTGAATTTTGCCGCCGGAAGCGCCACGGTCCGCTTTGATGAAACCCGTCTCCATGTTGCTGACATCAAATCCAACGTCCGCCAAAACGAATACGAAGCCAGCACGCCTGATGGCGCCGCGCCGGGCGAAGGCCAAGAAGATGGCAATGGGTCGGAACAGCCCGATGCAGGAACGGTTGCACCGACTGAAGCTCAAGATGTTACGCCGGAAGCAATCACGGTACCAACTGGCCCCCCTGATCCGTCCACGGCTGCCGGGGCACCTGAAGTCGTGCCGCCACCGGTCGGCGAAAGGGCTGCCAACCCAGCGGGCGCAATGCCTTCGGCACCGCCCGCTGATGATCCCGAAACTGCAGCACCTGCTCCGCCGGACGCACCAGCGCACGCTGTCCACGGGACGTCAGGCAAATCTGCTGATATGGCCTTCGAGATGGGTCACGGCAGCGATGATATGTCGGCCATGGTGCGCGATATGCGCAACCGGTTCTGGATCTGCCTGATCTTCACAATTCCGATCTTCGTCTACGCTCCGATGGGGAACTTTTTCACGCCGCCAGCCCCGCCGTTCGGGTTAGACCTCAATTTGTGGCTGTTCTTTTTTGCCAGTGCCGCGATCCTTTACCCTAGCTGGCCATTCGTCGTCTCTGCCTGGCGCGCGTTGAAAGTGGGCAAGCTTGGCATGGCAGTGCTGATCGTTCTCAGCGTCGGCACCGGCTATCTGTTCAGTGTTGGCAGCACATTCTTTTTCAAAGGCGGTGGGCAGTTTTACGAAGCTGTCGCCGTCCTGCTGGTGTTCATTCTGCTGGGTCATTGGCTGGAAATGCGGGCCCGGGCAGGCGCTTCCTCTGCGATCAAGGCGTTGATGAACCTCACGCCAACAACGGCCAAGGTCATCCGCAACGGCACCGAGGTCGAAATTCCGACCGCCGAGGTGCTGGAGGGCGAGATTGTGGTGATGCGACCCGGCGGCAAAATACCGGTCGACGGCGTCATCGAGGACGGCGACTCACTGGTCGACGAATCCATGCTGACCGGCGAGTCTATGCCGGTGCAGAAGGGTCCAGGTGCCACCGTTATCGGCGCGACGATCAACAAAAGCGGCAGTTTCCGCTATAAGGCCACTAAGGTCGGTGCCGACTCAGCCCTCGCTCAAATCGTGAAGTTGGTGCAGGAGGCGCAAAATTCCAAGGCCCCGGCGCAGCTTTTGGCTGACCGGGCTGCGCAATGGTTGGTGATCGCCGCGATCGTGATCGGGTTGGTCACGTTCGGCGTGTGGTTCTGGGTGGTGGGCGAGACGCTGTTGCTGGCTGTCACGTTTACGATCACCGTCTTTGTGATCGCTTGCCCCGACGCCCTTGGCCTTGCCACGCCGATGGCTGTGATGATCAGCACAGGACTTGGCGCCACGAACGGCATTCTGTTCAAGAATGCGTCGGCGTTGGAAGACGCGACCAAGCTTGATACCATCGTATTTGACAAGACTGGAACTCTGACCGTCGGTCAGCCGGAAGTGGTAGAGATCGTGCCGGCTGACGGTGTGACCGAAGACGTGCTGCTGACCGCCGCCGCAGCCGTCGAGCAGGGGTCCGACCATCCGCTCGCTCAGGCGATCCTGCGCCGGTCAGCCCACCTTACGGTTGCGCCATCCACGGGATTTGAAAGCCTTGATGGCAGGGGCGCACGGGCCGAGACAGCCGCTGGAACGGTCTACCTTGGCAACCGGCTGCTAATGGATACGCAAAATCTTGTGCTGGGTCGCCTAGAGGCCGAAGCCACACGCCTGCAAGGCGACGGTCGCACCGTGGTCCATGTGTCGCAGGCTGGTGTGGTCATAGGACTGATTGCCATCGCCGATGCGATCCGGCCGACCTCAAAGGCCGCCATCGCCAAGCTGCGCGAGCGCAAGATCGAAGTGGTGATGCTGACCGGCGACAACGCTATGACGGCCAAACGCATCGCGGCCGACCTTGGCATCGACACCGTGCTGGCCGACGTTTTGCCGAGCCAGAAGGCCGAAAAGGTAAAGGCGTTGCAGGCGGCAGGTAAGAAGGTCGGGATGGTGGGTGACGGTGTCAATGATGCCCCGGCCCTGACCCAGGCGGACGTTGGCTTTGCGATCGGTGCGGGCACCGACGTCGCCATGGAAAGCGCCGATGTCGTGCTGATGAAAAGTGACCCCTATGACATCGTCGGTGCAATCGAGTTGTCGCGCGCGACAGTGCGCAAGATGCACCAGAACCTGTGGTGGGCCGTGGGCTACAACGTCATTGCCTTCCCGCTTGCGGCGGGGGTGCTGTATCCCTTCGTGCTCAGTCCCGAGGTTGCCGCCTTGTCGATGTCGGGGAGCACGTTGATCGTGGCGATCAACGCCTTGCTGCTCAAGCGCACCAAGCTCGCAGGGATTGGCCAGGGCGCCAAGCCGCCCTCACCCGCCGCCTCCACCAGCGCGGTTGCCACATGATGCTCAGCCCAGCCGCGCTGTTACTTACAACCGGGATGATCGACATCAGCGCGACGCGATCGCTGATCTGCGCAAGGTGGTTGGGACGGCCTGTAGAAATGAGAAGACGATGCAAAAAACACCGGTGATCGCCTGCCTGCTTGTCGATATCGGCGGGGTGCTGCTGACCGATGGCTGGGACCGTCATTCCCGCCAAAGCGGTGCCGTGCATTTTGGCCTGGATCTTGCCGAGATGGAGGATCGGCACGGCAAGACGTGGGACACCCACCAACTGGGCAAGATGACGCTGGCGGAATATCTGGATTTGGTGGTGTTCTATAAAAAGCAGTCGTTCACCAAGGCCGAATTTCAGCGTTTCATGTTTGACCGCTCAAAGCCCTATACCGATATGATCAATCTGGTTACCCAACTCAAGGCCCGCTACGGCCTGAAAGTCGGTGTGCTCAGCAACGAGGGGCGCGAACTCAACTCTTACCGGATCCGGAAATTCAAGCTGGGACGGTTTGTCGATTTCTTCGTGTCCTCATGCTACGTTCGGCTGCTGAAACCCGACGTCGACATTTTCCGGCTGGCCCTGGATATCGCCCAGACGCCGGCTTCACAGGTCGCCTTTATCGAAAACACCGCGATGTTTGTCGAGATTGCCGACCGTTTGGGGGTCCGCGGCATTCTGCACACCGACACCGCGTCGACCCGCGAAAAACTTGGCGCGCTTGGGTTGCATAAGGACGGGCCAGTTCATGCCTCGCGTTGACCCCTGCGTCCTGGCACTCAATGGCGGATCCTCGAGCATCAAGTTCGCGCTGTTTGAGGCCCGCGATCCGCGCAAACGGATTCTGGCGGGCGAGATCGCGCGGATCGGCCTGCCGGACGCCACCTTGCGCGTGACCGGGGCTGCCCCGGCAGACAATATCTCGCGGGCCGTCGCTGCTTCGGACCACGCGGCAGCCGCAGATGTGGCGGTTGAGTGGATCAAACTGCGTGCTGGCGACGGATTGATCGGCGTTGGCCACCGTTTCGTTCATGGTGGCCCGACTTATTCCGCGCCGGAAACGATCACGCCTGATCTGATCGCCGACCTGCGCCGATTGAGCCCGTTCGATCCCGAACATCTGCCGCTTGAGATACGCCTGAGCGAGGCGGTGTCCCGGCAGTTTCCAGATCTTCCGCAAGTGGCATGTTTCGACACGGCATTCCACCATGAGCTACCCCGTGTGGCCCGCATCCTGCCGATCCCGAGACGGTTCGAGGCGCAGGGTGTCCGGCGCTATGGGTTTCATGGGCTGTCATACGCGTTTCTCATGGGTGAACTGACCCGACTGGTTGGCACAAAGGCGGCCAGAGGCCGGGTTGTCCTGGCGCATCTTGGCAATGGCGCAAGCCTCGCGGCCGTTCTGGACGGTAAATCGGTGGACACCAGCATGAGCTTTACCCCCACCGCCGGGGTGCCGATGGGCACACGTTCCGGCGATCTCGATCCCGGATTGTTCGGCTATTTGGCTCGCACCGAGGGGTTCGACGCTGCGCGGTTCACCAGGATGGTTAATTTCGAATCCGGTCTGCTCGGTATTTCCGAAACCAGTTCCGACATGCGCGATCTGCTGGACCGCGAGACCGATGATGTCCGCAGCGCCGAGGCCATCGCGCTTTTCTGCTATCAGGTCAAGAAATGGATCGGCGGTTTCGCGGCGGCACTTGGTGGGCTCGACACACTCGTATTTTCGGGCGGTGTCGGGTCCAACGCTCCCGTGATCAGGGGACGCATTTGCGACGGGCTGGGCTTTCTTGGCCTGACGATTGATGAGCAGCGCAACGCGGCGAATGAAGGCGTGATTTCGTCAGCGGTCAGTCCGGTCACGGTCCGCGTCATTCCCACCGATGAAGAACGCATGATCTCCGAGATGGTCAGCGTTGTCCTTGGCCCCGATAAAAAAAGGAGGATCAACTTATGAACCCCGCTACGCTTTCCCCCAACCTTCTCGACAGAATGGATGCCTATTGGCGCGCCGCCAATTATCTGTCTGTCGGCCAGATCTATTTGTTCGACAACCCGCTGCTGCGTCGGCCGCTCGTTATCAGTGACATCAAACACATGCTGCTAGGTCATTGGGGCACCACGCCGGGGCAAAATTTCATCTACACGCATCTCAACCGGGTCATCGGGAAATACGACCTCGACATGATCTATGTTTCAGGCCCCGGCCACGGCGGCCCGGCTGTCGTCGGCAGCACTTATCTCGAGGGCACTTACAGTGAGATCTACCCCAAGATCAGTCAGGACGAGGCCGGGCTTCGCAAACTGTTCCTGCAATTTTCATTTCCCGGCGGCATTCCGAGCCATGCTTCGCCTGAAACCCCCGGATCAATCCACGAAGGCGGCGAGCTGGGCTATTCGCTCAGCCATTCATTCGGCGCTGTGTTCGACAATCCCGATCTGGTCGTCGCCTGCGTCGTCGGCGACGGCGAGGCCGAGACGGGGCCGCTGGCCACGGCGTGGCATTCCAACAAGTTCCTCAATCCCGTGACCGATGGCGCCGTGCTGCCCATTCTGCATCTGAACGGATACAAGATTGCAAACCCGGCGATCCTGGCCCGGATCAGCCGGGAAGAGTTGGACCAACTGCTGCGGGGCTACGGCTGGACCCCTTATTTTGTTGAAGGTCACGACCCTGCCCTGATGCACGAGGCGATGGCGATGACGCTTGACACAGTCGTGGAACAGATCCGGAAAATCCAGGCGGACGCCCGGACCAACGGTATCGCCGAGCGTCCGCGCTGGCCGATGATCGTGCTCAATTCACCCAAAGGCTGGACCGGTCCAAAGATGGTGGACGGAAAGCAGATCGAAGGCACCTTTCGGTCGCATCAGGTGCCGCTTTCCGATCCTTCCAAGCAGCCCGAGCACCTGAGGCTGCTGGAAGACTGGCTACGGAGTTATCGGCCTGAGGAACTTTTCGATGAACAGGGCCGCCTGATGCCCGAGCTGGCAGCCCTTGCGCCCAAAGGGACGCGGCGCATGGGGTCCAATCCCCACGCGAATGGCGGGAAATTATTGCGCGACCTGCACATGCCGGATTTCCGCGACTATGCCGTCGATGTTCCCGAACCGGGTGTGCGCGTCATTGGTGACACGCGCGTGCTGGGGCCGTTCTTGCGAGATGTTATAAAGCTTAACACCGAACAGCGGAATTTCCGGGTGTTCGGACCAGACGAGACGCTGTCCAATGGCCTCGGAGCCCTGTTCGAGGTGACCGACCGGCAATGGAATACCTCGATCGAACCGAACGACGAATTTCTAGCACCCAGCGGACAGGTGATGGAAATGCTCAGTGAACACCAATGCGAAGGCTGGCTTGAAGGCTATCTGCTGACCGGCCGGCACGGTTTGTTCAACTGCTATGAGGCGTTCGTCCACATCGTCGATTCGATGTTCAACCAGCATGCCAAATGGCTAAAAGTCACATCCGACCTGCCGTGGCGGCGCAAGATTGCCTCGCTCAACTACCTGTTGGCCTCGCATGTCTGGCGGCAGGATCATAACGGCTATACCCATCAGGATCCCGGATTCATCGACGTTGTGATGAACAAAAAGGCAGAGATTGTGCGGATTTACCTGCCACCCGATGCCAACTGTCTGCTGTCGATCATGGATCACTGCCTGCGCAGCCGGCACTACGTCAATGTGGTGATCGCGGGCAAACATCCGTCGCCGCAATGGCTGACGATGGACGCCGCAGATAAGCACTGTTCCGCCGGAATCGGCAGATGGGACTGGGCCAGCACCGATCAGGATATGGCCCCAGACGTCGTGATGGCATGCTGCGGCGACGTGCCAACGCTGGAGACGCTCGCCGCCGTTTCTATCCTGCGCGAACACCTACCGGACATCAGGATCAGAGTAGTCAACGTGGTCGACCTGATGCGACTGCAACCCAGGGAAGAGCATCCGCACGGGCTGAACGACGCTGATTTCGATGCGCTTTTCACCACCGACAAACCAGTGATCTTTGCCTTCCACGGCTACCCATGGCTGATTCACCGGTTGACTTATCGACGCTCGAACCACCGCAACATTCACGTGAGGGGCTACAAGGAAGAGGGCACCATTACTACCGCGTTCAACATGACCGTGTTGAATGATCTGGATCGTTTCCATCTGGTGATGGATGTGATCGACCGCTTGCCGCAGACCGGCGAAAAGGGGGCCGATCTGAAACGGCGCTTGGGCGACAAGCTGGTCGAGCATAAGGCATATATCGAGCGAAATGGCCAAGACATGCCCGAAATCCGCAACTGGCAATGGAGCAGTTCGCAATGAATACACAAGGTTTGTCTGATACCGCAGCGCTGCTTTTGGCCGACGACAAAGGGCTTTTGGCGATGGATGAAAGCAACGCGACCTGCAACAAAATGTTCGCAAAATTGGGAATCCCCCAGACCATTGAGTCTAGGCGCGCCTATCGCGAATTGCTGGTGACCACGCCCTGTCTTGGCGACGCGATCAGCGGAGTGATCCTTTATGACGAGACGATCCGCCAGACCAACTCTGGCGGCACTCCCATGGCCGAGGCGATCATCACAAGGGGCTTAGTTTTAGGCATCAAAGTCGATACCGGAGCTATGAACCTGGCGGGCCACCCGGGCGAAAAAGTCACTGAAGGGCTGGACGGGTTGCGGAACCGTCTTGCGGACTATGCGGACATGGGCGCGCGTTTTGCAAAATGGCGCGCAGTGTTTGCAATCGGCGCGGGGCTGCCGAGCAGCGCCTGTATCGAAGCCAACGCTCATGCCCTGGCCCGATATGCCGCGCTGTGCCAGGAGGCAGGGATGGTTCCTGTCGTCGAGCCAGAAGTATTAATGCAGGGCAACCACTCTATCGAGCGCTCTTTCGAGATAACCGACCACGTCCTTCGAACAGTTTTCGATCACCTCCACGCCCAAGGAGTTTCGTTTGAGGGGATGATTCTGAAGCCCAGTATGGTGTTGCCGGGATCAAGTGCCCTATCGCAGGAACCATTAGAAAAGGTCGCCGACGCCACTGTGCGGTGTCTCTTGCGCTCGGTGCCAGCTGCCGTTCCGGGAATCGCATTCTTATCGGGCGGGCAAACTGGCGAACTGGCGTCGTCTCGACTGAATGAAATGAATGTCAGATTCAGGTCGCGCCTGCCTTGGCAACTGACATTTTCGTTTGCCCGTGCCATTCAGAATCCGGCCTTGGCGATTTGGCAAGGTCAAGACAGCCATATAAAAGCCGCACAACAAGCTCTCTATCGTCGCGCCATCTGCAATCGAGCTGCGCGTCGCGGTGAATACGATGCAAACATGGAACGTAACAGCGCCGAGGCACAGTTGTCCCTTGCGTGATGAGTTCTGCCGGCAGAATAAAACAACGCGGGCAGGCCGAAGCAATGCTTGCCCGCGCCAGCAGCTCTACTGGCCCTTAGCGTCCAGCCAGGCGTTCATCTGACCGATTTCGGTTTCCTGTGCAGCGATCACGGCTTCGGCGAGTTTGCGCATCTCGGGATCCTTGCCGTACTCCAGCTGCACTTTGGCCATCGCAACTGCTGCTTCGTGGTGCGGGATCATGCCCTTGACGAAGTCGACATCGGCATCACCGGTATAGGGCACCATCATGTCGGCCATCATCTTGTCCATGGCCGCCGCATAGGCCACCACGGCCGGATTGTCGGCCAGTTCGGGCGGGATCATCGAGGCGTGGTTCATCATGCCCATGCCCTCCATCCCGGCCATGCCTTTCATCGCCTCTTGCGCATAGGCAAAGCTGCCCAGAATTGCAAAGACACCCGCAACAAGCGCCAGGTTTTTCTTTTTCATCATTATTCTCCTTGGGTTTTTTTCAATCAGGCGGGCGTGAAGCCCGCGTTTGTCAGTGCCACGACTAGGCGTTCGCGCGGGGCAGTTGAGGTCACATCAACCTTGTGTGTCGCAGGATCAGCTTTGACCTCTGCGGTCGGATCGACCGACAGGACGGCCTTTGTGACTCCGCGCACGCAGCCACCGCAGGTCATGTTTTCAATATGGAATTGCATGAGTTTCTCCTTCGCGCTCCTCTTCATGTTCCGGTATATGGGGCTTTCCACCGTTGTAAGGTCAAGGGCACAAGGCTGTGATGGAGAATTTCATTATACCTCTTGACCTTGCCATCATTGGAAGGCCTATCAAGGTAGGCGAAAAAGATCAGAACAAGGTGATCCGAGATGAATGCCCGCCTCAAAAACGTCGACGCAAGTCCGGTGATGACCATCACACTCGATGTCGCTGGCATGACCTGCGCCTCCTGCGTCGGGCGGGTTGAACGGGCGCTGAAGGCAGTACCCGGCGTGACCTCGGCCGCCGTGAACCTTGCTACCGAACGGGCCGAGATCATCGGGCCGTTGCTGGACCGAGCCGCGTTGGTCAAGGCGGTCGAAGATACCGGCTATGATGTCGCCTCGCCTCCGGTTGATCTGGAGATCGAGGGGATGACCTGCGCCTCTTGCGTGGCGCGCGTCGAGCGGGCATTGCAATCGGTGCCGGGCGTGACCGGTGCAACCGTCAATCTGGCGACCGAGCGGGCGCATGTGATCGGGCCGGCTGATCCAGCGGCTCTGATCCGCGCTATATCCTACGTGGGATACGATGCCCGGCTGGCAACCCCGGCCAGTGAGGTGTCTGATGAAAAGACCGCCCGCAAGGCCGCCGAGGATGGTGCGCTGAAGCGCGATCTGTGGATTGCCGCAGCCCTGTCGCTGCCGGTGTTCTTGCTGGAAATGGGGTCGCATCTGTTCACATGGGTCCATATGGCGGTGATGAACACCATCGGCATGCAGAACAGCTGGTATCTGCAATTCGCGCTGACCACGGCAGCGCTGATCGGCCCCGGTCGGCGGTTTTACACCAAGGGTTTTCCAGCTTTGACCCGTCTTGCCCCCGATATGAACAGCCTGGTCGCTGTGGGCACGCTGGCCGCCTATGGTTATTCGGTGGTCGCAACCTTTTTGCCCGAACTGCTGCCCGCAGGCACAGTGAACGTCTATTACGAGGCGGCAGCGGTCATCGTGACCCTTATCCTGCTGGGCCGGTTTCTGGAGGCGCGCGCCAAGGGCCGCACGTCCGAGGCGATCAAGCGGTTGGTGAAACTGCAAGCCAAGACCGCGCGCGTGATCCGCGACGGCACAGCCCTTGAGGTGCCGATTGCCGATGTTCGCCCCCGAGATCTTGTCGAGGTGCGCCCCGGCGAGCGGGTGCCGGTCGATGGCGAGGTGACGACGGGCATAAGCTGGATCGACGAAAGCATGATCTCGGGTGAACCCCTGCCAGTTGAAAAGTCAGCAGGCAGCGCCGTCACCGGCGGCACGGTCAATCAGACGGGTGCCTTTACTTTGCGTGCCACGGCGGTGGGCGAGGCCACGATGCTGGCGCAGATCATCCGCATGGTTGAGGCGGCGCAAGGCGGCAAACTGCCGATCCAGACGTTGGTTGACCGCGTGACGATGTGGTTCGTGCCCGCCGTGATGGCGCTGGCTGCGCTGACCTTCGCCGTCTGGCTGACCTTTGGCCCTGATCCGGCGCTGACCTTCGGTCTGGTGAATGCCGTGGCCGTGCTGATCATCGCCTGCCCCTGTGCGATGGGACTTGCTACGCCGACCTCGATCATGGTCGGCACCGGGCGCGGGGCCGAACTGGGCGTGCTGTTTCGCAAGGGCGAGGCGCTGCAGGCCTTGCAGAGTGTAAGCGTCGTGGCCTTCGACAAGACGGGCACGCTGACCGAGGGCAAGCCACGCCTCACGGACCTGATCGTTGCCCCTGGCTTTGACCGCGCCCCAGTGCTCGCCGCCGTTGCGGCGGTCGAGGCGAAGTCCGAACACCCGATTGCCCGCGCCATCGTTGCGGCTGCGCAGGAGGAGGGATTGAAGCTGCCCGAGGTGACAGAGTTTGCGTCGCTGACCGGCTATGGCGTCGTGGCGCAGGCAGGTGGTAGCCGGGTCGAGATTGGCGCGGACCGTTACATGACAAAGCTGGGTATGGACGTGGCACCCTTTGCCGATGCGGCTGTGCGAATGGCAGATGAGGGCAAGTCGCCGCTTTACGCCGCTATCGACGGCACATTGGCCGCGATCCTGGCGGTGGCGGACCCGATCAAGGAAACCACCCCACAAGCCATCCGCGCGCTGCACGCACTTGACCTCAAGACTGCGATGATCACCGGCGACAATGCCCGCACCGCGCAGGCTATCGCCCGCCAGCTTGGCATTGACGAGGTGGTGGCCGAGGTGCTGCCCGATGGCAAGGTCGCGGCGATCAAGCGCCTTCAGGCGCTAGGCGCGCTCGCCTATGTCGGCGATGGCATCAACGACGCCCCGGCACTGGCTGCGGCCGATGTTGGCCTTGCCGTCGGCACCGGCACCGATATTGCCATTGAGGCAGCGGATGTCGTGCTGATGTCGGGGCGGCTGACGGCGGTGTCAGACGCTATCGCGCTATCCAAGGCCACGATGCGCAACATCCGGCAGAACCTGTTCTGGGCCTTCGCCTATAACGCAGCCCTGATCCCGGTGGCCGCGGGCGTGCTTTGGCCCGCCTTCGGCATCCTGCTGTCACCGGTCTTTGCCGCCGGGGCGATGGCGCTGTCGTCGGTGTTCGTGCTTGGCAACGCGCTGCGACTGCGCCGTTATACCCCCACAAAAGCCTGAAGGACCAAACCCATGAACATCGGTGAAGCGGCCAAAGCCTCCGGCGTGTCGGCCAAGATGATCCGCTATTACGAGTCGACCGGCCTGATCCCTGCGGCAGGGCGGACCGGCGCGGGCTACCGCGTCTATTCGGACACCGAGGTTCAGATGCTGCGTTTTATCCGCCGGTCGCGCGATCTGGGCTTTCCGGTTGAAAAGATCGAGGAACTGTTGGCGCTGTGGCGGGATCGCTCGCGGCACAGCGCCGATGTAAAGCGTCTGGCTCAAGAGCAGATCGAGGGGCTTCAGCGGAAAATCATTGAGATGCAGGCGATGAAGGAAACGCTTCAGCACCTTGCAGAAGCCTGCTGTGGCGACATGCGTCCAGATTGCCCCATTCTCATTGACCTTGGCTGCGGCCCGAACAGCATCAAGGACCACACGCTGACCCGCTTTGGGCAATAGGAAACGCGCTCTGCCTTGACCCGCACGCTTAGCCGCTGCTTGACTGTGAAAACTGTCCTCCAAAATTCAGGATCGGATCCCCAAGATGGCTGATTTTCTGCTAAACCACGAGCCGACAATCCGTCTGATAACCTTTCTGGCGGTGCTGATTGGCATGATGCTGTGGGAGGTGGGCACGCCCCGCAGGCGTCAGGAAATTCCCAAGGTGCTGCGCTGGACGAATAACCTCAGCTTGGTCGTGATCGATACGGCGATCTTGCGGCTGACCTTTCCGGTTCTTGCGGTGGGTCTGGCGGGCATCGCCGATGCAAATGGCTGGGGATTGTTCAACAAGATCGATCTGCCCCTGTGGGTGGCGGTGATCGCCTCCATCCTTATGCTGGACCTCGCGATCTATCTTCAGCATATCGTTTTCCACGCTGTGCCTGGCCTGTGGCGTTTGCACCGGATGCACCATGCCGATCTGGAGTTTGATGCGACCACCGGGTTGCGTTTTCACCCGGTCGAGATTGTCTTGTCCATGGCGGTCAAACTGGCGCTGGTGGTGGTGATTGGCGCACCTGCCGTTGCGGTTCTGGCGTTCGAGGTGATCTTGAACGCAGCCTCGATCTTCAACCATTCCAACATCGCGCTGCCTCCGACCGTCGACCGGGTGATGCGCCTGTTCCTCGTCACCCCCGATATGCACCGGGTCCACCACTCGGTCGAGCCGCGTGAAACGAACGCGAATTTCGGGTTTTCCGTCCCTTGGTGGGACCGGATGTTTGGCACATATCTGGCACAACCGGCCCAGGGTCATTTGGGGATGGAGATCGGGATCGAACAGTTCCGAACGCCTCGCGACCTTTGGCTGGACCGCATGCTGGTTCAGCCCGTGCGGGGGATTGCGGTGGGAAAAGCGAAAAGGGGGCCGAGTGTTCCAAAATAGATAAAGTAGGAGAAGACTTTGGACACTGGCGCAACAGTCGCGACTTTGAACGTCTGACACTGTCTTGCGGTGGCGAGTGACGCGCATTTCCAAAAATGGCTACACCGTTGCGGTCCGGCCCCCACGCCTTATGCTGTCCGGTAGCTTCATCTGGGAGAGGTCACAGCAGATGCTATCCAAGTCGCGTGTTGCACCAGAACTTGACCTGCTGATCTTGTCTTTCCCGATGCATTTCACATGGGAATTTCTTCAGGCCCCACTGTTTCGCAACATGCGGGATGCCACGCATATGGATGGCATCAAGATATGCCTGCAGGCGACTTTGGGCGATATGGTCATCGCGCTGATCGCATTTTGGGTAGCGTCTTTCTTCACCGGAACGCGTCATTGGGCTGCCCTGCCAAATCGTTGGGCCACGGCGGCTTGGCTTTCGACGGGTCTCGCCATTACCGTCGCCCTTGAGTTTTACAGCACTGAAGTCGCAGGACGCTGGGCCTATGATGCGTCCATGCCGCGCCTGCCGGTAATCGGAACCGGCCTTTCGCCGCTGCTCCAATGGATCATCGTCCCCATGCTGGTGCTGTGGTATCTGCGTCGCCTTTCAGCAAGAACCGCGTGATCAGACCTCGCCGGTGGGCAGTTGAACGATGGCGATAAACCCTTCCGCCGCTTGGGTTGCGCAACTGGACCGTTCCGCCATGCGCCTGAATGATGGTGCGGGTGACGGCCAACGCCAAGCCCGCACCCCCGGTATCGCAGTTCTGTGACGAATCCAACCGCACAAAGGGTTCAAACACCGCCTCCAACTGGTCCTCGGGCAATCCCGGTCCCTTGTCCGACACGGTTATTACGGCGCATCTCGGTCCTTAAAGCACGGTAACATGGGCCACGCCCCCATAGCGCACCGCGTTGTCGAGATCAGGTTGCGTAGGGCGCGGTTCAGCGCATGGGACCGGACCGTGGCTGGCACGGGCGGTGAAGGCGTAAGGGTCGCGCGGTCGCCCCCCACGTCAGCCATCAAATCACCCAACAAGGCTGCAAGATCTACGCTGGATGCAGGTTCCGTCTTGGCCACGTTACGGGCAGACGCCAGCGTGGATTCGACAAAAGCCTTCAGTCGGACACTGTCCTTCGTTTCGTCCAGCATCTCGATCCGAAGCCACGTCGCGGTCAGTGACGATCGCAGATCACGGCTTGGCGCTGCCAGCATATTGGTCCGCTCGGTCACAAAGCGGGTCAGTCGGTTTTGCATTCGGTTGAAGGCTTGGGTGGTTGCCCGCACCTCTGACGGCGGCAAACACCGCGCAGCAATGACCACGGGTTACATGTTCATGTGCATGCTATCCATCAGGGTCATGTCGGGCATCGCATTACAATCAGACATGATTTTCCTCATCGCCTCTTCATGCGTGATATTGCCGAGCATTGATCCAGCCATCGGATCGGCCCTGAAGGCTACCGTGGCTGCCATCATCGCCTCGGCATCCAGTGTCAGATAATCCTTGCACGCCATCATGGCCGGATCGCCAGCATCCTGCGCCATAAGTGGCGTTGCCAAAACTGTGACTGCCAAGGTGGCCGCCAGGATTGCTATGGTAGATTTCATCATATCGTTCCTTCGTTAAACCCCGCATCACATTGAAACGGGTCATACCCCTTTGTCGGCTATGCCATGAAGGGAATTCTTTTAAGCGCCCGGTTTGACAGTTTTATGCCGAAGCGCTTGTTTTCATGCGCAAATCCGGCACTGCGCAGACTATACATGGCCACGGGCATCCCTACTGTCAGGTGGCAGGATCACAGCGCTCAGCCGATCCAGATCGGTGCCGATGCGACCACGCTGATCGGGCGGGTAGGCGTCGGTCGATGGCAAGCCCTTGTTCAGATAGAACAGTACCAGATCACGCGCGATGGGGGCGGCCGCTGTCGATCCGCCACCACCATGTTCGACCAGAACCGATACCGCGATTTCGGGCGCATCAAACGGCGCAAATGCAGTGAACCACGCATGGTCACGCCGGTTCCACGCCAATTCTGCTTGGCTGCGGACGCCCGACGCCCGTTCGGCGGCAGAAATACTGAACACTTGACTGGATCCGGTTTTGCCCGCCATCAACTGACCTTGGGTCACGATGCGTGAGGCTTTCGCAGTGCCTTTGTCGGAATTCACCACGTCGAACATGCCCTGCTGCACCAAGGCAAGCGCTGCGGGCGAAAGGCCCAGACTGTCGGGTACCGTGTCATCGGTGTTGATCGTGGGCCGCACCAATCGCGGCACCACAGAACGCCCCGAGGCAATGCGCGCCACCATCACTGCAAGCTGCATCGGGGATGCCAGCACGAAACCCTGGCCAATTGAGGCATTGATCGTATCGCCGATCAGCCAATCGGCCTTTTGTTTCTCCTGCTTCCAGGCGCGTGACGGATTAAGCCCGGCCGAAATACCCGATAATGGCAAGTCAGGTTTGATCCCAAGCCCCAAACGGGCGTTCATCGCATTCAGCCCGTCTATGCCGACACGTTGCGCCATTTCATAAAAGAACACATCACAGGACTCGCGGAGCGCCCCTTGCAGGTTCACCCGGCCATGCCCGCCGCGTTTCCAACAATGAAACTTGCGGCCGGAAATTGTCACAAAGCCAGGACAGGACACGGTATCGTCTGCGGTTGCGAAGCCACCTTCCAGTGCCGCCAACGCAAGTGACATTTTCACGGTTGATCCGGGCGGATACGCACCTTGAACAGTTTTGTCCGCTAGTGGGCGATATTCAGAGTCGCGCAAACCCGCATAGTCCCGCGACAATATGCCCCCGACAAACAGGTTCGGATCAAACGAAGGTGCGGAGACCGAGGCCAGAATATCGCCGTTGCGCACATCCATCACGACTGCAGCAGCACTCTGATCACCCAGTCTGGCAAGGGCAAAGTTTTGCAAATGATGGTCAAGCGTGAGATTAAGATCACCGCCTTGCAAAGGATCGGTCCGCTCAAGGGTGCGCATGACACGGCCTGTCGCATTCACTTCGACCGCCAAAGTGCCCTCAACCCCCCTCAGTTCTGGCTCATAGGCGCGTTCGATGCTCAGCTTGCCGATCTTGAACCCCGGCATAGTCAGCAAGGATGCGCGGTCGCCCGCCTCGGTCAGGTCAGCTTCACTGACCCTGCCGACATAGCCGATCACATGCGCAAAATCCGGCCCGAACGGATAGCTGCGCCGCAAGATGGTTTCTGGGGTGACGCCCGGCAGATTTGGCGTGTTGAGAGCGACGCGCGACAGGTTTTCCCAAGAGACCCGTTCCGCCACGGTGATCGGTACGAACGCACTGGTTTTCTCTGCCTGCGCCAGTATATCCGCGACCTTTTCATCGGTGATCGGCAAGATGAATTGCAGACGTTTGAGGACAAGCGACATATCGCCCGCACGTTCACGGGTGATGGTGATCTGATAGGTTGGTTCATTGTCGGCCAGAACGGTGCCAAACCGATCAAGGATCCGGCCCCTTGCTGGCGAAATGAGCTGCAAATTAATCCTATTTTCTTCGGCCAACATTCGATATTGTTCGGCGTCGCGCATCTGTAGCTGACGCATCCGCAACGCCAGAACCGCGACGAAAGCCGCCTGTGCTCCGCCCAGCATCAGTCCGCGACGGGTCAATTTTTTGTGGCTTTCCTCAAGGTCTTTTCCAGAACGCCGCATCACATATCTCCCGCTAGGTATGCGGTCGGGACAGACAGATGACGCTTTTGCCATTCCGACCAGATTGCAACGACCAACAGCCCCATTCCGATGACAGTTACCGCAGGTCGCACCGGGTCAAACCAGCGCAACAACGCCTCGCCGCCGAAAATCAGCATCAAGATCTTGTTGCAAGTCGGGCAAGCAATGCCCAGAAAAGAGGCAAGACCGCCGAGGCTCACTTCTTTTGTACTACAGGCAGGCGTACGAATTGCTGCAAAAATCCCGGCCAATAAGGCCACGATGACAAGGGCAGGCAATTCCCACCAGCCGATGGCAGTCATCCTGGTGAAAAGCGGGTTGGCACAGACAGCTGTAATCGTGCCTGTCGCAATAAAGGTCAGCAGACCCACCAGAAAGCCGGTGCCCAGCCTGAAGTTTGACAGAAGGTCGTGGGGGAGGTGTTTTTTGTGCATGGTTGCAACCTCATTCAACATTGAAAGTAGCTTCGGCAAAGTCATCGCCGTATCCAACATTCAGGATCCAGTCCCCTGCCATTGGTAACTTTCCTTGCGTGCGCCACATGCCTGCGCCCAACAGTTCGAGCGGGGGATCGAATCCATCCATGTGCATCGAGACCATTGCCATGATGACATCGGGTGGCATACTGGCCGGAATGGTCGACGTTGCTTCAGGCGAAAACTGGATGTCTATCCGGTAGCTCAGATCACCCAAGACATAGACTTGCGCTTCGATCAGGCCCTCGGACAGTTGTTCTGACAATGTTGCCGCTGGCTGACTTTGATTGCCGGGCGCAGTTTGGCTGGTGGGGCTGCGCAATCCGCCCCAGGCCAGCACGGCCAAAAGTGCAAGCAGTGGGATGCCGATAAGGGCTGATGTGATTTTGGCAATCATTCCATGACCATCCCCGAAGAGTGGGCCATTCCAGTCATCCCGGCGTCTGCTATGGGTGTTTCGCGCGCAACATCTTTGGGCACCTGTCCGTCGATTGTCAGAAGAAAGGTCGCGATGGCTTCACGGTCGGCATCGTCCATGTAGGACGTGCTGTACTGCACCACTTCAGCCATGCTGCCGCCAAGCACATCGCCGTCCGGCATCACCCCAGTGCGCAGGGCATAGGCCATGTTCGCCACCGTCCAGCCTTTGGCAACAAGCGCTACTGCCAGGATCGGCGGGGCTACACTGCCACCCGGCAATTTGTCATTTCCAGCCAGCATTTCACTTGCTTTCAGCCCACCCACGATATTGCGGCCCGTATGACAGGCAGCACAATGCGCGGCACCGGTGACCAGTTGCTGCCCCCGGTTCCAGGCCACGGATTGGCCCAGCACCGGCGAAATAGCGGCAGGCGTCATAAGGGCTGCACGCCATATCTTCAGTCCCCACCGCATGTTGAACGGAAAGGATACGTCATGCGCGGCGGCAGGCTCGGCAATCGGCGGCACGGTCTGCAAGGCCGCCCAAAGATCCGCCACGTCCTGATCGGACATATCGGCATAAAACTCATACGGGAACGCCGGGTAGTAGGCCTTGCCATCCGGGCGCACCCCTTGGCGCAGGGCCACCGCGAACTGATCCAGCGTCCAGTAGCCTATGCCACCCGCAAGGTCGGGGGTGATGTTGGGCGGCACGAAGCTGCCAAAGGGCGTATCAAGAGGTGCCCCTCCGGCAAGTGCAGCACCCGCCGCAGCCGAGTTGGTATGGCAGGCGATGCAGCCCGACGACCGCGCAAGATAGGCCCCGCGATAGGCGTCGCCCGCCAGCATGCCGATATGCGTCGGCTCCGCTATCGGCCATATTGCGATTACACCAATCACCGCAAGACTTGTGGCGAGGATAGCGAAGTTGGTTCGGATCAGACCCCTCATGTCAGTTACCGCGGCGGAATTGAGCGTGACAGGACGCGCAAGTCTGGCTGATCCGCTCGAACACGTCGTCGGCTGCCATCGCAGCAAAGTCTACACCGGGTGGCCGGGTTTCTGTGGCTGCACCTGCGATCGTCCCAGGCGATACCGCAGCACGTGATGTGATGCCCATCAATTCGGAAACCGTGAACCCTTCTGGTTCAGCAGGCATCTGCATGGCGGTGTGATCCATGCCGGGCATCGCTGTGGCATTGTTAGTTGCCACCACCGGAGCGGGTACAGGCGCATCCAGGCCGTTAGCCGCCGCAATGGAGAGCCCTTCGGAATACAGCCGCAGCTCCTCAGACAGGGCGGCAAACCGCTCCCAATCCGTCCAGATTTCCCGCTTGGCATAAGAGGCTTTCGGGATATCGTCCTGCGGGAATAGCCCGGTCAGCGTTTCACCCGCGTGTCCCTGCAATGCAAAAGCCGCTTCCTGCACAGCTATTCCGTCATAGGGCACATTGCCCTGCATCATCGGGGCAAGATCGGCCATGAGCGTTTTCATCGCTGACATCCCCATCATGCGTTCCATCACGAGGCCGGTGGCACCATTATGTGCGGCCGCAACTGCACCCAACGCGGACAATACCACCGCGCCCAAAACCGTATTTTTGAACATTCTTCACCTGTCTGATTGCTGCTCTGCGGGCTTTCTGCCCATTGCTGTCAGCGTCAGACTCGGGGTGGGGGGGTATCCGATGACGGTCCAGACTGGATCAGTCGGGTTGTGTCTGTATTAAAAAAACGCAGGGATTGAAGCTGCTTGTGGTCATTCAGAGACGTTTCGGCGGGTGCCACGAATGCGGCACAGGCAGGTGTCGCATGACAGCCATACTGTGTTTGCGCTGCGGTCATCATCACCACCGCAGGGCCAATATTGGCATGGGCCGCCGACACCACCTCTTGCTGCGTAAGAACGGCCAGCATCAACAGGCAAATCGAGATCGCGCACCCAAATCGCCGTAAAATGCCGCTGATATTTAATGCCAGACCCATCAAAGAATGCCGTTCTCGCGTTGAAGTTCCCGGATATACAAGATGATCGCGTTTAATTCGCCGTCCGTCAACCGCTGCTGTATCTGCGGCATGCTTCCGAACGACCAGTGATGCTGACGTACACCATTGCGCGCTGCGACCACAAAGGCTGCATCGCCATGATGCGACGAGACGTAAAGCGGGTGGATCAGCGGTGGAGCTATTCCGTCCTGCCCTGCCGCAT
>JBBRKS010000045.1:0-26211 GCA_038231775.1 Rhodobacterales bacterium | reverse complement strand
CAGGGCGGCCATGGTCAAAAGCGCGGTGACCAGCGTGACCGCCGTGGTCGCCTTGATCGCCAAACCTTCCTGCAGCCCAGTCCAGTCCTTGAATTCCTGTGCCGAGATCAGAAAACGCCCGCCGTCCGAAAAGTTCTGCTCTTCGGTGCCGATGATGATGCGCACCAGACCGTTCATGATGAACATGACCCCGGCAGAGACGATGACCAGAATGATCGGCTTGGCCTTTTGCTGGCGGTAAAAGCGGTAGACGACCCGGTCGGTGCCCAAGAGAAGGGCCGAGGTGACCAGAATGCCGAACGGCAGCGCCAACAAGGCAGTCGGCAGCGGAGCAATGGAAATTCCCATGCTTTGGAACAGCCAGGTGAACAAGATCACCACCATGGTGCCAAACGCCATCGTATCGCCCCAGGCGAAGTTGGAAAACCGCAGGATGCCGAAGATCAGCGTGACCCCCAAAGCGCCAACCGCCAGTTGCGCCCCGTAAGAGGCAGCTGGGACAACGACGAAGTTGAGGAAGGCGACGAGCGCGTTCAAATAGTCCATCTCAACCCCCCAAAAACGTGCGGCGGACGTCGGGGTTGGCCAAAAGGGCCTCGCCGGTGTCGGTGTAGCGGTTGGCGCCCTGCACAAGGACATAGCCCTTGTCGGCGATGTTCAGCGCTTGGCGGGCGTTCTGTTCGACCATCAGGATCGAGATGCCAGAGCGGGCCACCTCGATAATCCGGTCGAACAGTTCGTCCATCACGATGGGGCTGACACCTGCGGTCGGCTCGTCCAGCATCAAAAGCTGCGGCTTGGTCATCAGGGCGCGTCCCACGGCGACCTGCTGGCGCTGGCCGCCCGACAGTTGGCCTGCCGGTTGCAGACGCTTGGTTTTGAGGATCGGGAACAGGTGATAGACCTGCTCCAGCGTCGTCTTGATGTCATCGCGGCGCAGGAACGCGCCCATTTCAAGGTTCTCTTCCACCGTCATCGAGGTGAAAATGTTGTGGGTCTGCGGCACAAAGGCCATGCCAAGCGCCACACGGTCCTGCGGAGAAAGCCGGGTGATATCCTCACCCTTCAGGCGGATCTGACCGCCGCGCAGGTTCAACATGCCAAACACGGCCTTCATCGCGGTCGATTTGCCAGCGCCATTCGGGCCGACAATCACCGCGATCTGGCCTTTTTCAACAGCAATCGTGCAGGCGTGCAGGATGTCGGCGGGCCCGTAGCCGCCGGTCATCGCATCGCCGATCAGGAAGGGGTCAGCCATTCGAATCCTCCGCCACGAATTTTCTGCGAAAATTCATCCGATGAAGAATTTTCTGCGAAAATTCGAAGTTGAAATTTTCGCAGAAAATTTTTGCGCGGGGATCAGCCATGCGCCACCACCTTGTTCTTCAAACCCGTCCCCAGATAAGCTTCGATCACACGTTCATCATTCTTGACCTCGTCAACCGTTCCCTTGGCCAGAACCTTGCCCTCGGCCATCACGATCACCGGGTCGCACAGTCGGGCGATGAAATCCATGTCGTGTTCGATGACGCAAAACGTATAGCCGCGCTCTTTGTTCAGCCGCAGGATGGCGTCGGCGATGGTGTTCAGAAGGGTGCGGTTCACACCCGCGCCAACCTCGTCCAGAAACACCACCTTGGCATCCACCATCATGGTGCGGCCCAGTTCGACAAGCTTTTTCTGCCCGCCCGATATGTTGCCGGCCTTTTCATCGGCGATGTGCGAAATCGTCAGAAAATCAAGCACTTCATCGGCCTTCTTGCGCAAAACCGCCTCTTCTTGCGCGATCAGGCCCCGGCGGAACCAGGTGTTCCACAACACCTCTCCGGCCTGACCCGACGGCACCATCATCAGGTTTTCGCGCACCGTCATTGACGAAAATTCATGCGCGATCTGAAAGGTGCGCAGCAGGCCTTTGGCGAACAACTGATGCGGGGCAAGGCCGGTGATATCTTCACCGTCCATCAGCACGCGGCCCGATGTTGGCGCCAACCGCCCGGCGATCACGTTGAACAGCGTGGTTTTACCCGCGCCATTCGGGCCGATCAGGCCGGTGATAGAGCCTGTGGCAATCTCAAGGCTGGCACCGTCCACGGCGCGAAACGCTCCGAAGTGCCGGTGAAGGTCTTCGACGACGATCATTTTTTCCCCTGTTCCCCCATCTGGCCCTTAGGGGCTCTTGGGACGTTCTGTCATGGCAACGGCCCGAGGCAAAACCCCGGGCCGTGCCGTCATTGGATCAGGTGGCGATCAACGGAACTTGACGGTTTCGTACTTGCCGCCCTTGACCTCGAACTCGCGGTAACGGCCAGCGGATTCGCCAGCGCCGACCAAAGTCACGCCCGATGCGCCATCATAGTCGATGGCCTTGCCCGCGGCGATCAGTTCCATCGCGTGGCCCAACTGGCCGGGCAGGATCTTTTCGCCCGAACCGTCAGCCGGACCATTGGCGATTTCCATGATCTTTTTGGAATAGACCTTGGAATCCGTCGAATTGGCCGCCTGCATCGCCAGCATGATCAAGGCAGCCGCGTCATAGGACTCGCCGGCATAGGGCGACGAGGAATCAAACGGCGGGGTGTTCTTCTTGCCCATTTCCAGCAGAACCGCAGCACCGGGCGAGTCCGAGGCCGCAACCTGACCGTACGATCCGTCCAAAGCCGGACCGATGGCTAAGGGCAGGCTGTCACCAACCATACCGCCCGGCAGACCGAACTTGGTGAATGCACCGGTGTCAAGCGAGGCCTGGATGATGCCCTTGCCGCCCTGATCGAGGTAGCCTGCCACAACCAGCAGATCGCCGCCCGCAGCCGCCAAAGAGGCAACCTCGGCCGAATAATCCGACTTGCCGTCTTCATGCGGGATGTCGATGGTGACCTTGCCGCCAACCTTCTGGAACGAGGTCGAGATCGCGTCAGCCAGACCCTTGCCGTAGTCAGAGTTGGAATAGGTCAGGGCAATCGACTTCACGCCATGTTCGGTCAGCACGTCCGCCATGACTTCGCCTTCGCGGGCGTCAGACGGCGCGGTGCGGAAGAACAGGCCGTCATCCTCAGCGGTCGACAAAGCGGGCGAGGTGGCCGAGGGCGACACCATCACGATGCCGTTCGGGCGGGCGACGTTCTGCAGAACAGCGCCGGTGACGCCAGAGCAGTCGCCGCCGATGATGCCTTTGACGCCGTCAGCCGTCACCATCTTTTCGGCAGCGGTCTGGGCCGCAGCCGCATCGGTGCAGGTGTCGTCGCCCCGGTCAGACACGAAGGTCCAGCCGTTCAGCGCCTTGCCTGAATCGTTGACTTCTTTCATCGCAGCTTCGGCTGCGTTGGCCATATGGCCGGTCAGGGATTCAATCGGCCCGGTAAAGCCGATCAGGATGCCCAGTTTGACGTCTTCAGCAGAGGCGAACCCTGCGCAAAGTGCTGTAGCAGCGGTAGCGAGCAGCAGTTTTTTCATTGTTAACTCCCATGTTGGATCGCAATCCTGCGCCAGCCTAGAGGGACGCGGTGGAAAAGAAAAGTGTCTCGTCAGGGCTATTTCGGCCCGCTCTGGAGCGAACGGGGCAGCTTTTCGTGTGGCACTGGCAGGGTTGCGGTGCATGACGCTGCGTCAAATCGGGTTTTGGCGTTGCAAAGGCGTGCCATACAGGGGCTTGCGTGTCGGCGGGGTCTTGACGCTGGGCCACAGCAACTCCACCTTTCAGGACACGAGACCGCAGTTTGTCCGCAGCGCCGGGGGAACTTTGCAGGTTTTGAAAGGAACACGATGTCACACCGTTTTGCCGCAGCCGTTCTGATCGCCCTTGTTTCTGGTGGCATTGCCCTGCCAGCCGCAGCCGACGGGTTGTTCGGTGCCATCGCGTTTTCGCCCTCAACTGGCAAGGTTGGCGCGGGCTGGAACTTTGCCAGCAAGGGTGAGGCGTCTGCCGATGCGACAAGCCGCTGCGGCGTGGGCGATTGCGACGCGGTCGTGGTGTTTCCCAATTGCGGCGCGGTCGCGGTCGGTGACGGCTTTGGCATGGGCTTTTCGGCTGACAAATCGGTCGCGAAGGCCGAAGAGACCGCATTGGCCAACTGCTCTGGCTACACCGCCAACTGCCTGATCGTGCAGTCGTTCTGCAACGAAGGCTCGTAACGGTTCGCACCCGGGATCGGCTGATTGCCGACACTGCCTGTGGTCCGACGCGGGGCTATGGGTTTTGCAAAAGATGATCGGGCTGGTTTTTCGCTCGGCCCCGCCAGACCATACGCCCATTCTTTGGCTTAAATCGACAGCCGCCCGATCGTGGGCGGGGTCGGCGTGCCTTGCGTGCCACGCTCGCGGTAGGGCGTCGTGTTGTAATGGCTTCGGTAGCATTTGGAAAAATGCGACGGGCTGGCAAAACCGCAGGCGAGGGCGACGTTGATCACCGACATATCCGTCTGCATCAACAGGTTGCGCGCTTTTTGCAGCCGCAGTTCCATGTAGTACCGCTTGGGGCTGCGGTTCAGATAGCGGCGGAACAGACGTTCCAGCTGCCGCGTGCTCATCCCCACTTCCTCGGCCAGATCGGCGGGTGACATCGGGTCTTCGATGTTGCCCTCCATCATCTGGATGACTTGAGACAGCTTGGGATGCCGCACGCCGATGCGCGTTGGAATCGACAGGCGCTGCGTGTCCTGATCGGTGCGCGGGGTCGAATAGATCAACTGGTCGGCGACTGTGTTTGCAACATCTTCACCGTGGTCGGCGGCGATGACCTTCAGCATCAGGTCCAGCGAAGAGGTGCCGCCAGCCGTGCTCCACCGGTTGCCATCCATCACAAAGACCGATTTCGTCAGGGTGACGTCTTCAAATTCCTCAAGAAAACCATCCTGATTTTCCCAATGGATCGTCGCTTTCTTGCCGTCCAGCAGCCCGGCCTTGGCCAGCGCATAAGACCCGGTGCACAGACCGCCGATGGTCACGCCGCGCCGCGCCTCACGCCGCAGCCAGTTCAGCACCGGCTTGGTCGCGCCCTTTTGCACATCAATCCCGCCGCAGACCAACAGGATATCGTCCCGCTCAATCTCATCAAGACCCATGTCCAGCTTGAAGGTCGTCCCGTTCGAACAGGTCGCCCCGGCACCGCCTTCACCGGCCAAAGCCCATGTGTACATCTTTTCGCCCACCACCCGGTTGGCGATCCGCAAGGGTTCGATGGCAGAGGCAAAGGCCAGCATGGTGAATTTGTCCAACAGCAAAAAGACAAAGCGGCGCGGCGCCTCTGGCTTAGAGGTCTGGGTGGCTTTGCGCGGGGCGATGGACATGTTGCGACCTGACGTGTCGTTATTGACGCAAGGAAACAGGAAAATCCGCGCTCCGCAAGGGGGGTTCCGGGAAATATGACGGCCTTTCGCCCTTTGCTTTCCCGCCCGATTTCCTTATATCGCTACGACATTCTGACGTAAGGATACCTTCGATGACCAAAGGCTGGACAAAATCGGATTGGCGCGCAAAGCCCCGGGTGCAAATGCCCGACTATCCCGATCAGGCGGGCTTGCATTCGGTTGAAGCGCAGCTTGCCAAGTATCCGCCGCTGGTCTTTGCCGGAGAGGCGCGCAAGCTGAAAAAGCAACTGGCCTTGGCGGCTGAGGGCAAGGCCTTCCTGCTGCAAGGCGGTGACTGCGCCGAAAGCTTTGCCGAGTTTGCCGCCGACAACATCCGCGACACCTTTCGCGTGATGCTGCAGATGGCTGTCGTGCTGACCTACGGGGCCAAGGTGCCGGTCATCAAGGTCGGTCGGATGGCGGGGCAATTTGCCAAGCCGCGTTCCACCGCAACCGAAACGATTGGCGGCGTTGAACTGCCAAGCTACCGCGGTGACATCATCAACGGCTTTGACTTTGATGCCGCGTCGCGCAATCCCGATGCGAACCGGATGCTGCAGGCCTATACCCAGTCGGCGGCCACGCTGAACCTGCTGCGCGCCTTTTCAACCGGGGGGTTTGCCGATATCCACCGCGTCCACGCCTGGACCCTCGGCTTTGCCGAACATGACAAGGCCGAACGCTACCGCACGCTGTCGAACCGCATCTCTGATGCTTTGGACTTCATGAACGCCGCCGGGATCACCTCGGAAAGCGCTCCATCCTTGTCGACGGTCGATTTTTACACCTCACACGAGGCGTTGCTGCTGGAATATGAAGAGGCTTTGTGCCGCATCGACAGCATCACCGGGCAGCCGGTGGCGGGGTCGGGCCATATGATCTGGATCGGCGACCGCACCCGTCAGCCCGACGGCGCGCATGTCGAATTCGCACGTGGGGTCCTCAACCCAATCGGCCTGAAATGCGGGCCGTCGACGACGGCAGAAGATCTGAAGATCCTGATGGCCAAGCTGAACCCCGCCAATGAGCCGGGCCGCCTGACCCTGATCGCCCGCTTTGGCGCGGGCAAGGTCGGTGACCACCTGCCGCGCCTGATCAAGACGGTACAGGCCGAGGGCGCCAATGTCCTGTGGTCGTGCGACCCGATGCACGGCAACACGATCAAGGCGGCGTCGGGCTACAAGACCCGGCCCTTCGAATCGGTCCTGCGTGAAGTGCGCGAGTTCTTTGATATCCACAAATCCGAGGGCACCATCGCGGGCGGCGTGCATTTTGAAATGACCGGCAAGGATGTCACCGAATGCACCGGCGGTCTGCGCGCCGTGACGGACGAGGATTTGTCGGACCGCTATCACACCGCCTGCGACCCGCGCCTGAACGCTTCCCAAGCGCTGGAACTGGCGTTTCTGGTGTCCGAAGAACTGTCGTCACGCCGCGATGTGCAACGCCGCGTGGCGCTGTAAACGCTGCGCTGAAGTCGGCCTGTCAATGAAAACGGCCCGGGCGAAACCCCGGGCCGATTTTTTCAGTCCCAAGCCAGCACTCAATCGCGCGAATGCACCAGCCGCAGGTTCGGTTTGCCGCGCGGCGGGCGCGGCGTGAAATCGCGGGCGAAGTCGGCGGGTGGTTCGGCAAAACCCGCCGGCTGAACCGGACGCAGCGCTGTAACGGGCGCTGGCATTGACACGGGCCGGGCGGCATCAACCGGCGGCACGCGGCGGTCCGTCAGAACACGCGGCTCTTGGCGCAGGGCAGGGCGCTGCTCCAAGGCTTCACTCATCAGCCCTGAAATCGCAAAACGGCGCGGCGCACGACCCAGCGCGCCCTCCATCGCCAGACAACCCAAAGCCAGATCAGTCTCACCCTTGGACCCGACCAGCGGCAACAGGATCATGCGGCCTTCAAGACTGGGCCGCCCGATGCCGCGTTCCGCCTCAAGCCACAGTTCCAGCACGGCGGGGTCGGAAAACACGCCCTCTATCCCGTCAGCCAGACGGTTGCGCGCTGCCGGTTCAAACAAGGCCGACATCGGCATCCCGCGCACATCCATCCCCATCAGGTCATGCAACTGCATGCCTGCGATGCGAAACCGCGCAACCCCGGGGGCGACACGTTCCAAAAGAAAGGTGTTTTCCAGCGCTCCTGCAATGCCGCGTGGGTCGATATGGTCACGCGCTGGCAGGCTGCCTCCATCGCGCAACCCCTCCCAATAGGCGCGCACCTCGGCCAGCATGGCAAAACGCGACCCACCGGACCCGCCGTTCGAAGCACCCGACTTGCCGCCCCTGCCCAGAAATGACATTGCCATAAGACCTTCGCCGCGGTTGCCCGCCTGACGCCCTGTAAGATGGCCCGGGTTCATGGCTTTCGCTTCTGACCAAGGCGGGGTTAAACTTGCAGCAACTCGGGGTTACTGATGTCTTAACATACACGTCTTGTCTGGAATTTGGCGGACAATCTCGACAAATGGTAAACATCTGCACGTCTGGGTTGTACCCCTCCGGCGCAGGGTAAGGGAGAGTATATGACCATCTCGATGACAGGCTTTGCGGCGCGCAAGGGGCAGGGGGCCGGGCACACATGGGCGTGGGATTTGCGCTCGGTCAACGGCAAGGGACTGGACCTGCGGATGCGGTTGCCAGATTGGGTGGACGGTCTGGAACTGGCGCTGCGCGGTGAACTGACCAAGGCGTTGGGGCGGGGCAATGTCCAGCTTGCCCTGAAAGTCTCGCGTGAGGGGGCAGAGGCGACTGACGCTTTGCGCATCAACCCCGCCGCCCTGCAAGCCGCATTGGCCGCCCTGCGTGAGGTGGAAGATCAGTCGATGCGGATTGGCGTCACATTGGGGCAAGCCTCTGCTGCCGATGTGCTGGCGCTGCGCGGTGTGCTGGACGCGAACGTGGTTGAGGTCGATACAGCCGCCCTGCGCACCGCAATTCTGGCCGACCTGCCTGACTTGTTGGCCGATTTTAACGCGATGCGGGCCGCTGAAGGGGCTGCTTTGAACGCCATCATCACCGCCCAGATTGACCGCATCGACGCTTTGGTCACCCAAGCCAAAACCGCCGCCGCCGCCCGTCAGGACGAAGCCGCCACCGCCCTGCGCGACAGTGTCGCCCGGATATTGGCCGTGACAGATGCGGTCGATGCGGGCCGACTGGCCCAGGAACTGGCTCTGTTGGCGGTGAAAAACGACGTGACCGAAGAGATTGACCGCCTGACCGCCCACCTGCAGGCCGCCCGCACCCTGATGGCCGAACCCGGCCAGATCGGCCGCAAGTTCGATTTCCTCGTTCAGGAATTCCTGCGAGAGGCCAATACCTTGTGTTCAAAAGCGCAGTCCATCGCTTTGACCCGGATCGGACTTGACCTGAAGACCGTGATAGACCAAATGCGCGAACAGGTGCAAAACGTGGAATGACCATGACGCGACGCGGGCTTTTGCTGATCTTATCCTCTCCGTCCGGGGCCGGCAAATCCACCCTGTCGCGGCGGCTGATGGACTGGGACACGTCGCTGCGCTTTTCGGTTTCTGCCACAACACGGCCTCCGCGTCCGGGCGAAACTGACGGGCGCGAATACCACTTTACCACGCGGACCAGCTTTGAAACGATGGTGCGCGAAGGTCAGATGCTGGAACATGCCGAGGTGTTCGCCAACTTCTACGGCTCCCCCCGTGCCCCGGTCGAACAGGCGATGGCCGAAGGGCGCGACACCGTGTTCGACATTGACTGGCAGGGCGGCCAACAGATCAAGCAGGCGATGCGGGATGATGTGGTATCAATCTTCATCCTGCCGCCGTCCATCGCCGAACTGGAAAGCCGGTTGCGGGGCAGGGCGCAAGACTCAGACGCGGTGATTGCCGCCCGCATGGCCAGAAGCCAATCCGAGATCAGCCATTGGGCCGAATACGACTATGTGATTGTGAATCACGAAGTTGACAAGGCTTTCAATGATTTGGTGACAATTCTTCAGGCAGAACGGTTGCGACGCGACCGTCAACCGCACCTGGCCGATTTCGTGCGCGGCCTCAATCGGGAGTTTTCGGCAAGATGAGGTATACGCTTGACGGGCAAGCTCCGGAAGTGGGGGCGCGGGCGTGGATTGCGCCCTCGGCTTCGGTCATCGGCAAGGTCGTGCTGGAGGATGAGGCGAACATCTGGTTCGGCGCTGTGCTGCGCGGCGACACAGAGATGATCTGGGTCGGTCAGGGGTCAAACGTGCAGGACAATGCGGTGCTGCACACCGATGTCGGCCACCCGCTGCTGATCGGGGCGAATTGCACCATCGGCCACCGCGCCATGCTGCACGGCTGCACGATTGGCGAGGGCACGCTGATCGGCATGGGGGCGACGATCCTGAACGGAGCCAAAATCGGGCGGGGCTGCCTGATCGGTGCGTGCGCCCTGATCACCGAGGGCAAGGAAATCCCCGACGGGTCATTGGTGATGGGGTCGCCGGGCAAAGTGATCCGGATGCTGGACGCCGAGGCGCAGGCGGGTCTGCTGAAATCGGCCGAGGGTTACAGGCGCAATGCGGCGCGCTATGCCAAGGGTCTGAAAGCAATGCGCAAATAGTAAAAGGGGGCCGTTGGGCCCCCCGCAGTGGTTCACATGGGTTCGTGCGGGACGATCAGCCCCAGACTGCCTTGTGGGCGATCCGCTCGGCGTCGCCGGCATAGATGCCAAGGTCGACCTGCTCTGACCGCGACAGGCTGGCGATTTCATCGCGGGTCTGGCGGTATAGCGCATGTTGACGGGCGTAGGTCTGGTAAGCGGCATAAAACTTTTTCATCATAGTCTCCAGTTCTGGCCGGGACGATCCCGGCCGGCGGGGCACATCAGCCCCAGACAGCCTCGCGGGCAATTTGGTCGGCATCTTCGGGGAAAATGCCAAGGTCGAGTGCAATTGCCCGAGGCAAATTTGCAATCTCGTCGCGGGTGCGCCGGTAGGCGGCCATTTTGGCAGCTTCGGCGCGGTATTTGGCATAGAGGTTTTTCATAGTGGCAGTCCTTGTTTCGTATGCAGCGGCAGCTTTGGCTTTCCTGTCTGCCTGAGGGAAATATGGCGCTTCTGTTGGCGCGAAGAACCACCAATCCCGCCCGGCAGTATTGCGCTGAATGCATAGGTCATGCATAATCAGCCTAGCTTAAGCGCCGCCAGAATATCCCGCACCCCGAGCCACGATTTTTCTGCGAAAAATCAAATCCAGCCCTTCCCCCTTGATTTTTCGCAGAAAAATCGCGACCGTCCAATAAAAAAGGGGCGCCCGAAGGCACCCCCAACAACCCCACTCCAACCCAAATCTCAGATCAGCTTGCCCATCGCCACAGCGGTGTCGGCCATCCGGTTTGAAAAGCCCCATTCGTTGTCATACCACGACAATATCCGCACCATCGTGCCGTCCAGCACTTTGGTCTGGTCCATGTGGAACACGCTCGAATGCGGGTCGTGGTTGAAATCGTGTGAGACATTGGGCTGATCGGTAAAGCCCAGAATGCCGACCAAAGGCCCGGTGGTGGCAGCGGCCCGGATCGCGGCATTGACCTCGGCCACCGTGGTCGGGCGCGTCGCCTCAAACACCAGATCGACGACCGACACGTTGGGCGTGGGCACCCGGATCGCCACGCCGTCCAGCTTGCCCTTCAACTCTGGCAGCACCAGACCCACCGCCTTGGCTGCCCCGGTTGAGGTTGGGATCATGCTAAGGGCCGCAGCGCGGGCGCGGTACAGGTCCTTGTGCATCGTGTCCAGCGTCGGTTGATCGCCGGTATAGCTGTGGATCGTCGTCATGAAACCCTTCACGATGCCGATGGAATCGTTCAGGACTTTGGCCACCGGGGCCAGGCAGTTCGTGGTGCACGACGCGTTCGACACCACCAGATCCGCCGCCGTCAGCGTGGTGTGGTTCACGCCGAACACGATGGTCTTGTCGGCATCCTCACCGGGGGCAGAGATCAGCACCCGCTTGGCCCCGGTCGACAGATGCGCCTGCACCTTGTCTTTTGAGGTGAAAATGCCCGTGCATTCCAGAATGATGTCCACATCGCCCCACGGCAATTCAGCCGGGTTCTTGATGGCCGTCACCTTCATCGGCCCACGGCCCACGTCAATCGTGTCGGCGGTGGTGGTCACGACATGCGGAAAACGGCCATGAACGCTGTCGAACCGCAACAGATGCGCGTTGGTTTCCACCGGGCCCAGATCGTTGATGGCAACGACTTCAATGTCGGTGCGGCCCGATTCCAGAATGGCGCGCAGCACATTGCGCCCGATGCGGCCGAAACCGTTGATGGCGACTTTGACAGTCATGGGGAACTCCTAAGGTAAGGATGACGTTTCATTTGGGCCTGATGCGGTAAATTCGCCAGAACCCGCCCGGATTCAACTGCTGATTTGCGCTTCAGCGCCAGAATTGCAGGTATTCTTGCAACAAGATTATCTCACGGACCAAAAACAGGGTGGCGCGGCTTTGATTGAGCGTAACATCGCCGAGGATCGCCAGAACGATCAGCCCCGCAATGCCAAGATAGCCACGATCCTTCAATCCAACCCCCTGCTGTTCGGGCGCCCGTTTTGCAGGCAAGGCCTAGCCGATTGCGGCCCCAAGTCAAGCGGGGCTTTGCAATTGCAGCGCGCCCCCCTAAACAGGCGCAACCAAAAGGGGCGGTGACGGATGAGCGGACTTCTGGCGTTGTTGGACGATGTGGCCGCGATTGCCAAGGTGGCGGCGTCGTCGGTTGACGATATAGTGGGGGCCGCCGCCAAAGCCGGTGCCAAAGCCGCAGGCGTGGTGATTGATGACACCGCCGTCACGCCGACCTATGCGACAGGCTTCGCCGCCGAACGCGAGCTGCCGATCATCGGGCGCATCGCGGTCGGCTCGCTGAAGAACAAGCTTCTGATTCTGCTGCCCATTGCCCTTCTGTTGTCAGCTTTCCTGCCCGGCGCCATCGTGCCCCTGTTAACGCTCGGCGGTGCCTATCTGTGCTTTGAAGGCGCTGAAAAGGTTCTGCATATCTTCTTTCCCCACATCGACCCCGAAGTGGCGCAGGATTACGACGTCGCCAACCCAACCCATCTTGAGGAACAAAAGGTCGCGGGGGCCATCAAGACCGACTTCATCCTCTCGGCAGAGATCATGACGATTGCCTTGGGGGCCATCCCCGACAGCGCCTTCTGGATCGAGGCAATCACACTGGCCCTTGTCGGCATCATGATCACGGTTCTGGTCTACGGATCGGTCGCGCTGATCGTCAAGATGGACGATATCGGCCTGTATCTGGCGCGCAAATCCCGCCTCGCACTGGTGCGCGCCCTTGGCCGCGGGCTGGTGATCGGCATGCCGCCGTTCCTGTCCTTCCTCGCCACCCTTGGCACGGCGGCGATGCTGTGGGTTGGCGGTTCGATGGTGGTGCACGGGGCAGAGGTGTTCGGCTTTCCAGCCCCCGCCCACGCCTTTGACCATATCGCCGAACTGGCCGCCCACGCCGCCCCGATGGCGCAGGAGTTCGTGCAATGGGCCGTCAAAGCCGCCCTCGACGGGGTGGTGGGCCTGATCCTTGGCCTTGCGCTGATCCCGCTGGCCACAAAGCTCATCGCCCCCCTGATCGCCCGCCTGACCGGACAGCAAAACGCCGCACACTGAAGCGCGGCGTCTTTCGATTTCATTCAGGTCAAAATCCTCTGGGGGTGCGGGGGCCAGCCCCCGCTTCCTAGATCAGCCCCCGCTTCTTAGATCAGGCTCTTGGCCAAAGCCGCCGCAGCCTCAGCCGTGATGCCGAATTCCTTGTACAGCCGCTCAATCGGAGCGGACGCGCCGAACGAATGCATGCCAACAAAGCCCGCCTTGGCCTCGCGCCCGCGTTCGCCCAGCAGCCAACGGTCCCAACCCTGCCGCACGCCCGCTTCAATGGCCACGCGCACGGTTCCGGCTGGCAGAACCTTGCGGCGGTACGCCTCGTCCTGGGCTGCGAACAATTCCATGCACGGCATCGACACGACGCGGGTGCCGATCCCCTCCGCCTCCAGCATGTCGCGGGCTTTCAACGCGATTTCAACCTCGGACCCGGTTGCCATCAGAATGACCTGCCGCTTGGCCTCAGCTTCGGCCAGCACATAGGCCCCCCGTGCGGTCAGGTTCGCCGCCGTATGGGTCAAGCGCACCGTCGGCAGGTTCTGTCGGCTTAACGCCAGAACCGACGGCGTGGTTTTTGAGGTCAAAGCCAGCTCCCACGCCTCTGCCGTCTCAACCACATCAGCCGGGCGGAACACATGCATGTTGGGCGTCGCGCGCGAAATCGCCAGATGTTCGACCGGCTGGTGGGTCGGGCCATCCTCGCCCAGACCGATGCTGTCATGCGTCATCACATACACGACCGGTATCCCCATCAGCGCGGACAACCGCATCGAGGGGCGGGCATAATCGGTAAAGCACATGAAGGTGCCGCCATAGGGTCGCACCCCGCCATGCAGCGCCATGCCGTTCATCGCAGCCGCCATGCCGTGTTCACGGATGCCGAAATAGATGTAGCGGCCCTTGCGATCTTCAGGCGTAAAGACGCCCAGATCCGGCGTCTTGGTGTTGTTCGAACCGGTCAGGTCAGCCGACCCGCCGATTGTCTCAAACATCTCGGGATTCACCGCCGTCAGCACCTTTTCCGATGCGGCTCGGGTGGCGATTTTGGGCTTTGTCTCTGAGGCGGCCTTCTTGACCTCTGCAATTGCCTTTTTCAGGCCCTTGGGGGCATCCATCGCGAAGATCCGGGTCAAAAGATCGCGCTTGCCCTTCGGGAGGGTGTCAATCCCGGCCTGCCATTCGGCATGTGCGGCCGCACCGCGCAGCCCAAAACCCTCCCACTGCACCTTGATATCGGCGGGAATGACGAACGGAGCCGAGGTCCAGCCATAGGCGGCCTTGGTATCAGCCATCAGCTTAGGGTCGGTCAGCGCGCCGTGCCCCTTTGACGTATCCTGTGCCGACGATCCCAAGGCGATATGGGTTTTGCACGCAATGAAAGACGGCCCGCCAGAGGTTTTGGCCGCCGTCATCGCCCGGTCAATATCCACCGGATCATGGCCGTCGCAGTCAAACACGTTCCAGCCCGAGGCCGCAAAACGCGCCGTCTGGTCGGTGATGTCAGAGATGGAAACCTTGCCGTCAATCGTGATGCCGTTGTGGTCCCACAGCACGATCAGGTTTTCCAGATGCTGCTTGCCAGCCAAAGCAAGCGCCTCTTGCGAAATCCCCTCCATCAGGCAGCCGTCGCCGCAGATCACCCAGGTGCGGTGGTTTTGCACTTTGGCCCCAAGCCGGGCGCGCAAGTTGGCCTCGGCAATCGCAAAGCCGACCGAGTTGCCCATACCCTGACCCAAAGGCCCGGTGGTGGTTTCAATGCCTGCCGCGTGGCCGTATTCCGGATGCCCCGCCGTGCGCATCCCCCACTGCCGAAACCCCTTGATCTGGTCCAGCGTCATGTCGGCATAGCCGGTCAGATACATCACCGCATACAGCAGCATCGACCCATGCCCCGCCGACAGGATGAACCGGTCGCGGTCCGGCCAATGCGGGGCTGCCGGGTCAAACTTCAGGTGCTTTTCAAACAGCACCGTGGCCACATCGGCCATGCCCATTGGCATGCCGGAATGCCCGGAATTGGCGGCAGCCACCGCGTCCATCGTCAGGGTACGGATCGCGCAGGCGCGCATCCAATGGTCGGGGTGGCGGGCGCGCAGGGTTTCAATGTCCACTTTGGTGTCCTGTAGCTTGGGAAATAGGTCAGGCCGGGCCGCTTTGGGTCAGACCGGGATTTGACCGTGCATATCAGCCTGCGTGACAAGTTCAAGCGTCGGGGGTCAGATTGCGCCAAGATCGGCCTTGACGAAGCGCTGTCAGGCTCGCCAAGCTGTGGGCGACGTACATGCACAAAAGCCAGAGGGCAAAGATGGCCGAATTAGCCGAACTGGAACACCGCATCATCGCAGCCTTGGCGCGGATCAATGCCGGGTTGGACAAGTGGCCCGGACCCGGCCCCTCTGATAAAGCCAATCCGGTCGACCCGTCGCAGGTCGGCCTTGACGCCGGACGCAGCGCCCCTGCGGCTGAGGGTCAGGCCAGCCCCAACCCCTTGCAGGTCGAAGTGGACCGCCTGACCCGCCAACTCGATGCGCAGGGTCTTGACACCCAACGCCTGCGTTCGTCCGTCGCCCAACTGCGCGAAGAGGTCCGCCGCCTGCGCGAAGCGGCCGAATCCGGCCTTGCCGATGCCGCCCTGATCAACCGGGCAATGCAGGCCGAACTTGATGCCTTGCGCGCCGCCCGCGCCTCGGAAACCACCGAAATCGGTGAGATTCTGGCAGCCCTTGCGCCCCTGATCGACACACCCCAAATCGACCCTCAAGAGGCGCGCCCCCATGCCTGACATCGAAATCACCATCGCCGACCGCAAGTTTTTTGTGACCTGCCGCGCGGGGGAAGAGCATTTCCTGAACGCCGCCGCCAAAATGCTCGACACCGAGGCGACGCCCTTGCAAGCCCAGATGGGCCGCCTGCCCGAAGCGCGGATGCTGTTGATGGCAGGCCTGATGCTGGCCGACCGCACCGCCTCGGTTGAAGATGAACTGCGTCAGGCCCGCGCCAGGATCGTGGAGCTTGAGGCGCGCCCCGTGCAGGAACGCGAAGTCGCCGTCCTGCCGCGTGAAGTTACCGAAACCCTGGCCGAACTCGCCGCCCGGGCCGAAAGCCTGGCCACCAAAGTTGAGGAGCGTTTGCAATGATGACCCGTCCGCTGACCTTATGTGCCGCAGCACTGACCCTGCTGTCAGCCTGCGTCACCCCGCCCCCCGAAGCCCCCAAGCCGCCGCCGTTGCCCGGCAAGGTGGTCAACTACAAATGCAGCACGGGTGGCAAGCTAAGCATGACCTACGGCGAGGGGAAGGTGACCCTCGACGGCCCCGAAACCCTGCTGGCGGAAGACGGTTCAAACAGCCGCTATTCGTGGCCGTCGGACGGCACGCACCATGTCTGGACCCTGTCAGGCGGCGTCGGCACCCTGTTGCTGCATGACGGCACCAAGGGCACCGAAACTGTGGTCAAATCAGGCTGCGCAGAAAGCTGATCGAAAAGCGGGGCGCCCGCCCGGCGCCCCGCTTACAATTTTTCTGCGAAAAATTTGGCACGTGTCGCGGCGGCGACGTCAGCTTTTCCACCGAACCGCCAATTTCCCAGCGACGCCGTATATTCCCCCGCCAAGGTCAAGGGGCGTCAAGCCAACGAACCGAACCACTTTCCGCCAAACCCCCGGCATCAGAACAAGTCCGATTTTTCGCAGAAAAATCGTGCCCCCGATACAGAGCGAAGACCTTAGCCTTCCTTGTTGGCTTCGCGGATTTTCGCGGCGGCGTCCTTGTTGAACGCCACACCCTTGGCCTCCAGCAACTGATCCAGCTCGCCCGACAGCGTCATCTCGGTGATGATATCACAGCCGCCGACAAACTCACCTTTGACGTACAGCTGCGGGATGGTGGGCCAGTCCGAGAAGTCCTTGATCCCCTGACGAATTTCCGAATCCGCCAGCACGTTCACATCGGCAAATTCAATGCCCATGTAGTTCAAGACCCCCGCCACGCGGGACGAGAACCCGCATTGCGGCATCATTTTGGTGCCCTTCATGAACAAGACAACATCGTTTGTGGTCACAGTGTTTTTGATCGTATCAAGCGCGGTCATGTCTTTCGTCCTTTTTGCGCAGGCGTGGCCTTGCGGACAGGTTTGGTTTTTTTGGCAGTATTTCATCGCCAAAGTGCAGCGAGCTTAGCAAATCCAAAATCAGATCGCCAAGGCTATGCGCCGCAGTGTGGCAAATGCCCTCGATCATTCCGGTGCCTTGGTCGTCAACGCAAGCGCGTGCAACTCACCGCTCGCGCCGTCCATCTTGCCCTTCAAACTCGCATAGACCGCGCGCTGTTGCTGCACCCGGTTCATGCCTTTGAAGCTGTCGTCGATCACCTCGGCGGCCCAGTGGTTGCCGTCGCCCGCAAGGTCGGTGATCGTGATCTTGGCCGCCGGAAAGGTGGCGCGGATCAGGGTTTCGATATCCTCGGCTTGCATCGGCATGGGCGTCTCCGGTCTTTACACATGAAATCTAGGCGTGACGTCGGTAACCTGCAAGGGCCAGCGAGGGGTCCCGGCCCCTCGCACCCCCGACTTGGGGCGGCTATCGCCCCCCAAGACCCCAGATCACGCGACCGCCCTGGCAAAAGCGCTGCGGTACACAGCAGACAGGTCCGCCAAGGGCGCAGACTCGCCACCAAAGCTGACCACCGCCCCGCCAAACCGGCCCACCTTGGCGGCAGGCACACCCGATTCCGCCGCCCGCGCCAGCAGTTTGCCAACATGTGAGGGTGCTACCGCCACCAGATACCGCGCCTGATCCTCGCCAAACAGCGTGCCGATGTCAGAGGCGGCAAGCGTCACGCCCAGACCCGCCCCTTCGGCCATTTCAAACGCGGCGAGGGCCAGACCGCCATCCGACAGGTCACTACAGGCCCGCAAAGCCCGACCATTGCCCCGCACAAAGGTGCCGTGCGCCCTTTCAGCCACCAGATCGACCGGCGGCGGATCGCCCAGCTCCAGCCCGAACGCCTCGGCAGCCAGTGCCGATTGGCCCAGATGGCCCAAGGTCACTCCGATCAGCACGGCCACATCGCCCGCTTGCGGCAGACCACCGATCAGATCGCCCGCATCGCGCAAAATCCCCACAGCGCCAATCGTCGGTGTCGGCAAAATCCCGGTGCCATCGGTTTCATTGTACAAAGACACGTTGCCCGACACGATCGGCATGTCGAGTGCGATGCAGGCCGCAGCAATGCCCTGCAACGCGCCGACCAATTGCCCCATGATTTCAGGCTTTTCCGGGTTGCCGAAGTTCAGATTGTCGGTGGTGGCAAGGGGCAGGGCGCCCACGGCACACAGGTTGCGGTACGCCTCGGCGACCGCCTGCTTGCCGCCCTCAACCGGGTCGGCCTTGACGTAGCGCGGCGTCACATCAGACGTGAAGGCCAGCGCCTTTTGCGTGCCGTGCACCCGCACCACGCCAGCGCCCATTCCGGGGCGGCGGATGGTGTCGGCCAGCACCTGACTGTCGTATTGTTCATAGACCCAGCCCTTGTGGGCATAAGACGGCGACCCGATCAGCGCACGCAACGCGTCCATCGCGCTGATGTCAAGGATCGCCGGCATCGGCTGGGACCTTGGGCTTGGCACCCAGGGCCGGTCATATTCCGGGGCGCTGGATGACAGCTTGGACAAGGGCAGATCGGCTTTCACCTGATCGCCGTGCAGGATCACAAACCGATCTTCAGCAATCGTCTCACCCACGATGGCGAAATCGAGGTCCCATTTGACAAAGATCGCCCGCGCCACAGCCTCAAGTTCCGGCTTCAGCACCATCAGCATCCGCTCTTGCGACTCTGACAGCATCATCTCGTAGGCGGTCATATGCGTCTCACGCTGCGGCACGTGATCCAGTTGCAGCCGGATGCCAAGACCGCCCTTGTCCCCCATCTCAACCGCCGAACAGGTCAGCCCCGCCGCCCCCATATCCTGAATGGAAATCACAGCACCCGATGCCATCAGTTCCAGACAAGCCTCAAGCAACCGCTTTTCCGTGAACGGATCGCCAACCTGCACCGTCGGGCGCTTTTCCTCAATCGAGGCGTCGAACTCGGCTGACGCCATCGTGGCCCCGCCCACGCCGTCACGCCCGGTCTTGGCCCCCAGATAGACCACGGGCATCCCCACACCCGATGCGACCGAGTAAAAAATCTTGTCGGCATCCGCGAGGCCCGCCGCAAACGCATTCACCAGACAGTTGCCGTTATAGCTGCGGTGAAAGCGCACCTCACCCCCGACAGTCGGCACGCCGAACGCGTTGCCATAGCCGCCAACCCCCTCAACCACGCCCTTCACCAGATGCGCGGTTTTGGGATGCGAGGGCAGCCCGAAACTCAGCGAGTTCATCGCCGCAATCGGACGCGCCCCCATGGTGAAGACGTCGCGCAAAATGCCGCCCACCCCGGTCGCCGCCCCCTGATAGGGTTCGATGTAGGACGGATGGTTGTGACTCTCCATCTTGAAGATCACCGCCTGCCCGTCGCCGATATCCACCACCCCAGCATTCTCACCCGGCCCGCAGATCACCTGAGGCCCGGTGGTCGGCAACGTGCGCAGCCATTTCTTCGACGACTTGTAGGAACAATGCTCATTCCACATCGCCGAAAAGATGCCCAGTTCGGTGAACGTAGGCTCCCGCCCGATGATGCCCAACAGCCGATCATATTCGTCCGGCTTCAACCCGTGGCGCGCAATCAGGTCCGGCTTGATGAGGGGGTCACCTTGAACAGCGGGCATGACGGTCTCCTATGGGGTCATGGCCTCTTAGGGCAACCGCAGGCCCGCGAAAAGGCCCACACCCGCGCCACCTCCGCTTTTTCAGCCGCTGACCCCGATTTTCTTGCCCGAGAAAATAATTTTGCCGCCAATGTAGAATCTGCCCCGGGCCGCGCGTCCTTGGGATGCGAAACAAAAAGGGACGTACCATGACCTTCGCCATCACAGCCCCCTATGCCGCCGTTCTGACACTGATCCTGATCCTGCTGAACATCGGCGTCACACGGCTGCGCATCCAGACCGGTATCAGCCTTGGTGACGGCGGCAACCCGGGACTTTTGCAAGCCATCCGCCGCCACGCCAACTTTTGTGAAAACGTGCCGCTTGCCGTGATCCTTCTGGCGCTGGCAGAGGCGCAGGCGACCAGCCCGCTGGTCCTGAACGGGTGCGGTCTGGCCTTGGTGGTTGCCCGCGTTGTGCAACCCTTCGGCTTGTGGGTCAGCAACGCCCAACATCCGGCCCGCATCGCAGGTGGCCTGACCACCACCGCCGTCCAGTTCGTGCTCGCGGTGACCCTTGCCTTCAACCACTTCGCCTGACCCTCGACCCGTAAATGTGAACCCCGAAATCTGAACCCCCGAAAGGACACATCATGCAATACATGCTTTTGATCTACGCCGACCCCACGCAGGAACCGCAGTACAACACCCCGGCCTTTGGCCAGATGATGCAGGGCTATGGCGCGTTGACCGCCCAGCTTAAGGCCGACAAGGTCTATATTGCGGGCGACGGCCTTAAGGGCACCGCCGCCGCCACCTCGGTCCGCCTGCGCGGTGGCAAGGTTGAAACGATGGACGGCCCCTTTGCCGAAACGAAAGAGTATCTCGGCGGCTACTATCTGATCGACGTGCCCGACCTTGACGCTGCCATGGCCTATGCCGCCAAGATCCCGACCGCCGCCTACGGCACCATCGAACTGCGCCCCGTCGCGGTCTACTGATGACGCACGCCCCTGATCCCGCGCTGACGGCCCTTCTGGACCAGACTTTGCGCGCCGACCGGGGGCGTATCATCGCCGCCCTCATCGCCCGGACCCGGGATTTCCAACTGGCCGAGGATGCTCTGCAACAGGCCTGCGCCTCTGCCCTGATCCATTGGGCGCGCGGCACGCCCCAGCGTCCGCAGGCCTGGCTGATCCGCGTCGCCTTTCGCAAAGCCATCGACCGCCTGCGCCACGCCAAACGCGACCGTGACCAGACTTTGGCCCTTATGGTTCTGGCCCGCGACGAGGCGGAAGATGATCCCGACATGATCCCCGATGACCGCCTGCGCCTGATCTTCACCTGCTGCCACCCGACACTCGATCCCAAATCCCGCGTGGCCCTGACGCTGCGCACCATCGCAGGCCTGTCGACGGCCGAGATTGCAAAAGCCTTTCTTGACACCGAACCAACCATGGCCCAACGCCTGACCCGCGCGAAATCCAAACTGCGCGAGGCGGGCATCCCCTTCGCCGTGCCACAGCCGCAGGATTGGCCCGACCGTCTGCAGTCCGTTCTGGCGGTGGTCTACCTGATCTTCAACGCAGGTTATACCGCCGGTCCCGATGAGCCCCGCGACCTGTGCGCCGAGGCGATTTTTCTGGCCCGCCTGATCAACCAGTTGCGCCCCGCCGACCCCGAGGTGGAAGGCTGCCTTGCCCTGATGCTGATCACCCATGCCCGCCGGGCGGCGCGCACGGCCCAAGGTCAAACCATTCCCCTGTCCCAGCAAAACCGCAGCCTGTGGAACCAAGCGGCCATCGCCGAGGGGTTGACGCTGATCGACGCGGCCATGACCCGCCTTTCGCCCGGCCCCTACCAGATCAAAGCCGCCATCGCCGCCTGCCACACGGACGCCAAACCCGATTGGCCCCAGATCGCGGCCCTTTACGCCACCCTGACCCGGCACGAGCCGACCCCTGTCGTGTACCTAAACCACGCGGTGGCGCTGGCCGAAACCGGGGCGCTTGCCCATGCGCTTAGCATGCTCAAATCTCTTGCGGATGCCTTGCAAGACTACCAACCCTACCACGCCGCCTGTGCTGAATACCTGACCCGCGCCGAATCCTACCCGCAGGCCCGCATGGCCTATGACCGAGCGATAGCGCTTGCCGCCTCTTCCGCCGACGCCGCTTATTTGGCCAAACGCCGCGCTGGCCTGCCAAAATGACGGGCAAATCACCGAAATCTGACGAAAACCAAAAAAAAGGCCGAGCTTTCGCTCGGCCAAGTCCAACAGGGAGGTATGAAGCGGTAAGAGAGAACTCAACCACCGCCTCGCCAACACAAATAGGCGGTGCAGGTGTTAGCAGCAACGGCAAACAGGCTGCAATCGCGGCATTCCCGCTATGCGTTTTGCGCATGGCATTTGAATGACCTTGCCGCATCGGGAAACGCCAGCGCCAAGCCAATCCGGCATATGACCACATCCAACCTTAACGCCAAGCAGGGTCGGACAGCCTCCGCGCCAAACCCCAGCGCCAGCACCAACCGGTACATCACCACCTCAAACCTCAGCGCCAAACATGGTCGGTCCAACCGCGCCCCTAATCTCAGCGCCAAGTCCCACCAGAAAACCGCCAAAACTCCCTTGCGATTTCACACAGGCAAAAATACTCCCGCCGCAGGCACGTTCCAATCCGCCCTCCGCCTGCTGAACAAAGCCCCCTGACTCCCCAGCCCTGCCGTCAACCGCCCAGCCTAATCCTGCTGCCTCTGGCGAAACGCCATGATCTCTTCCAGCACAAAGTCCCGGAACGCCGCCACCCGTTTGGAATGGCGCAGTTCTTCGGGATAGGCGAGGAACACCGGCACTTCGGCACTTTCCACCTCGGGCAGCACCCGCACCAGATGAGGCGAATCCTCGGTCACATAATCGGGCAGCACGCCGATCCCCAGATGGTTCAACACCGCCTGCAGCACGCCGAAATAGTTGTTCACCGTCAGGGTTGACGGAATGTCATGGCTCATCAGTTCGGCCACCAGCAAGGCCCCCGCCGCGACCTGCGGTGTGCCTGCGTGCTGGCTGATCAACCGGTGCGAGGTCATCTCGTCCATCGTGTGCGGCGTGCCATGCTCTTCCAGATACTGCGGCGAGGCGTAAAGCCGCATTCTGATCTGCATCAGACGCTTGCGGATCAGGTCGGCCTGGGTCGGCTCTTTCATGCGGATCGCAACATCCGCCTCGCGCATCGGCAGGTCCAGCACCCGCTCTTCCAGCATCAGATCAATCTTCAGTGCAGGGTATTTCTTGTACAGGGCGGCCAACCGCGGGGCCAGCCACAGCGTGCCAAAGCCGGTCGTCGTGGTCACCCGCAACTCGCCAAACACCTCGTCCTCAGAATCGCGGATGCGGGCTGCCGCAGCCTCAAGCCTGCGCACCATCTGACTGGTCGCATCAAACAGCAATTCCCCCTGTTCGGTCAGAATCAGACCACGCGCATGGCGGTGAAACAGCGTCACTGACAGGCTTTCCTCCAACGCGCGGATTTGCCGGCTGACGGCAGACTGGCTCAGATGCAGCACCTCACCGGCATGAGTCAGCGACCCCTTGTCGGCCACCGCATGAAAAATGCGCAGCTTGTCCCAATCCATCACGGCAAAATCCTCCCTCGTCCAAAAACGCTAGCATAGCCCGCCTCTTTGACCCAAGGCTTTCGCCCTGTAAACCGCTTTGGCCTCGCCTATTGTGACTTTCGCGTTCCTTGCCCTTTCCCACAGCCTCGCGCTATCGTTGCGGCCCGGGGTGTCCGCGCCCGGCCAAAAGGGGAAAATCATGGCAGTTGGCATCTTCGATTCCGGTTTGGGCGGGCTGACCGTGCTGGACGCTGTGACCAAACGCCTGCCCGGCATCCCGTTTGTCTACTTCGGCGACAACGCCCACGCGCCCTACGGGGTACGCACCCATGACGACATCTTCAACCTGACCGTTGCCGCCACCGAACGCCTGTGGGCCGAAGGCTGCGACCTTGTGATCCTTGCCTGCAACACCGCCTCGGCGGCTGCCCTGAAGCGGATGCAGGAAACCTGGGTTCCCCCCGAAAAACGCGTCCTCGGCGTGTTTGTCCCGTTGATAGAGGCGTTGACCGAACGCCAATGGGGCGACAACTCCCCCCCGCGAGAGGTGGCTGTCAAACACGTCGCTTTGTTCGCCACCCCCGCCACCGTCGCCAGCCGCGCGTTTCAGCGCGAACTCGCCTACCGCGCAATCGGTGTCGATGTCGAGGCGCAACCCTGTGGCGGTGTCGTCGATGCGATCGAACAGGGGGATGAGATTCTGGCCGAAGCGCTGGTGCGCTCTCATGTCGAGGCGCTGAAACGCCGGATGCCCCACCCGCAAGCCGCCGTTCTGGGCTGCACCCACTACCCCCTGATGCAGGCAGCTTTCCAAGAGGCGCTGGGGCCAGAGGTCAAAGTCTATTCCCAAGCCAACCTCGTCGCCGAAAGCCTCGCCGATTACCTGACTCGGCGGCCCGAAATGCTGGGCGCGGGCGCGCAGGCGAAATTCCTGACCACCGGCGACCCAAGGAACGTCTCGTCCAAGGCCACACAATTCCTGCGTCGCAAAATCACGTTCGAGGCCGCCTGAAAAGTGCAAGCCCGTAGGTCGGGGGTCACCCCGACTCTCGTGACGCCCCCACGCTCTTGACGCCCCACCTGATTTGATGTAGTTACAGAAATATTCATATCGTATGACCCCGCCAAGCGCGCTGAAACGCTCGACAAACGTGGTCTTGACATGCAGGACGCTAGCTTGGTCTTCGCCGGACCGGTGATCACGTTAGAGGACACACGCCAAGACTACGGTGAGGTTCGCCTGATAACCATCGGCTTCCTGCACGACAGAATGGTGTGGATCGCCTGGACACTGCGCGACGACACCCGCCGCATAATCTCGATGAGGAAAGCCAATGACCGTGAAACCGCCCGTTTTGGACCTGCCTTCTCACGCTGAGCCGGATGATGACATCCCCGACATGACGACCCCCTACTGGGCCGAGAAATTCGCGGCCGCCAAAGTCCAACGCGGCCGCCCGAAATCTGAGGCTCCCAAAATCTCCACCACCCTGCGTCTGGACCCCGACGTGCTGGACCGCTTCAAGGCCGATGGCAAAGGCTGGCAAGGCCGCATCAATGCCGCACTTCGCAAAGCTGTGGGGTTGTAGGGCCAAGGATCAGTCGGTTTGCAATTGCCACCCGGTTGGGTTTCACACTCTGCGCACCTTCCCGCGCACCGCCTGCAACCACAAACCCAAATTAGCCCGGACCCTTCCGCCCCCCGCTAAACTTGCCCCATGGACAGCGACTCCCCGTTGTCCGACATGGGAAGACTATCATGGACAAAGATCGCATCGAAGGGGCCGCCAAGGTGGCCAAAGGCAACATCAAGGTCGCGGCAGGCAAGGTTCTGGGCGACGCCAAGTTGCAGGCGGACGGTCAGGCTGACAAGGTCGAGGGCAAGATTCAGAACGCCGTCGGCGGTCTGAAAGACGCCGTCAAAGGCAAATAGCGCCACAACGCATTGGGCTACCGGGCAGGGCGCACAGTCGCCTTGCCCGTGATACAAACCTTAACAAAACCTGAAGATTTTTCGCAAAATCAAGTAATATCAACAGCGTAGCGCCCATAACACGTGTGTTATCGCGCCATTTGACACGCGTTTCACGCCGATTTCACGCAGGCCAAACCCCACAAATCCCCGCCTCCCCTTGCAAAAACAGCTTCTTTTCGGCATTCTGATCCCCAGAATGGAGGCCGCGATGCCTGCACGACCCCTTTCGGCCTTTCCGGCCTTCCTGAACCGACGGACCCTGCTTTCCGCGCTGCCGGCCTCGTTTCTGCCCATCCCGGGCTTGGCGGTCGAGGTGCGGCCGATGGCCTGGGCACCGCTGGTCGCACCGCCTGTGATGGGGGTGCCCAAGCTGTACCACGTCGCCCCGAACCTGTACCGGGCGGCCCAGCCGGATGCAGCGGGTTTTGCCAACATCGCGGGTCTTGGGATCAAATCCGTGCTGTCGCTGCGCCAGACCGTTGATGATGCCCCTTTGGCGCGCGGATCAGGGCTGACCCTGTACCGGGTGCCGATGAAGTCGCGCTATGTGGCCGAACAGAACGGGGCCAAGGTCGTGCAAGCAATGCGCGACCTGCGGGCGGCCATGACCCATGGCCCGGTTGTGGTCCATTGCCACCACGGGGCCGACCGCACCGGCCTGATCTGCGCGTTGTGGCGGGTCTTGTATGAGGGTTGGTCGCGCCAATCGGCGATTGATGAGTTGGTTGAGGGCGGCTATGGCTTTCATCCGATCTGGTCCAACATCCCGCGGTATCTGCGCCGGGTTGACCTTTCGGATTTGCGCGACCGGATCGGCGCATGACCCCATATGCAGCGTGGCGGGCCGAACGCCTTGCGGCCCTGATCGCGGAGGATGGCTGGCTG
>JBBRKS010000044.1:0-26290 GCA_038231775.1 Rhodobacterales bacterium | reverse complement strand
TGTGCCTGGGTGCGACGGGTACGGACACCGGCGGTTCAATCCGCCAACCCGCCGCCTTCACCGGCATCACCGGCATCAAGCCGACCTATGGCCGCGTCAGCCGCTGGGGCATCGTGGCCTTTGCCTCATCGCTGGATCAGGCCGGTCCGATGGCCAAGTCGGTCCGTGACGCGGCGATCTTCCTTGGCGCGATGTGCGGTCATGACGCCAAGGACTCCACCTCTGCCAACCTGCCCGTGCCGGATTTTGAGGCGGCTTTGACCGGCGACATCCGGGGCAAAAAGATCGGCATCCCGAAAGAATACCGCATGGATGGCATGCCGTCCGAGATTGAAACCCTGTGGCAGACCGGCATCGCGATGATGCAGGACGCCGGGGCCGAGATTGTCGATATCACGCTGCCCCACACCAAATACGCGCTGCCCGCCTATTACGTCATCGCCCCGGCGGAAGCCTCCAGCAACCTTGCCCGCTATGACGGGGTGCGCTACGGCCACCGCGCCAAACTGGCCGCAGGCGACGGCATCACCGAAATGTATGAAAAGACCCGGGCCGAGGGTTTTGGGCCAGAGGTGCAGCGCCGCATCATGGTCGGCACGTATGTGCTGTCAGCGGGCTTTTATGACGCCTACTACAACCGCGCCCGCAAGGTCCGTGCCCTGATCAAACGCGACTTTGAAACCGTGTTCGCCGAGGGGATTGATGCGATCCTGACCCCCGCCACGCCCTCCAGCGCCTTCGGGCTTGGCGAGATGGCGCATGCCGATCCGGTTGAAATGTACCTTAACGACGTCTTTACCGTCACGGTCAACCTTGCGGGCTTGCCCGGCATTTCGGTGCCCGTTGGGCTTGATTCCAAAGGCCTGCCCTTGGGTCTGCAACTGATCGGGCGTCCGTGGGACGAGGCAGGCCTTCTCAATCACGCTTATGTTCTGGAGCGTGCCGCAGCCTTTGTGGCCAAGCCTGCAAAATGGTGGTAAGGGCCGGACAAAAGAAGTCTTGTTGGGGCAATCAAACAATGCGCGCAGCTTTTGCGGTGATGGGTCTTATGGCCGGGCTTGCGGCCTGTACGCCAAATGTGCCGGATTCTGGTGCCGGGGTCGGGTTTCAGGATTATAATTCCTACATTCATGGCGCAGGCCAGCCGAACGGCGCGCAGGCGAATGCCTATGTGGCACCGCAAACTGCCAGCCCCGGCTTTTCGACCGATGCAGCGTCGGCAGCGATTGCAGCCTCGGAAGGTGGTGGAACCACAGCGCCATACACCGGCGGCGGCGCTCCCTTGAACCCGACAGGCCATACCGCCACCGGCCCCAGCGCCCTGCCGCCGATTGACAGCGCAGCCTGCGCCGAGCGTGGCAATGCCTTTGCCGGCATTCAGGAAACCACTGCCGAGATGAACTTTGTGCATGGCGGCGTTTCGGATGAACAGGATTTCAACGCCGTCAAAGGCCGCGAAACCATCGCCTCTGACAAGCAGCGGATTGAATGCAACCGTGAACAGTATGTCGTCGTCCAGCCCGGTGCTTTGCCGGTGCGGCCGGGTGATGAAGGCCCGAATATCGCGGCCTATGCCTTGGCGACCACCAATCCGCCCGGCGTCAAACTGTACAGCCGCCCGCCTTTCTACCTGACCAGCCCGCAAAAGGCCTGCGCCAAGTTCGCCTCACCCGATCTGGCGCAACAGGCCTTCCTGTCCTCTGGCGGGCCGCAGCGCGATACCAAGGCGCTTGACCCGGACGGCGACGGGTTCGCCTGTTCATGGGACCCGCGCCCGTTCCGCACCGCCAAACAGTGAGCGCAACTGGCGTAGCCTTTGGGGCCGCGTCAGAGGCTGCCCCAAAGGCTACGTCACAGGTTGCCCCAGTCCCCTGCACCCCGACCAGTTTCGCCTCGCCCAACCACGGTGCGCGGCGGGACGGTCACATTCCCCGGCTGATCGTCTTGCACTACACGGCGATGACCAGCGCTGCCGAGGCCCGCGCCCGCTTGTGTGACCCTGCGCATGAAGTTTCAGCCCACTGGCTGCTGCATCCCGATGGTCTGGCAGAGCCTTTGGTTGATGAGGCGCGCCGCGCCTGGCATGCCGGGGCAGGGGCGTGGGGGTCGGTCACCGACGTCAACTCTGCCTCGATCGGGGTAGAGATTCAGAACACCGGCCACGCGCCCTATCCCGAACCGCAGATGGCCGGGCTTGAACGGTTGCTGACCGCGATCATGGCCCGCTGGTCGATTGCCCCCGCTGGCATCATCGCCCATTCCGACCTGGCGCCCACCCGCAAATCCGACCCCGGCCCGCATTTTGACTGGCGCAGGCTGGCGCTGGGTGGCTTGAGCGTTTGGCCTGATATGGCGCAGGGGATTGCCGAAACGCACGCCGACCCTCAACAGGCTTTCTTGCAAGCCCTGCACCGCTTCGGCTATCCCAAAGCCGATCCCGCAGCCCTGCTGCACGCCTTCCGCCTGCGCTTTCGCCCTTGGGCCAAGGGTCCGCTGGATGTCGAGGATTTAGCCCGCGCCGCCAATCTGGCCCACCGCTTTCCGGCGGTTTGACCATTGGCTGTCAAAACCCCTTGATCGCCAACGCCGTCAAATAAAGCCCCACGCCAAACACCACATGCGCGGCAAGTCCCAACCCGCGGGCCTTCCACGGGTTCGGTGCGTTTGCTGCAGCGATGCCACCACCCATCCCCGGGCTCATCAAGAACCAGCCCAGACTTATGGTGACAACGCCGACAATCAGTGCAGGGGCCAGCGTCGGGTCGGCTGCCCATCCCATCCCCCAGATCGCCAGCAGCGCACCTGCAAAGACGCTGCCCACCGCATAGTGCCCGATCCAGCCAATCACCGCCTCATTCGCCACCGGATCGGCGGCTCCGATATCATCATGCCAGACCTGCCCCCGCGCCACATGGGCAAACCAACGCCCGCCCTTGGCCCAGCCTGGCGCAGGCAGACCAAAGGCCAGATGCAGCGCCAGCCCCCACAGATCGAACAATGCCGTGGCCCCAATGCCGATGATCAGACTGTGGATGATGAACGCCACCGGACTCTCCTTGTGCTGCCTTGGGTGGCAAGTTGGCTGGGCCGTGGCGCAAAGGCAACCCGACGATCGCCAGATTGACCATCCCGCCCGCTGTTCGTTTGGCACCCGCAGCATCGGAAATCCACCCATCTTTGTGTGATTTCACGCGCGAAAAGGTTGAAAAAGGGTTAACAGAAAATCTCAACATATTGATAATAAACTACATAGTCTCTATAACACGCGTGTTATCCCAACCCCATTGACGCCACACGCCATTCCCCCTATCCCACCCCTCGCGCGGATGGCTGGATGACCGCGGGGCGCAAGTTCCGAGGAAAGTCCGGACTCCATGAAGCAAGGGTGCCGGGTAACGCCCGGCGGGGGCAACCCCAGGGAAAGCGCCACAGAGAAAAGTCTGCTGCGGTGTTTCGGGTTTCGGTCCGGACATCCAACCGCAGTGATGGTGAAACGGTGGGGTAAGAGCCCACCACGGACCGGGCAACCGGGACGGTATGGCAAGCCCCACCCGGAGCAATGCCGAATAGGGGCCTTCAGCGGAAAGGTCCGGGTCCACATTCCGGCAACGGAATGCCGGAAACCTCCGCAGGGACGCTTCAGCCCATAAGGCCCGGGTTGGCAGCTTGACCGCCCTGGCAACAGGTGCGGCAGAGGAATGGTCATCCAAGGCGGGCAACCGCCGGGACAGAATCCGGCTTACAGGCCATCCGCGCAAAATTCCCTGTCCCAACTGACCGGATGCCGTTGACTCTGCCACCTCAATGGGTAAAAGGCGGTCTTCAAGGATTTCACGGGGCGCGGCAGCGCCGCCCCGCTGCAGGAGAGACGAGTATGGCCAAACCGGCGACGATCAAGATCCGTCTGAACTCGACGGCTGGCACCGGGCACTTCTATGTCACCAAGAAGAACGCCCGCACCATGACTGAAAAGATGACGGTCAACAAATATGACCCCGTCAAGCGCGAACATGTTCAATACAAGGAAGGCAAGATCAAGTAAGATCTGCCAGACCCTGTCTATGTAAAGGCCGCGCCCCAAGCGCGGCTTTTTCAATTTGTGGCGGACAGGGGGCAACCCGCAGTGCCTCTGCGTGGCGACCAATCTGCGCCGTTCGCCACCTGCCGGGCTTGGGACGTGTTGCATCGGCTGCCGGTTTCAGGCGCTATCGTACCGGGTGGGGCGGGCGTTGTGACACAGGTTGGTGCAGCCCCAAACCGGCGGGATCAAAAGGCAGCAATGCCAAAACGGAGTGACGATGGAACGCAAACACCGCGAGGAACATTTTGCTGCCCGGATCGGCTGGTTGCGGGCCTCGGTTCTGGGGGCCAATGACGGCATCCTGTCAACCGCGTCCCTGATCGTCGGGGTGGCAGGCGCGTCCGACCGGACCGGCGTGCTTTTGGCGGGCACGGCGGGCCTTGTGGCGGGGGCCCTTTCGATGGCTGCGGGGGAATATGTCTCGGTCTCGTCGCAGGCCGACATGGAAAAGGCGGACACCGAACGCGAGCGGGTCGAAATCGCAACCGACCCGCAAGAAGAGCTGCACGCCTTGGCAGAGATCTACCAAGAGCGCGGCCTGACGCCGGACCTTGCCCTGCAGGTCGCGACCGCGTTGCACGCCAAGGACGCGCTGGCCGCCCATATGCGCGATGAACTGGGCTTGTCCGAACACACCGTGGCGCAGCCGCTGGTGGCAGCCGGGGCCTCAGCACTCAGCTTTGCCGTCGGGGCCGCGATGCCGCTGGCTGCGGCGGCCCTGGTGCCAGAGGCGTCGATCAGCCTGTGGGTCACCGCAACCTCGCTGGCCTTTCTGGCCGTGCTGGGGGCTGTCGGCGCGCAGGCCGGCGGTGCCCCGATCGGACGGGCCATCTTGCGCGTGACCTTCTGGGGCGCTGTGGCGATGGCCGTGACGGCTGTGGTCGGCAAGCTGTTCGGGGCGGTCGTTTAGGGCCGTGGCTTTGGGGGGGTGCCTGCGGAACTGCCAGAGCGGTTGGCTGGCGGCAAAAGATCCAACGGATTGGGCTGAAGCGTTGGCCTGCGGCATTTCCGGTTGATGTCGCGTAGTGGGCCGCATCGTGCGATTGGCCTGTTGGATCGTTCACAACGATTTGCCCAAGTGCAATGCGTGACCGGGTGCCCCAAACGGATGCGCCATCCAAATGGCCCGAGGCGAGGCTTTCCCTTTCCTGCAAAACCAGCCATCTTGGGCGGCATGACCCAGCAAACCCTGATCCGCGTTGCGCGCCCTGATGACCTTTCTGCGGTCGATGCGCTGCTGGGCCGGTCTTACCCACGCCTGTTAAAGGGCGACTACCCGCCTTCGATCATGGTGACCATCGTTCCGGTGATATCGCGCGCCAAACCCGAACTTCTGGCCTCGGGGCGGTATTTTCTAGTCGAGGATATGGATGGACGTGTGCTCGGCGCCGGAGGCTATAGCCTTTCCATCCCCAACAGTCCGGATGCGATGCCCGATGCTGCCCCAGAGTCGGCCCTGAATTTGCCCCCGAATTCGGCAGCCCCGGTTCTGGCCCATATCCGCCATGTGGCCACTGATCCGGACGCGCTGCGCCAAGGGGTTGGGCGCAGGCTGATGCAGGCGATCTTTACGGCGGCGGCGGCGGAAGGGGCGCAGCGCTATGATTGCCTGTCGACCCTGACGGCGGTGCCGTTTTACCGGGCCGTCGGCTTCAAGCCCATCGGCGCAGTCCATATCCCGATTTTGCCCGGCATGACCTTTGCCGCCGTCCGCATGTGGCGCGGCCAATAACAACGGGCCAATAACAAAGGGCCAGAGTTTCCTCTGGCCCCTGTCGTTTCAAAGTCCTGTCAGAACGGCGGACCCTTCAGCCCCGCCACCCCGTCAGATCAGCGGCGGTCGCCCATGAACTGCAACAGGAAGGTGAACATGTTGATGAAGTCCAGATACAGCTTCAGCGCACCCATGATCGCGGACTTGGCCATCCACTCTTCATTGCCAGCCCGGGCGTTCTGCACATAGTCGCCCTTGATCGCCTGCGTGTCATAAACCGTCAGACCCGCGAAGATCAGCACGCCGATGACAGAGATCGCGAACTGCAGCGCCGAAGAGGCAAGGAAGATGTTCACGATCATCGCGACCAGCAAACCAACCACACCCATCATCAGGAACGAACCCATCCCCGACAGATTGCGCTTGGTCGTGTAGCCGTACAGGCTAAGCCCGGCGAACGAGGCGGCGGTGGCCACGAAGGTCGTGGTGATCGAAGCACCCGTGTAGATCGCGAAGATGAACGAAAGCGACAGGCCCATTGCGGCGGCGTAAGCGTAGAAGAACAACTGCGCAGCGCCGACCGACAAACGCGGCAGCAGCGCGCCGAACGCCATGACCATCACCAGGGGCAGGAAGGTCACGACCCAGCCAAGGATGTTCATATGGCCGTTCGTGGTGTTGATGAACGCCCCAAGCAGGTTCGGGCTGGTGCCCACCGCCCAGCTGACAGCCGCCGTCACCAGCATGCCCACGGACATTGTGCCGTAGACTTTGTTCATATGTGCGCGCAGGCCCGAGTCGATGGCAAGGCCGGCAGTCGCACCGATTGGTCTTGTCTGAAATTCAGCCATGGAAGCCTCCGTTGTCTGGCGGGCCGGACAAGCGCCGACCTCTTGCCACACAATATCAGCATTGCGTGGCACAAGTTCAAGGTTTTCCGGCACGCTTGGCAGCCATTCTCGTGGTTGTGTGGCGTCAATCGCGGTTGCGCCAGATTTGCGGGGCATCCCAGGCGGCGCGTTTGGCCTTATATGCTGCCTGCGCCTCGGTCAGACCGATGTCGGCCAGCAGATGCGGTTCAAGCTGCGACAGGCGGTGGCGCGACTTCTGGACCTGCATGGCCTGCAAAACCCGGCGCCAGAATTGGATCGGCGTCATGGTCTGTGGCAAAGCAGAGGGGCTGCGGGGCAAAGCAGGGCACTGGTCGGACATGGCAGGGTCTTTCATGACAAAAACTGATGGATCATCGGGTCACATCATCGCACTTGATCGGCATCGCACACTCTGGCACAACACTAAAATGAATGATTGTTGCCTTTATCATCAGGATTTGTGATATGCCGCGAAATCTGGACCTGACTGCCCTGCGCTCTTTCGTCGCGATTGCTGATGCGGGCGGCGTCACGCGGGCGGCGGGCTTCCTTAACCTGACGCAATCGGCGGTGTCGATGCAGATCCGTCGGTTGGAGGACAGCCTTGGCGTTGACCTTCTGGACCGGTCCGCGCGCAAGGTAGTGCCGACCGCAGCAGGCGAACACATGCTCAGCTACGCCCGGCGGATGCTGGCCCTGAATGACGAGGTGTACAGCCTGCTGACCCGGGCCGAGGTTGCGGGCGAACTGACGCTGGGTGTGCCGCATGACATCGTCTATCCGGCCATCCCGCAGGTGCTGCACCGCTTTGCGATGGACTTTCCCATGGTCAAGGTCCGGCTGCTGTCGTCGTTCACCCGCACCTTGAAAGAGCAGTTTGCCCGTGGCGCGTGCGATCTGATCGTGACCACTGAAAATTCGGTTGAACCCGAGGGGGAGACGCTGACCGAACTTCCCCTGATCTGGGTCGGTGCGCCGGGCGGCACTGCGTGGCGGCGCAGACCGTTGCCTTTGGCCTATGAACAGCGCTGCATCTTTCGTCAGGGCGTTCAGGAACGTCTTGACGCGGCGGGCATCGCTTGGGTTCTGGCGGTGGACAGCGACAACACCCGCACGGTCGAGGCGACGGTCAGCGCGGACCTTGCTGTGCACACCGTTCTGGAAGGGTCAGAACCGCGCCATGTCGAGCGGATCAACCACGGCGGCGCCTTGCCCGAACTGGCCCGGATGAAGATCAACCTCTATGCCGCCAGCGCCGTTCGCAGTCCGGCAATTGACGCGCTGGCCGGCCTGATCCGCGCTGCCTATGCCGGAAAGACCGGGCGCGCGGTGCCAGATGGCCGTCTGGACGTGCTTGAGAAGGTCTGATGTCCGGCTTTGGGTAACACGTTAAAGTTGCACATATTTGTGTTACAATTGGCTGAGTTTTCCGGGATTGTCGCAGGCTCTATCGTGAATTTCCCGTTAAATTCCGGTAAGATAGACCAGAACGGCCTCTGATTCCCGCAATGTTCGCATTTTGCTATGACACCGCACTCAAATAATTGCATAATGCTTAGCAAAATGCGAAACCCGTGCAAGGAGAGTGTCGAGAGCGTCCATAGCTCTTACGGCGATTCAGACAGGCTTGCGTTGAATTCTTGTTCGGATGTATAATTGACCCTGTTCTAAAAGACAGTTTCTTTGGCCGCAAACCGCTTTGGTAAAATATTTGCTGGAGTTGCCAAACTTTGGCACGCTTCTTGCTTATATGATTGTGGGAACGGTAGGTTGAGTATGGAGAGTACGATGAAGCACCCGGTTGACGCCCATGTGGGCAAAAGAATACGCCATCGGCGATGGATGGTTGGCATGACCCAGCAACAACTGGCCGAAAAGGTCGGGATCATGTTCCAGCAGGTCCAGAAATACGAAACCGGCATGAACCGGGTTTCAGCCTCGCGGTTGTGGGATATTGCCGAAACGCTTGGCGTGACGATCAGCTTTTTCTTCGAAGGTCTGGCGGCGGAACAACCGGCTGCTGCCGACTTGATGGGTGACAAAGAGGCGGCTGAACTGGTCCGCTCGTACTACGCCATTCCCGAAGCGCAGCGCCGCCGTCTGTTCGATCTGGCACGCGTGCTGTCCGAAGCTGCCTGACCCGATACTGCCTGCCAACAGACTGCTTGACCAAAGCCGCCTCCGACTGTAGCGCCATGGCGTCACGCAGGAGGATTTGATGGCACCGATCAGCGCAGCGCTTGCGGCAGACCTGATGAATGTGGCGGACGCGCTGGCTGATGCGGCGCGTCTGGCGACCTTGCTGCACTTTCGTGCAGAGGGTCTGTCGGCAGACAACAAGGAAACCGACCGCTTCGATCCGGTCACGGTGGCTGACCGTTTGTCCGAACAAAAGATGCGCGAAATCCTTGCCTTGCGCCGACCGGATGATGGCATTCTGGGCGAAGAGTTCGGCACGTCGGCTGGCACCTCTGGCCTGACCTGGGTGCTTGATCCGATTGATGGTACGCGCAGCTACCTGTCCGGCACCCCGACCTGGGGTGTGCTGATCGCGGTATCAGATGAAAACGGCCCGATTTACGGATTGATCGACCAGCCCTATATCGGCGAACGTTTCGCAGGCGGTCTGGGCCGCGCCGAGGTCAACGGCCCGATGGGGCACCGCGCCCTGAAAACCCGCGCCGCGCGTCCGCTGTCCGAAGCCATCCTGTTCACCACCTTCCCAGAGGTTGGCACTTCAGCTGACGGTGCCGCCTTCAACCGCGTCAAGGCCAGTGCCCGGCTGACCCGTTACGGTACGGATTGTTACGCCTACGCCCTGATCGCCGCTGGCCAGATTGACCTTGTGATTGAGGCGGGCCTGCTTGCCTATGACATTCAAGGCCCGATGGCGGTGATAACGGCGGCTGGCGGCATTGTCACCGATTGGCAGGGCAATCCCTGCCCGATGGGGGGCCATGTGCTGGCCGCCGCCAACCGCGAAATTCATGCCGAGGCGATGGCGGTGCTCAATTCCTGAAAATCCTAGGCATTTTGTGCCAGTATTTGCTTGATTGGCAACCAAAGCCTTGGCACCCTAGACACACTGCGTGAGTCCTTTCCCCTTCTGTCGCGCAGCGGACCCGACACCGAAGGGGGTGAAAGGGTCCTGTCATGTCTGAAATCCTGATCCGCAATGCCGACACTGTCCTGACGATGGACACGCAGCGCCGCGAATTGCACGGTGCCGATGTGCTGATACGCGGCGGCCAGATCGCCGCTGTGGGGCAGGGGCTGACCTCGCAAGGTCAGATCGTCCATGCCAAGGGCTGTGTTGTCACCCCTGGCCTTGTCAACACGCATCACCACCTGTTCCAGACCCTGACCCGCGCGGTTCCGGGCGGTCAGGATGCGCTGCTGTTTGGCTGGCTGAAGGCGCTGTATGCGATCTGGGCGCGCTTTGGCCCCGAGGAAATCTTTAGCTCTGCCCAGATCGGTCTGGCCGAACTGGCGTTGTCGGGCTGTACCATGACCTCTGATCACTTGTACCTTTTCCCCAACGGGTCGCGTCTGGAAGATACGATTGCAGCGGCGGCAGAGGTGGGTTTGCGCTTTCACCCGACCCGTGGTGCGATGAGCATTGGCGAAAGTGATGGCGGTCTGCCGCCTGACAGTTTGGTGGAACGCGAAGCCGCCATTCTGGAGGACATGATCCGCGTCGTTGACGCCCACCATGACGCAGCCGAAGGTGCCATGGTCCGCATCGGTCTTGCCCCCTGCTCTCCCTTCTCGGTCAGCCGCGATCTGATGCGCGAAACGGCCCTTTTGGCGCGTGACAAGGGCGTCATGCTGCACACCCATCTGGCCGAGAATGACGAAGATATCGCCTATTCCCTAGCCCATTTCGGCTGCCGTCCCGGCCAATATGCCGAGGATCTGGGCTGGACTGGTGACGATGTCTGGCACGCCCATTGCGTCAAGCTGGACCCGTCTGAAATCAACCTGTTCGCCCGCACCACAACCGGCGTCGCGCATTGCCCCTGTTCCAACTGTCGGCTGGGGTCTGGCATAGCACCCGTCCGCGCGATGCGCGATGCCGGGGTGAGGGTCGGCCTTGGCGTTGACGGATCGGCCAGCAATGACACGGGCAACCTTGTGTCAGAGGCGCGGCTGGCCATGCTGCTGCAGCGCGTCTCGCGCGGTGCCGACGCGATGAGCGCGCGTGAGGCGCTAGAGATTGCCACTTTGGGCGGCGCGCAGGTCCTTGGCCGCACGGATTGCGGCTCGCTGGAAACGGGCAAGCGGGCCGACCTTGCGATCTGGGATGTGTCTGGCGTCGAAAGCGCTGGTTCCTGGGACCCGGCCGCCCTGCTGCTGGCCGGGCCTGCCAAAGTCCGCCATCTGTTTGTCGAAGGGCGCCAGATCGTGGGCGACGGTCAGATTCTGACCTTCGATCTGCCCCGCGCCATCGAACGGCAAAACCATCTGGCCCGCCGCCTTCGCCCATGATACTGCGCCGCCATGAGCCATAATTTCGACGCCCAACGCCGTGAGACTTTCAACACCTTTCGGGACATGCCGAAGGGTATGAAAAAGCTGCCCGAACGGGCCGAGGTTGATTTTCTGTTTTTTCCCGAAGAAAACGACGCCAACTACCCCGCCATGATGAAGGCGTTGACCGCCAAGGGCTATCGTTGCTCTCGGGATGACGATCTTGTCGTGGCCAAGGTCGGTCCGATTCCGGTGACCGCCGAGGCGATCTGGACCCATGAACGCGTTGCAACCGAAGTGGCCCTCGCTTACGACTTTTACCCGGACGGCTGGGATCTGGGTCTGGACGGCTGACCCGTGCCAAGTTGATTCGCATAGGTTGGTTAACAACCTGCCGTCTCTGCGCCCGTAAAGACGGAATGAAGACAGAAAGAAGACGGGTAAAAGACTGGCGCTGCGGGCCGGTCTTCGCCGGTTAATCGTGCGCGCGCAAGGGCTTACCGCCAATCCAGACCGCCTGCACCGCCCGGTCATCGCCCAGCATGATCGTCGGGAAAATCGCAGCCCAGATGTCGCCCGCCCGCCGTGTCGCCTGTTCGATGGCAGCGGTTGAGGTCAGGTTGATCACCACCAGATCAGCCTCCATCCCCGGGGCGATGTTGCCGATCTGATGTTCGGCCCGCAAGGCCCGCGCTGACCCTTGCGTGGCCAGCCACCACAGTTGCGATGGATGCAAAGCCTGCCCGCGCAGTTGCGCCACCTCATAGGCCGCAGCCATAGTCCGCAGCATGGAAAACGACGACCCGCCGCCAGTATCGGTCGCCAGACCGACGCGCAAATGCTGCGCCAACCCCATGTCAAACAGGCCCGATCCGATGAAGGTGTTAGAGGTCGGGCAGTGCACAAGACTCGCCCCCGCCTCGACCAGCCGATCCTTTTCGCGGGCGGTTAAATGGATGGCATGGCCGTACACCGCGCCCTTACCCAGCAGGCCTTGCGCCTCGTAAGTGTCCAGATAATCACGTGATTGTGGGAACAGGTCCTTGACCCAGGCGATCTCGTCAGTCTGCTCTGACAGGTGGGTCTGCATCAGGCAACCCGGATATTCGCGCCACAAGGCCCCCATCGCCGCCAGTTGTTCCGGGGTAGAGGTCGGCGAAAACCGCGGTGTGATCACATAAGACAGCCGGTCCACCCCATGCCACTTTTGCAACAGGCGTTTGGAGTCGTCGTAGCCACTTTGCGCCGTATCCAGCAGCCCGTCAGGCGCGTTGCGGTCCATGCAGGTCTTGCCGGCAAAGGCACGCAGGCCCCGCGCACGCGACCCCTCAAAGAACGCATCGACCGAGGCGGGATGGATCGTCGCATAAGAACACATCGAAGTGGTGCCGTGCGCCAGCGCCAGATCGAAATACCGGGTCGCAATCTCGTCCGCATAGGCTGGATCGGCAAAGCGCATTTCTTCGGGAAAAGTGTACTGGTTCAGCCAGTCAATCAGCCGCTTGCCCCAAGAGGCGATGATGGCGGTCTGCGGATAATGCACATGGGCATCAATAAAACCGGCCGAAATCAAGCCCTTGCCATAGTCCGTCACCCGCGCCGTGGGATGCGCCGCCTGCAGGGCTGCCCGCGTCCCCACGGCGCGGATCAGGCCACCGTCAAGCAATACCGCCTCGTGCAGGCGTGCGGCATCGGGCGTCTGAAACGGGTCGCCCTGATAAGACAGCACCTGCCCGAACAGCAAATCAGCCATAAGTCACCTCGTGTTACGGGTCCCAGTCTACGGGGTCCGGCGCCCAAGGTAAATTTCCGTTCGCCCGGCATTTGCCAGAAACAGCTTAGCGCCAACCTTGCGCAATCCCAAAGCTGGGCGGGCACAATTCTGCGGACTTTGGCGGGGCGGATGATATATCTGACCCCAAAGGCCAACCAAGGGGATGCCATGGACGATCTTAAGGCGCTGGCCCGCAAAACCGCCTTCGGGTCGCGCAAAGCGGCGTTTGAGGCTGGGCAGGGGCAGGCTGCCGAACTGCTGGCCGATCTGCTGGCCGCCCATTCGGGCAAGGTTCTGGCCGGTTACATGCCGATGCGGACAGAAATTGACCCGTTGCCCGCGATGGCCGCCCATCAGGGTGCGGTTGGCGTGCCGGTGATCGTGGCCGCCGCGACCCCGCTAAAGTTTCGCGAATGGGGGCCGGGGGTTGCGATGATCCCTGGCCCATTTGGTGCGGCGATCCCGGCAGAGGGTGCCTGGGTGATCCCGGATATCCTGATCGTGCCGTTGCTGGCGTTTGACGCAAGGGGCTACCGGTTGGGCTATGGCGGCGGGTTTTACGACCGCACCTTGCAAGGCCTGCGGGCCAAGGGGCCGACGCTTGCCATAGGTTTTGCCTTTGCAGCACAAGAGGTTGACGAGGTGCCGATTGATCAGTTCGACCAGCGCCTTGACGCGGTGGTAACCGAAGGCGGTGTGCAATGGTTCGCCTGATGCTTTCGGCTTTGCTGATGACAGGTGCAGCGAATGCCGCCTGTTTTGGCCCGAACCCGCCCAAGTTCGTGCATTTTGACTCCGGTCGCACCGCAGAGACTATGGGTCATACCGCGCAGGACTTCACCTACCGCTTGCCGCTGCCGGATGGCGCTTTAAGCATCGCGACCGCCCGGTACGGGATATTTCCGATCACCACGGCCAACCACGGCACGACCTTCATATACACATGGCTGTCCGACCTGAAAGACCCGCGTCAACAACCGTTGGGCGTGACACTGGCCTATGACGCCGACGAAACCATCGAGCACGCCTTCCGCAGCGGGTTTCACACCGAAATCATCCGGTTGCGCGATGACGTTATCGTATTGGGCGATTGCACCTATCCGGTCCATGTCATCACACGAACCGACACGCACGGCGGCAAACCCGGGCCGACTGTGACTTTATGGCTGACCGATATGATGTTTCCGCTGCGCACCGAAGTCACGATTGATGGCAAGCTGAAGGTCTTTGTTGCGACCGGGCTGGAGTGACCCGGCCGCCAAACTGATCATTTAGCGCGAGATTTCCTCTTGCCGCACGAACATGTTGCCCCATGCCCGGTCGATCAGATCGGGGTTCATCTGATAGGGGATGCCCTCAAACTCGCACATCGAGATCATCTGGTCGATCAGGAACACCGGCTGGTAGTTGGCGAAATTGTTGTTGATCGTCGGGTACTTGGTCTTCAGCAGGTACAAAAGTGTCGCCTCATCCAGCGGCATCTTTTTCTTGCGGGCCACCATGGCGAAAATCTTCAGGAAGTTGTCCTGTGACGGGCCATCCACCTTGATCTTGAAGAAAATCCGCCGCAACGCTGCGCCGTCAAAAATCTCATTCGGGTGGAAGTTGGTTGAGAAAATCACCAGCGTGTCAAACGGCACGGTGAATTTCTCACCCGATTGCAGCGCCAGAATATCGCGGTTTTCTTCCAAGGGAACAATCCAGCGGTTTACCAGCTTTTGCGGTGGTTCGGATTGGCGGCCAAGGTCGTCGACGATGAAAATCCCACCTGAGGATTTCAACTGCAACGGGGCTTGATAGGTGCGCGCCACCGGGTTGTATTTCAGATCCAGCATGTCCAGCGTCAATTCACCGCCCGTCACCACGGAAGGGCGGTCGCAGAAGACATAGCGGGCGTCAAAGCGGTTGGAACTGCGGCGCAGGCTGTTGGGGTCATCAAAGCTTTCCTCGGCCTTGGAATGCACGATCGGGTCATAGACCGTGATCACCTGACCGGAATATTCTATCGCGCGCGGAATATAGATGCGGTCGCCCAAGGCCGCGCGGATGCCGTTGGAAATGCTGGACTTACCGTTGCCGGGTGGGCCGTACATCAGGATCGACCGGCCAGAGGTCACGGCTGGGCCAAGGTTGTCGATCAGATCAAGCGGCAGGATCAGGTGGCCCATGCCCTTGGTCAGTTCTGTCCGGGTGATCTTCATGTTGCGCACCGACTGGCGCTTCATCTGTTCACCGTAGCCGGCCAACGGCACTGGCATGGCACCGTAATATTCCGACTGACTTAACGCATCCAGCGCCCGCGATTTGCCCATATCGGTCAGCTGATACCCCATCTCGTTGCCCGAGGTGGCGTGCAGCGTGCCAGTCGCCTCCAGCAAGCGCTGGGTGCGGGCAAGGTCGATCAGTTCCTGTGTCAGGGGCACCGGCAGACAGATCACCCGCGCCAGAACCGACACAAGGTCAACGTTCATGCGGAACATGGTTTTCAGCAGAATGTCCCGCATCATGACCATCGGAATCCCGATCTCGACCAGCGATCTCGGCGGGGCAGGGGGCAGCACGCCTTGGGGCGCGACTTGAACATTCATGACAGGCCTCGTGTTTTGCCTGACGCTACAGGCCGGGACTTCAGATCAGATGACCTGCAAAAGTGTCAGAATTGGCGCGGTCAGAAGGTAGAAATTCAACATTCCTGTCAAAGCCAGCCCCATTGGAAACTTTTTGTGGGTCCAGCTTTGCCAATCCGGCGTGGCGCGCCGGACCGCAGGGATCAGCCGCATCAGCCGGTGTGCGGCGAATGCGCCCAACAGACAGCCCGCCATCAGGCCCATGACCAGCCGGATTTCGGGCATCGTGTCGGCCATCACGAAAAACGGCGCCATCGCAGCGCCAAACTTGCTGTCGCCCGCCCCCATCAGTCCGACTGCATTGGCGATGAACAAGACGACCAGCGTGGCCACCCCGACGCCCAAACCCAAAAGCCATATCCTGAAGGGCAAGACCAGAATGCCAACCACCACATAGACGGCGATCAGGCTTAGCACCGCCATGTTTGGGATCTTCATTGACCGCATATCGCTCCACGCGACCCAGATGCCGATGCATAGGGTAAAGGGCAGAAAGGCCAGTGCGGGATATAGCGGCAGCATCAGCCCCCCAGTGCCGCAAGACTGCGCGCGGCTTCTTCAAAATAGGTGGGCGAGGTGTCAATCGCCTCTTGCAGCAGGCGCTTGCCAGTGACGGTGTCGCCCTGCTTGATGGCGGCAAGGGCCGAGGTATAGATCAGCCGCGCCCGCTCTTCCTGGGTCATATCGATTACCGGCAGATCGTATTTGTGCTGGGCGGCACGGGCCAGAACGAGGTTGTTTTTGGCGGTGAACATGGTCGGATCATAGGTCAGCGCCTGAATGAACAGCTTTTCCGCCCCAGGACCGTCGCCGCGCGTCAGTTTCGAATAACCCCAGTTGTTCAAAACGCCCTGCGGTTTGGTCGTCATGCCCACGGCGATCGAATAAAAGCTGTCGGCCTTTTTCCAGTCTTTCTTGCTGTCGGCCACCAGAGCTTCCAGCCGGTAGCGTTCATAGCTTTCCACGGTTGGCGGGATGGAGTTCAGGATCGCCTCGGCCTTGTCCCATTCGTTGGACCGGATCAGCACATCGGCCAGCGCCAGCCTGTCATCATCCGTCCCTTGCGGTGAGGCGATCACAGCGGTCAGAACCCCGGCTGCTTCGGCGTAAAGCCCGGCGCGCGCTTCGGATTTCGCCAAACTGCGCTTCAGGTCAACGCGGTCCGGTGTCACCGTCAGGGCATTCTTGAAATAGGTCACAGCCTCTGTCGGGTCAGCGACGGTCAGCATGATGTCAGAAAGATTATCCTGATCGACGGCCTGCGCTTCGGCAACCGCCCGCGCGGCCTGAGTGCGGGATACCCCGTGTTGGCACGCAGTCAAACCAACTGTGCCAACAAGGCACAGCACGACAAATCCTGGGTGGCGCATTTTGCGTCCTTTTTTGCTGCTCGAACCGAAGGGCGCCGCGACCAACCGGTTACAGCTGTGACAACAGGACAAAGTCCCCCTGACCACGCCGTACAAGGTTGAACCGAGGAGCGTCCTTGGCAACAGGGTCAACATACACCGATCCCGCTGTCCGGGCGATAGCCAAGCGCAAATTCTGCCGGATTTCATCCGAATTGCCACTGTCCAGTTCGAACGCGGTCTGAAACACGCCGCGCGCCTCGCCAAACTTGTTCTCTTCCATCAAAACAACGCCGAGATTGTTCAGCGCGGGCACAAAGGTTGGGTCTTCCTGAATGGCGCGGCGCAGGATCTGTTCGGCCTGATTAAGCCGACCCAGCTTCAGATCGGCACTGCCGACGGCGGACAGAATGTCGGAATTCATGCCCTGCACCGAGGCGGCGCGGTAATAGGCCTTCAGCGCCAGTTCGTATTCGCCCGCAGCCATCAGACGGTGGCCAACCTCTAACCCGTCAACACCCTGACGGCGGCCATCAACCGAAGGCGCAATGGTGCCGTTCGACGACAGTTCACCCGACAGCGCGCAACCGGCAATCAAAGGCAGAAACAGAAAGGCAATCACGCACCGCAGAGCCACACCCACTTGCTGTGATGCAGCCGAAAGCGTCCCTTTTTATGGGCCGCCCATCGACAGCATCTTGGTGATGCCCATCACTGAAGGTCCGATCAGAATGATCATCAGCGGCGGCACCGTGAACATCATTGTGCCAAGCGTCAGCTTCGTCGGCAAGGTGTTCGCTTTCTCTTCGGCCCGCATCACGCGCTTGTCACGCATTTCGGCTGAATAAACCCGAAGCGCATCGGCAATCGACGTACCATAGGTGGCCGACTGCACGAGCGTTGTCACGAAAGACGACACGTCGGGCAGATTGACCCGCTCTGCCATGTCCTTCAACACGTTGACGCGTTCCTTGCCGGCCTTGACCTCGTGGCTGACCATTTCCAGTTCATCGGCCAAAGCGGGGTAGCCGGCCCGGGTTTCCTTGGCCATCCGGTTGATGGATTGGTCCAGCGATTGACCCGCCTCAACACAGACCAGCATTAGGTCCAACGCATCCGGAAAGCCGCTGACGATCTGTTGCTGACGTTCCTGCAGGCGGCGCTGTACCCAGTATTGCGGCAGATAGTAGCCGGCCGCACCGGGAATGATGGTTGCCAGCAGCTTGAACTGGGTCGAGACGTCTTTGTGCTGCGACACGATGATCGTGTAGATCACCCCGGCAATCAGCAGGCTGATCCCCAGCGCGAACTGGGCAAAGTGGAACATCCGCACGGCGTTCTTGTTGTGATAGCCCGCCCGAACCATCTTCAACCGCGAGGCTGACATCGTCTCGGCGTCCTGCGGCTCCAGAAAGTTGGCGAACTTTTGCAGCTTGTCCTGCTTTTCGCCGCGCCGCAAAGCCTGACCCTTTTGCTTCGGGTCCGCTGCCACGGTGCGCATGGCTTTCAGCTTGTCAAACGGCTCTGGCCGTTTGTGCAGCATCGTGGGCAAAACCGCTAGGATCAGCAGCATACCCAGCAATCCGACCGCGAACAACGGACCCAGCGGGCCGAACTTGTTCACCAGCATGGCGTTGAGGTTGTTGAGCACTTCCATTGGCTTAGACCTTGATATTGACCATGATTTTCATGAAGATGACGTTGACGACCAAAAACACCGCCACAATCAGGCATCCGGGGATGAAGGACGATGTTTTCATGACTTCGTCGTAGTAGTGCGGTTCCAGCATGTTGATCATGATCAACGCTCCGATCGGAAAGGCCGAAAGGAACATGCCTGACCATTTCGCCTCGGCGGTGATGGCGCGCACCCGGCGGAACAGCTTGAAGCGGGCGCGGATCACCTTGGCCAGACCGTCAAGGATTTCGGCAAGGTTGCCGCCCGATTGCTGCTGAATCGTCACGGCCACGGCCAGAAAGCGCAAATCCTGGCTGTCGAGCCGTTCCGCAAAGGATTTCAAGCTTTCGGCGACATCACGACCATACGAGGCTTCGTCGGCGATCACCCCGAATTCGGTGCCCAATGGGTCAGAGATTTCCTTGGCGACGTTGGCGATGGCGGACGAAAAAGGGTGACCGACGCGCAACGACCGCACCATCAGCTCGACGGCGTCGGGCAGTTGTTCTTCCAGCAGGGCCATGCGCTTTTTGGCTTTGCCGTTGATCCAGAAATAGACGCCGCCAATCCCCATGAACAGGGCTACGATAATGCGCACCGCACCGCCCGCCGAGGTGCCAATGGTCAACCCGACATAGGCAAACACCGACAGGCCCGCCATGATGCCGATCAGCGCCTTGGGCGTGAAGGCGATGTTGGCGCGCTGGGCCTTGTTGGCCAGGATTGAATACAACGGGATGCCACGCGAATTGACGTGCTGGCTCATCTCCTTGCGCAGTTGTTCCAGCACTTTTTCGCGGTCATGAGTCTTTTCCAGCAGCGTCATCCGTCTGGACAACCGGCTGTTAAGCCTGATGGATTTGCCAAAAACCGTCAGGTACAGGCCTTCCACCAGAAAGACCACGGCGACAAAAACCAGAATATAGATCAGGGGGGCAGCGCTTATCTGCATGATGGTTCTGCCTTACTGAATGGGTTCATACAAGGATGCCGGCAGATCAAAGCCCCACTGGCGGAAACGTTCGGAATAGTGGCTGCGCACGCCGGTCGCGTTGAAACGCCCTATGATCTTGCCGTTGGGTTCAACGCCCAGACGTTCGTAGCGGAACACTTCCTGCATCGAGATGACTTCACCTTCCATCCCGGTGATCTCTGTGATCGACACCATGCGCCGCGATCCGTCCTGCAGACGAGAAGCCTGCACGATCAGGTTGACAGCCGACGCGATCTGGCTGCGCACGGCTTTCAGCGGCATGTCGATGCCAGCCATCGCGACCATGTTTTCAAGACGTGAGATGCCGTCGCGGGCAGAGTTGGCGTGGATCGTGGTCATTGATCCGTCGTGACCGGTGTTCATTGCCTGCAGCATGTCGATGACCTCTTCGCCGCGGGTTTCGCCCACGATGATCCGGTCAGGCCGCATCCGCAGCGCGTTGCGCAGACAATCGCGCTGGGTGACAGCGCCCTTGCCTTCGACGTTGGCGGGGCGGCTTTCCATCCGGCCGACATGGACCTGTTGCAGTTGCAATTCGGCCGTATCCTCGATGGTCAGCACGCGTTCGCTGTCTTCGATGAATGACGACAGCGCGTTCAGCGTCGTTGTCTTGCCCGAACCCGTACCACCCGACACGATGATGTTCAGGCGGCACGACACGGCTGCCTGCAGATAGGCGGCCATTTCCTCGGTGAAAGCGCCAAAGCGGATCAGGTCCTCGATCTTCAGCTTGTCTTTCTTGAATTTACGGATGGACACCAGGCTGCCGTCCACTGCAACCGGCGGCACCATGCAGTTGAAACGAGATCCATCGGCCAGACGCGCGTCGCAATAGGGGTTGGATTCGTCAACTCGGCGGCCCACGGCGGACACGATCTTGTCGATGATGCGCAACAGGTGGCGTTCATCCTTGAAGGTGATGTCGGTCAGTTCCAGCTTGCCGCCGCGTTCGATAAAGATGCGGCGCGGCCCGTTGACCAGAATATCGTTGATCGACTCGTCCTTCAGCAACGGTTCCAGCGGGCCAAGGCCCATCACCTCGTCATACAGGTCCTGGTTCAGCGTGGCGCGGTCGCTGGCATTCAGCACGACGGCCATGTCGATCAGCGCCTCGGCGGCGATGTCGGCGATTTCGGTCTTGAGGTTGTTTTCCGAGGCCGTTTCAAGCGCTGACAGGTTCAGACTGTCCAGCAGGCGCTTGTGCAGTTCAACCTTCAGCTCGCTGATCTTTTCCTTGCGCTTGCGCTCTTTGTCTTGCGCTGCGGCATCGACCGGGTTGACGGCGGCAATTACGGGCCGCTGGGCCATGGCAGGTTTGGCCGCCGCGACCGGAGCTGCTGTTGCAGCGCGGGTCATGGCCGCACCCGACCCCACAGAGGCGGTTGCGGGATTGGTAGGATTTGCGTCGGATTTTTTGAAGCGCGAGAACATTTAGGCCCCCCAGGGCAATTTCACTTGCGAACGGTTTCGACGGCCTTGTTCAGTTCGAACAAAGATTTGGCGAGTTTCTGGATTTCACGGCGCAGCGGATTTTTCGCGGCACTTTCGGATAAGGGCAGACCATGGTCGTTGGCCTGCGTAACAGCGGTGCCGCCATCGGGCAGTTGCACTTCGATGGCGATATCAAGGCTTTCGGCCATACGCTTGACGCGTGACTTGGCGCCAAGGTCGGTGAATTTCGGGGCGCGGTTCAGAACGAAGCGCAGTTTTTCGTGCGGCAGGCTTTCCGCCTTCAGCGCCCGGCTAAAACGCAGCACGTTCTGGGCGGACCGCAGGTCCAGTTCCAGCAAGGCAAAGTAGACATGGGCGCGTTGCAGAACCGCTTCGGTCCACGACACCACCGTTTTGGGCATGTCGATCACGACAAAATCGAAGTTCGCCCGCGCCATGTCGATCAGACGCCCGATGTCGTCAGGGCCGATGATGTCCAAGGGCAGCATGTCGGCGGGTGCGGTCAGCACATGCAGTTTGTCATTATAGGTCAGCATGGCCTGCAACAGCGCGTCGCTGTCCACGGCGGATGCATCGGTCAACAGTTCAAACACCGACTCTTTGCGCGGCAGGTCCAGATAGGTTGCGGCAGAGCCGAACTGGAAATCAAAGTCGATCAGGCAGACGCGCGGCGCGTCCTTGCCGATATTGGCCAACTCCCATGCAAGGTTGGCGGCGAAAGTCGAGGCACCCGATCCACCGCACAACCCGTGCACTGGCAGCACCACGGCATCGCGGTCGCCCTTGGCCTTGAAGCCAGGATGCGGCATCTGCGCCTCTGGTGGCGGCGTGGCAATGCCCGCGGCCGTGGCCACCAACATCGGAGTCGGCGCCGGTTTGCGGAGACGTTCAATGGTTTCGTGCAACGCCCCTTCGGGCAGCGGATAGGGCAAAAAGTCATCAGCCCCCAGACGCAGCAACTGATGCAGTGCCATCGGGCCGATCTGATTGGCCACCAGCACCACCTTGATATTGTGCGATTTCGCCTGCTTGATCACATCCGTGATGCGGCCAAGGTCGTTTTCATCTTCGGCATTGACCGCGATTGCGACAAACTCCAACCCGCGTGCGTCGGGCTGTTCCAGAAAGACCTGCGCATCCTCAAACGACAGATCGCCCCAGCTTTCGCCCAATTCCAGTTCCATATCGTCGATCAGCAGTTCAAAGTTCTGCACATCACGCGAAATGGTGCACGCCACGATGGACGCGGGTTCAGGTTGAAGGGTCGCTACGCTCATCATGGACCAGTCCTTCCAAATTCGCCTCAACAAAGGCCCCTGCTTCCCGGTGGAAGACGGTGGCCCCGGACACGTTGCGACTCTTCTCGGTCGGCACGCGTGTCCCTTGAGACTGTTTTGAAGGGTGATGGTGGCGAGATTGGGGCTAAAAGGGCGTCAATCTTTGGTATTTCACGTCTGAATCGGTGTTTGTGGAAACGAAAGCAACAATTCGGCGCGGCAGTTCGGGCCGATGCCCCTCAATAGAAAGGGCCCGCCGAAGAGAGCCCTTGCGAAGCCTTAGAGAAGGTCGATCAGCCGCCGCCGCCGCCGCCAGCGGGGTTGGTTTCGGTGCCCACGATCGTATTGGACGGATGGACGCGTGTAGCGCTTTCGATATAGCTGCGCATGATGATCGCCGCGTATTTGCCGTTCAACAGGCCGGTATAGCCCTTGCTGAAGCCTGATACACCGGTCACCGCACGACGGTTGCGCTGTTCGGGTGCAGTGGTGTTGACCACAGGCTGCGTCTCACCATAAGACACCAGCGCCTCAAGCCGTGCGCCAGAGATGCCCTGATGTTCCAGATAGGACACCGCCACCTGTGCGCGGCGCAGACCCAGACCCTTGTTGTAGTGTTCAGACCCAACCAGATCGGTGTGGCCATAAACGCTGAACCGCACTTCGGGGAACTGCTTGATCCAGGCGGCTTGCCGCGACAGGGTGGCCATCGCCTCTGGTGTCAGCTGGGCAGAGTTGAAGGCGAATGTGATGGTGGTCGCCACTTCGCTGGCAAACCGTTGGCCCAGCATCTGTGTGGCATCACCTTCGCCGCGCATCGCAAGGCCGTTGACCATGGTCGGGTTGCCGAAGTTGCCTTCATCCACCTCTGCCCCCGCTTCGCGACCAAAAGAGGTCGTGTCGCAGGCTGACAGGGGCAACAGACAAACAGCGGCAAGCATCAGAGTCTTGTGCAAGGGGGTCATGCCATCACTCCATCGAATAGCCATAGGACCCACTGAAGTCTTGCCGGGCCACCTCGCCCGCAGCCCCGGTTTGGCGGCCCGCGGTCTTGCCGAACAAGAACAGTTCTTTTTCGGTCGGAATACGGATGCGGTCGGTCGGCAGGGCAAAGGTGTCGCCCTTGATCGGCGTGACCAGATGCGGCGTCACGATGATGACCAGTTCGGACTGATTGCGCTGATAGTCGGCACTGCGGAACAAGGTGCCAAGGATCGGCACGTCGCCCAGCCACGGCACCTGACCATTCAGATCGCGGAAGTCATCCTGCAGCAGGCCGGCAATTGCAAAGCTTTCTCCGTCGCGCATCTCGACCGTGGTCGAGGTTTCGCGCCGTTTGAAGGCGTTGACTGACACACCGTTGGTCGTGACCGAAGTGGTGGTGTCGATCGAGGACACAGCCGCGTTGATCACCAGATTGATCGTGTTGCCGTCCACCACGGTCGGGGTAAAGTTCAGCTCCACCCCGAACGGTTTGTACTGGATCGTGACACCGCCGTTGTCGCTGGTAACCGGAATGGGATATTCACCACCCGCCAGAAACTTGGCCTCTTGTCCCGACAAGGCTGTCAGGTTCGGTTCGGCCAGGGTGCGTACAACGCCCTTGGATTCCAACGCCTCTAACAGGACACCGAACTCCAGCGACCCTGCGGTAAAGCCCAGACCAAGTGCGCCCATCGTGCCAGCCGCCGGTTTGAAGCTGCCGTTGGTATTGTTGATGTTGTTCAGCACGGAGCCCGTAGCGCCGATCACGCCGTTGGTGCTGTCACGCACGCCCAGCGAGGATGACAGGCTTTTGGACACCGAGCGCTGCATTTCGGCAAAGCGCACTTTCAGCATGACCTGCTGGGTGCCCGACACCATCAGAAGGTTCGAAACCTTGTCCGGCGCATAGCGTGCGGCCAGATCAAGGGCGCGGTCCAGCTTGGCGGTGGAAGAGACGGTGCCCGACAGCACGATGCCGTCATTGGCGGTGCGCACCTCGATATGTTCGCCGGGCAGGATCTGCTGCAGCCGTTCCTTGAATTCCTCGATGTCCGGCGTCACCTGAACCTCTACGTTAGAGATCAGCTTGCCGTCCTGCGTCAGCAGGGTCATCGTCGTGCGGCCCGGCGTCTTGCCCAAGACGTAGATCGTCTTGTCAGACAGCGTCGAAATGTCGGCGATGCCAGGGTTGGCCACCGAAAGTTCGGCAAACGGCGTGTCGCTTTCAATGACAACCGCCCGGTTCATCGGCACGTTGAGCGGCGCGTTCGCCGACCCCTTCATGATGGAAAGATTTTGCGCCATCGCAGGGACAGGGCAAACAACCGGTCCGGCAAACGCCAGTCCCAGCAGTCCCGCCATCCATAGGCCTCGCAGTTTCATCGACCTGCCCTCTCAATATGCCCAAAGTCCGGGTCTTTTGTTGCCCGTTTTCGCATTCAACAATGCCTCAACCGGCATTTTTAATCAAGAATCAAAAGGTTGGAAGGTCTTCCTTATGTGGATAACTTGCAACAGCAGCCCGCCATTTGCGTCAAACCAAAACGGCCCCACGATATATGGGGCCGTTTTGGTCGATTTCTGGCTTCAGTTCGTGCAGGGGATCGGCGTGTCGACCACGTCAGCACCCTTGCGCATCTTGATCGTACAAACTTTCGGGGCGTCAGGTATCGCTGCAACCTGTTGCGGTGTGATGCCTAAAAGCTGGTTGGAGTTGACCTCGATCTTGCCTGCCACCGACGTATCGTTCGACCCGACCAGAGCCAGGTTCAGCCGTCCGGTTGCCTGCGCTTGGGTCAGGCGGGCCACATCCTCACGCGCTGCGGCGAATGTCACGGTACGGGCGACGCCGTTGTTAACCACCGTGTTGTCAGACTGCTGGTCAACCCCGACGACACGGACGCCCGTTTCGATCAGCCGTGTAATCTCGCCGTCAGCGCCGGTGATCGAACCAGTCCAGTACACGTCAACCCGGTCACCAACCTGAACAAACCCGGCCACACCCGAAGCCACGTCAACCTTGACAGCGAAAGCCGTTTCACCTTTGTCCAGCAGGCTCGTCAACCCGGCAGGCTTGCCCGGTTCGGTAACGTTTTCGGCAAGGATCGGTTCGAATTTCTCGATCTGTCGGCTGACAAAGCGTTGATCTTTGGTGTTGACCGGGAAGAGAACCTCTTCCTTCATGAAATTATGTGCGGGCAGGGCACTTTCCTGCCAATAGACCAATTGAACATCGTCCTTGGTCAGAACCTCACCGTATTTCTTGACCTTGTTGGCCACATAGACTTGCACCAGGGGGCCGGTCTTGGCCCGCAGGTCGCGTTCAAAGTTCAATTCGGCCTGGGATTGGCTGAAGAATTTCTGGGTCATGTAAACCGCAAAACCCGCGAGGGCGAGGCCCACGACAAGAACCAGACTGAAAACTGCTCGCATCACGTTACCCCTTTTAACCCTCCGCGCCGGACTTTCCCGGCACGATCCTTAGTTGCCTGCGTAAGTAATCGGCACACTCCGCACAAAGTCAGCCACACCTTCGGCTGAACTGTCGGCCGAAAAGGCCACAGGCCGCAGAACCAGCATCCCCATCCCGATCACTGCAGCGCAAAGTACCACCCAATCGACAGTCACAGCGCCGGAGTCTTCGTCTCGAAATCTGGTCCAGTGGGTCTGCATTGTAGGTCCTTCTAGGCCTTGGCCTTGTCGAGAACGCCCAAACTTGCGTGCAAAGGTTGCGCCTTTTTAACCCTGAGTCAGGGCAAAACTGGGGCAAGTTGGTGACCGCAATTGGATGAGATAATCGCGACGACCCCGAGTAGATTTGGCCGCGCACGTTTGCCGTGCACGGCCCTGGCGCAGGTCTGGTGACCCTTTGCCAATGATTACTGGGTCTGGGTCTCGTAGCCCGAAGTACGACCGTCGAGGTCGGTAACGACTTTGGACGACAGGCCGGTGATGCCCGTGCCGACCGAGGTCACAACGACCATGCCCAGGCCCACGATGGCTGCAGTCAGAACGACC